>DASVNH010000242.1:0-47681 GCA_036383955.1 Planctomycetota bacterium | reverse complement strand
ATCTGTTACTGACGTACTTCGTGTGCTTGGTGCCCTTGGTGGTGAGTCGTCCGTCGCTCGGTGTGCTCGGTGTCTCGGTGGTGAACGGTTACTTGAGCGACTCGCGGACGGTGTCGATGAACTTCTCGATGTGGGAGAAGTCGCGCTCCCAGGTGGTGTACATGATGCCGGCCGCCTTGCCCGGGTGCTTCTTCGCGGCCTCGACCCAGCCGCGCGCGTTCGAGACGGGATCGCCGTCGTAGTAGCCGGCCGCGAGGACGCGGTGCCCGCGCTTGGTGAAGAAGTCGTAGGTCTCGTCCCGCTTCCCGAAGTACCACGCCACGATGATCACGTCCGGGTCCAGGCCCTCCCAGGAGCCGGTCAGGTCGCCGCGTACGAGGTAGTAGTCCTTCTTCGCGTTGTGGTGGGGGTCGAACATGTCGTTCCACACGTAGATCTCGCCGCCCGGGTTGGTCTCCTTCAGGATCTTCACGCAGGTCTTCACGTTGTCGGCGAGGATGGCGCCCGCGTCGAGGTTCCGCTTGCGGCAGGCGTCGTCCCAGCCGAGCTGGCGGATCTCGTCGTGCGACATCATGTAGCCCTTGGCGCCCCAGAGCGCGTGCATCCGCTTCGCCTCGTCGCGCAGCAGCTCCACGGTCCGCGGCTCCGAGGGGCAGGCGGCGACCTGGCCGTCGTGGATCGTGACGGTGTGGTGGTACGACACCCGCAGCCGCGTCCCGTCGGGCAGGGAGGTCTTGATCGCGGGCGGCGCGTGCCAGATCGTGTAGGAGCCGTTGTAGGGCTTCGAGCCGAGGAGGGGGTCGACGACCTTCTGGTAGTCCTTGCCCTCGACGAGGACCTTGCCGTCCTCCGTCTTGATCTCGAAGGGGCAGCCGTCGCGGCGGAGCAGGTTCAGGAGCCCGACTTCCTCGATCTTCGGATCCGCCCACTGGATCGTGCCGCTCTGGCCTCCCCAGGTGCCGAAGTAGAGACCGACCTCCTCGCTCTCGAGCGAGTTGAAGACGGCATGGTGCTCGGTCCAGTCCTGGGTGGGCTTGATCCCCGGATACGAGTGCACGAGCGAGCCCGGCTTTCCCAGCACGAGGATCTTGGTCTCGCCGCCCTTGAAGTCCTGGGTCTTCACGCGGACGCTGACGTGGTACTGCCGGAACGGCTTGACCTTCACCTTCTGCGAGAAGCGCGCGTTCTTGCCGGCGGGATCCTTCGCGGTGAACGAGGCGTCGAAGGTCTCGTCGATCCAGCCCCACTTGGGCTTGAGCGCCACGTCCGGGTCCGCGACCAGCCGGGCCTCGCCGCCCTTCACGACGAACAGCGCGTCCTTCACCGGCAGGCCTTCCGCCAGGTTCGGGTCGTGCCAGAGCATCGCGTTGGAGTAGCCGATGTGGAACAGGGCGGGGACGATCTTCAGCTTGAGCTCGGCCGCGAGGGCCTTCATCCGCTCGGCGTTCTTGAAGTAGACCTTGGGGACGTCGTTGAGCTTCGCCCCCTTGGAGTCGGCGAGCAGCACGCCCGTGTAGCCGGCCTTGGCGGCGCGGCGCCAGAGGACGTCGAGCGCGTCCGCGTTCGCGTCCACCTGGAGGTTGGTCTGGCAGTAGAGCCAGCGCTCGGGCAGGGGCTCCTGGGCCAGCAGCCCTTCGACTCCGCTCAGGGCAAGCGCGAGGGTGAAGATCATGACCTAAGGATGCCCCAGGAGGTCGAGTTGCGGCGCTTACTTCTTCAACTCGACGGCGCCGCCGTCCTTGACGAGGAGCGAGGCCTCGAGGTGGGTCTTGACCATCTCCAGGGAGTCCCAGATCTCCTTCTGGAGCGTGTTCTCGTTGTTGTCGTCGTAGATCTTCTTCTGCTTGGCGAGGTCGGCGAGGAACTGCTTGTAGGTGGCCGCGTACTCCTTGACGGCCTCCGCCTTGAAGGCGTCCGACACCTTCCGCTTGCCGCTCAGGATGGCCGCCGCCTGCACGTTCTGGGCGAGGCTCTTGATGAGGCTGGTGTAGGCGATCTGCTTGAGCGCGGGGACGAGGGTGTCGACTTCCTTGTCGCCGATCTTGATGCCGCCCTCGGCGTACTTGACGAACGTGACGACGTAGTCCTCGAGGACGCTCTTGGCCTCGTCCTCGTTGCTCAGCGCGAAGACGTCGCCCAGCATGAGGATGCCGGCCTTCTGGGCGGCGCCCAGGTCGAGGCCTTCGCGATAGTAGACCACCGCGCGCACGGCGGCCGCGTCGGTCGGCGCCAGGACCTTCTTGATCTCCTTGTTGAAGAAGACCTCGCGGCCGTCGAGCTTGTACTCGGCCTTCACCGCGTCCATGCCCGCCTTGCTCGAGGCCTCGTCGCCCAGCATGTAGAAGCCCTTGAGGGGCGCGCCGCCGAGGGCGGCCTTGAGGTAGTCGGCGCGCTTCGCCTTGTCGGCCTTGGCCTCGTCGAAGCTGGGACCGGCGGCGAACGTCAGCGCGAGCAGGGCGGCGAGCGTCTTCATTCCAATTCTCCTCTGTGGCCGGACAGTATAGCGGGGGCCTCGGTCGAAGGCAACCGGCTATCGTACGACGGCCGGGGCGCCCAGGTTCCGGGCGCCCGGATCCTGTAGCTCCTGGACCTGGACCTGTCTCCTGGACCTGAAATGGTCTCCCGGGTGCGATTTGAACGCACGGCCTGCGGTTTAGGAAACCGCCGCTCTATCCAGCTGAGCTACCGGGAGGCGTGAGCGGCCATCATATCTCAAACCGCCGGAGAGGGAAGAGGTTCGGACGCGCCGCGTTACGGTCCATAACAAGCGCGCTCGCTCCTGGCTCGGAGCATTGAAGATTCAAGCTGAAGGAGCGCTCTCATGGCCGACACCAAGATCCGCGTCCGCAAAGCCACCGCCCTGCTGAAGGAAGACCACCAGAACGTCAAGAAGCTCTTCCTCTCGTACGAGAGGGCCGACGAGGAGGAAGAGGGCCAGAAGGCCTCGATCTTCGACACCCTCCGCAAGGAGATCGAAGTCCACGCCCAGATCGAGGAGGAGATCTTCTACCCGGCCATCCAGACGTCCGACGACTCGGAGGCCGGCCACCTCCTCCGGGAAGCCGCCGAGGAGCACCGGCTCATCAAGCAACTCCTCCAGGAGCTGGAGCCCCTCACGCCGGGCGACGAGGACTTCGACGCCAAGCTCAAGGTGCTCAAGGACAACGTCCTCCATCACGCGGAAGAGGAGCAGGAGCAGATCTTTCCGATCTTCGACGCCCTCCCGCGCGACGACCGGGACGAGGTCGCGGAGCGCCTCAGCATCCGCAAGCGCGAGCTGACGGGCGAGGAATGATCCGCGAGATCGAGGTCGGCGAGGACCTGCGCGTCACCCGGACCTCCTGGGCCGCCGAGCGCGTCGGCTGGGTGCTGTTGGCCGCGCTCCTGGCCGCGGGCCTCCTCGGCTTCCTGGGGCCGGGACTCTTCTCCGGCGCCCGGGCCGAAGGGCCCGCGACGGTGGAGTACGAGCGCTTCGCCCGCCTGGAGAACGAGGGCGAGCTCCGCGTCCGCCTCGAGCCCGGCGCCCGCTCCCTCTGGATCGAGAACCGATGGCTCGACCGCGTGAAGCTCCGCGGCGTCCGGCCCGAGCCCGAGCGCGTGACCTCCGAGGCGGGCTGGACCGTGTTCACGTTCGCCGGGACGCGGGACGTCGACGCCCGCCTGGAGATCCAGCACCACCGCGTGGGGAAGGCGGCGGGGCGCTTCGGGACGTCGCCGGCCCGGGCGGTCGACGTCCGCCAGTTCGTCTATCCCTGAGAGGTGGGCCATGGAGGTGATCGTCCGCGCCCTGGCGATGTACGTCCTGCTCTGGCTGATCTTCCGCGTCTCGGGGAAGCGCACGCTGAAGGACATGACGACCTTCGACTTCATCATGCTGCTGATCGTGTCGGAGTGCACCCAGGAGGGGCTCATCGGGCAGGACCCGTCGGTCACGGGCGCGTTCCTGGCGGTGGGCACTCTCGTGGGGATCGACATCCTTCTGTCCCTCCTGAAGCGGCGGCACCACGGGGTCGAGAAGGTCCTCGACAACGTCCCCGTGATCCTGATCGAGAAGGGGCGGATGCATGCCGACCGCATGAAAAAGGAGCGGGTGGACGAGGCAGACATCCTGGCGTCGGCGCGGGAGACGCGGGGGATCGCCCGCCTGGACCGCATCGACTACGCGATCCTGGAGACCAACGGGATGATCAGCGTAATCCCCAAGGAGTAGTGCCAAGAACCAAGTGCCTAGGAACTCCCCCCCCGGGGGGGGGAGGGGGGGATTATCTTGGTTCTTGGTACTTGGCTCTTGGCACTTACGCCGATATAGGAGTCCATGAACACGACGCACGCGATCATCGCGGCCAGCCTGCGCTGGATGCACATCCTCTTCGGGATCATCTGGCTCGGGCATCTCTACTTCTTCAACTTCGTGCAGGCGAACTACGAGAAGTCGCTGACGCCCGACATCAAGAAAGCGGTGGTCCCGCAGATCCGCGGCCGGGCCCTGTGGTGGTTCCGCTGGGGCGCGATGATCACGCTCGCGACCGGGCTGTTCTACCTCATCTACGAGCAGCTGATCGCCGGCGACCGCGGCTTCCGGGACTGGTTCAGCGTGAGCTCCGACCGCTGGATCACGTTCGGCATGACGCTCGGCGCGATCATGTGGTTCAACGTCTGGTTCGTCATCTGGCCGCGGCAGCGGGTGATCCTCGCGTCGCTGGCGGGGCAGCGGGAGAAGCCGGCCGATTTCGACGCCCTGGTCGCCACGGCGGGGAAGGTCTCCAAGATCAACACCTACCTCAGCCTGCCCATGCTCTTCGGGATGGGCGCGCGGCAGCACTTCGCGATGAAGAGCGCCACGGGGGACCTGATCATGATGGCCGTCGTCCTGCTCGTCGGCGTGGCCATCGCGGTCCACCTCGTTCTGCACATCGCGCCGAAGGTCGGCCGCGAGTTCGTTCAGGGCGAGAAGACGTAGTCGAGGGCGACGTCCCCCTTCGGCCCGAGCGTCGCCTTCAGGGTCTTCTCGCCGTACTTCTCGTGCCACGCGGCGACTTCGTACTCGCCCGGCGGCAGCCCCGCGAACGAGAAGCTCCCGTCTTCGCCCGTGACCGCGAAGAACGGATGGGCGACCACCCCCAGCCAGCCGACCATCCAGGGATGGATGTCGCAGCGCAGCTTGATCATCACCTCGGGCCGGCGGAGCTTGAGGGACGTCGACGACCCCCGCCCGCGCAGCCAGCGGTTGAACGCGCCGCCGCTCGGATAGCCGTGGATGTTGTGGTCCGAAGGGTCCTCGTTGACGAATTCGATCGGCTGATGGACCTGGGCGCCGGAGACGCGGGGGACGTAGAGGCAGGCGCGGTTGGCGATCCGGGCGGGCTCTTTCGGCCACGCGAAGGCCCGGCCCTCGAGGCCCGCCTTGACGTAGACGAAGACGTTGCGGAGGCGGCCGTCCTTCACCAGGACGATCTCGTCCCGGACGTCGCCCGCGTGGTGCACGGCGCACTCGGGGCTGCCGCCGACGGCCAGCCGGGGATTGGGAGGCGGCGTGCCCTTGAAGGCGACGCTCCCGCGGAGCGTGCCGGACGTCGCGGGATCCACGGGCGTGACCGTGACGACGGGATCGGGGTCGCCGGGGCCGTCGGCCGAATCGCACGCCGCCAGGAGGGCGAGGCCGACGGCGAGGCGTCTCATCGTCCCGGGGGACGGTTGCCCATCATGGGCGGCTTGGGAACGCGGGGGGCGGGATTGGCGACGCGGACGAACTGGGTGCGCAGCTCGTCGAGGACCTGCTTGAGCATCTCGGCTTCCTGGGTGGCGAGGTTGCCCTTGGTCTTCTCCTCGAGCATGAGGAGCATGTCGATCATGGTCTGGGCCTGGTTGAGGTCCTGCATGACCTGGCCGGTCATGGGGTCGCGCATGCCGCCCATGAACATGAGGGCCTGGGACGCCAGCGACTCCACGAGGCCGGGGAAAAGGGGATTGACCTTGATGCCGTTGTCGGCGGGAGGGGCTTCGGTCCCGGCCGCGGTTCCGGTTCCGGCTGCGGCCGCCGCCGCGGGAGCGGGCTTGGGGCCGCCGGCCTTGGCCGCGTCCGCCTCGCGCTCGAGCTGCGCCCGGCGCTTCCAGTCCTCGTCGACCTTCTTCTTGCCTTCGTCGCTCATACGCTCACCTTGGGGGCGGCCGAGGCCGTCTTCGGCCGCGAGTATTCCAGCGCCGCCTTCACGAAGCCGCGGAACAGCGGATGCGGCGCGACCGGCTTGGACTTGAACTCGGGGTGGAACTGCACCGCGACGAACCAGGGATGGTTCTCCATCTCGACCATCTCCACGAGGTTGCCCTCGGGCCAGATGCCGGAGAAGCGCATGCCCTTCTCGCGGAAGACGTCGCGGTACTGGTTGTTGAACTCGAAGCGGTGCCGGTGCCGCTCCTGCACCAGATCCTTCTGGTAGGCGCGCGCCGCGTGGCTGTCCGGCTCGATCCGGCACGGATAGCTGCCCAGGCGCATGTTGCCGCCCTTCGTCGTCAGGCCTCTCTGGCTCTCCATGAGGTGGATGACGGGATGGGGGCTTTTGTCGTCGAATTCCGTCGAATTCGCGCCGGCCAGGCCGCAGACGTTCCGGGCGAACTCGATGCACGCGATCTGCATGCCGAGGCAGAGGCCGTAGTAGGGGACCTTGCACTCCCGGGCGTACTGCGCGGCCTTGATCTTGCCCTCGATGCCGCGGTGGCCGAAGCCGCCCGGCACCAGGATGCCGCTGACCCCGTCCATGTAGCGGGCGAGGCCGTGGCGCTCGACGTCCTCCGCGCTCACCTTCTTGACGTTCACCTTGCAGCGGTTCGCGATGCCCGCGTGCGTCAGCGACTCGTAGATGGACTTGTAGGCGTCGTGCATCTCCATGTACTTGCCGACGACCGCCACCGTGACCTCGTGCTCGGGCTTGCGGTACTGCTCGACCATCTCCGCCCAGCGGGTCAGGTCGGGCTTCTTCGAGGCGAGGCCGAGCTTGCGGACGATGAGCTCGTCCACCTTCTGCTCGTAGAGCATGAGCGGGATCTGGTAGATGGAGAAGTCGACGTCCTTCTCCTCGATCACGGCCTCCTTGGGCACGTTGCAGAAGAGCGAGATCTTGGCGCGCACCTCGTCGGGAATCGTCACCTCGGTGCGGCAGATGAGGATGTCGGGCAGGATGCCGATCTCGCGCAGCTTGCCGACGGACTGCTGGGTCGGCTTGGTCTTGATCTCGTGGGAGGCGTGGAGGAGGGGGATCAGCGTCAGGTGGACGTACATGACGTTGCCCCGGCCCGCGTCCATCTCGTACTGGCGGATGGCCTCGAGGAAGGGGAGGCTTTCGATGTCGCCGACCGTGCCGCCGATCTCGGTGACGGCGACGTCGATCCCGGGTCCCTCGACGCGCCGGATGGCGTCCTTGATCTCGTTGGTGATGTGGGGGATGACCTGGACGGTGTTGCCGAGGTACTCGCCGCGGCGCTCCTTGGCGATGACCGAGCTGTAGATCTTGCCGGTCGTGTAGTTCGAGTGGAGGTTGACGACGGAGTTGGTGAAGCGCTCGTAGTGGCCGAGGTCGAGGTCGCCCTCGAGGCCGTCCTCGGTGACGTAGACCTCGCCGTGCTGGTGCGGGTTCATGGTGCCGGGGTCGACGTTGATGTAGGGGTCGAGCTTCTGCATCGCGACCTTGAGGCCCATGGATTCGAGCAGAAGGCCGATGGACGCGCTCGTCAGGCCCTTGCCGAGCGAGCTCACCACGCCGCCCGTGACGAAAATGTGCTTGGTCATGACTTAACCCCCTCCCCTTTGACCCTCTTGACGAAGGCGGCATAGTCTTCCGGGGTGTCGATGCCGCCCGTCGACGTCCACTTCACGATGCCCACCTTGATCTTATATCCGTGCTCCAGCGCGCGCAACTGCTCCAGGCGTTCGGCGTGCTCGAGGGCCGTGCTTTCGAGCGTCACGTAGCGCATGAGGAACGCCTTGGTGTAGGCGTAGAGGCCCAGGTGCAGGAGCGCGGGATTCTGGCCGCTGCCGTTCGAATACGGGATGCGCGAGCGCGAGAAGTAGAGGGCGTTGTGGTGGCGGTCGATCACCACCTTCACCCGGCTGGACAGCAGCGCGTCCTGCGTGTTCTGGAAGGGCGTCGCGAGGGTCGCCATCTCGGCGCCCTGGTCGAGCAGGCCGGAGAGCTGGGAGATCAGCGCGGGCTCGACCTCGGGCTCGTCGCCCTGGACGTTGATCACTTTCGCGCAGTCGATGTCGCGGACGGCCTCCGCGATCCGGTCGGTCCCGGTCTGGTGCCGCGGGGAGGTCATGACCGCCTCGCCGCCGAAGCCTTTCACCGCCTGGAAGATGCGGTCGTCGTCGGTGGCCACCACCACGCGGTCGACGTCCTTGCAGGAGCGCACCGCCTCCCACACGTGCTGGATCAGGGTTTTTCCGGTTTCGGCGAGGAGGGGTTTTCCGGGGAGACGGGTGCTGGCAAACCGGGCTGGAATGACCGCGACGACCGGACCCGTTCCCCTCGCCATGTTGTTCCCCGCAACGTTGGCCCGCAGTGTAGTCACGCCCCTTGGGATTGTCAACGCAGGATCAGGTTCCGGTTCAGGTTCAGGTTCAGAAAGTCCCCCCCCGCCCCCCGGGGGGGCAGCCGGGTATCATGAATTCATGAAGGCACTCCTGTGGAGCGCCGCGGCCGTTGCTCTCTCGATCATCGTATTGCTGGTGCTGGCCATGAGTCCCCCTGAGCTGGCGCCCGCTTCGGGGAACTGCCCTTCATGCAAAACGTCGCTGACTACCGTGGAGTACGGGTTGCAGGGCATTGGAGGCTCGTCCATCCCCGTGATCGATCGAGTCACGGTGGATGGTTGCGCCTTCGATCTGCGACGGAATCCGGACGGCCGTCTCGTCCTGGTGGGCGGCTGTGTCATCCCACCACCTGAAACGGGCGCTGTCTGTTTATCCTGTCGACGCACGTGGGTCGTCGATTGGGACGCCTTCAAGGTGCCCCGAAACTCCGGGTTCCTCTGGCAACTGCGCGGCGGCCTGATGCGGCTGCTGTAGTTCCGCCCGGCTTGCCTGCTCATCGCGATCGCGAGAGTTAGAATGGAAGCATGCCGAAGTGGGCGTGGGTCTTGGGCGGGGGGGCGCTGGCGGTGATCGCTCTTCTCACCGCGCTCGTCCTCTGGCCCGACAATCGAAGTGAAGGCCCGTGCTGCAGCTCGGCTCGGCGCGCCGTGCTCTATGCCGCCGTACCCGGTCCAAACGACGAGCTCGTGCGAGTTCTCCGGGCGGACGGCCGCGGCTTCGAGTTGCGCCGACATCCGATGCTGGGGGAGTACGTCGCCGCGGGTCCCGACGTCGGCCCGGCGCGGACAGGTTCGATTTGCTTCGTCTGTCTCCGGACGTGGCCGCTGTCCGACCACATTTATCCGGAGAAGCAATCGCCGACCCGCTACATCGTCGGCCGCCTGCTGCGCTGGCTTTAGCCCCCCCGGGGGGGGAGGGGGGGATTTTCTGAACCTGAACCTGAACCGGTTACGCGGGCGTAGACGGCCAGCGTCTCCTCGACGACCTTCGCGATCGGCCGGGTCAGCGCTTTCTTCCGCGCCGCCTCGCCCATCGGCCTGCGAACCTGGGGATCCTCGAGGCGCTTCACCGCCGCCGCCAGCTCGCCGATGTTCCACGGCTCCTCGACCACGATCGAGTCGCCGTCGATGATCTCCGACGTCCCCGCGACCCGGCTCACGATGACCGGGATGCCGGACGCCATCGCCTCCAGCGTCGCGTTCGGGAAGGGGTCGTAGAGCGTGGGGAAAATGAACGCGTCCGCCGCCGCGTAGAGATGGGCGACGTCGGTTCGACGTCCCACCATCAAGACCCGCGGATGCGGCTTCGCGCGGCCTTCGCCCGCGACCACCAGCCGCGCGGAAGGGACGCGGTCGACGGCCTGAATCGCGTAGTCCAGCCCCTTGCGCTTGAAGCCCGACCCGACGAACAGCAGCATGTAGTCGGACTCGGCCAGCCCGATCTGGTTCCGGATCAGCCGCCGCGCCTCGTCGCTCGGCTTGAACTCGCTCCCGTCCACGCCGTTGTGCACGACGTCGATCTTCTCCGCCGGCACCTTGTAGTGGCGGATCACCTCGTCCTTCACGCGCCGCGAGACCGCGATGATCGCTTTGGAGGCCGTCGGGGCGAAGCTCTCGTATTCGAGGGTCAGCTCGTAGCGCTCCTTCGGCCGGATCCGCCGCCAGAAGCGCCCCAGCGCCGAGTACGCGCGGTCGGTCTGGATCAGGTACTCCTTGTGCGTCCCGCCGCCCAGGCGCAGGACGTCCTGATACGACGTCCGCGTGAAGCTCTGGATGAGGTCGAAGCGCTCCGCCTCCAGCATGCGCCGCGAGTTGGCGGCGAACGCCTGGTGGGCGAAGATCCCGTCCGGCTGCACGACGTGCGGCACGACGCCCGGCAGCGGCTGGATGGACGTCGCGAACACGTGGACCTCGTGGCCGCGCTCGATCAGGCCCCGGGCGAGGTTGGCGCAGGCGCGCTCGGCCCCGCCCGCCGGCGAGAACTTCTGGATCACCAGGGCGATTTTCACCGCAGCCGTTCCTGGCAGGCGCGCAGGACCGTCTCGACGCCCAGCTTCTTCATGCAGTCGTGGTGGCCGAGCGGGCAGACCCGCTTCTTGCAGGGGGCGCACTCGATCTCGTGGCGCACGATGGTGTGCGACGTCCCGAACGGCGGCGTCTCGATCCAATCGGTGGGTCCGAAGATGGCGACCATCGACGTCCCCACGGCGTCGGCGACGTGCATCGGGCCGGTGTCGTTCGTGACGAAGAGCCGGCAGCGCGCGAGCACGGCCGCGAGGCGGGGCAGGGTGGTCTTGCCCGCGAGGTTGAGGCCGTCGACGCCCTTCGCCACGCGCTCGCCGAGCTCGGCCTCCGCGGGCCCGCCGACGACGACGATCTTCCTGCCGAGCCGCTTGCCGAGCTCGATGAAGCGCTCGGGGTACCACTGCTTGGCGGCGCCGTAGGTGGCTCCCGGGTTGAGACCGATCCAGGGCCCGCCGGGCAGGGTGTCTTCGGCCCAGCGGAGCGCTTCCGTGCGCACCTGGATCTTCGGGGCGCGCGGCTTCGGCGGGGTGCCGAGCGGCTCGAGGAGGCGATGGAAGTCGAGCACCCGGTGCCCGCCGCCGCGCTTGACGGGGTCGGTGAGCATCGCCTTGCCGTGGCCGATGCGGCGGGGCACGCGCGCGCTGAAGGCGAGGAGGGCGGCGCTGAACGAACGGGTCATGAGCAGCGCGGTGTCGAACTTGCGCGCCTTGAGCTCGCGCACGGTGTTCAGCCAGGGCTTCACGCCGCCCCGCTCGTGGAGGAGGACCTCGTCGGCGAAGTCCGGGTAGAGCTCCGCGAACGCGGGCTTGGTGAGCACGCTGATCGTCGAGCCCTTGGGCAGCATCTCCCGGAGCGACACCAGCGTGGGCAGCGTCATGACCGCGTCGCCCAGCCAGTTGGACGCCTTGACCAGCACTTTCATGGAAAGGCCGAGTATACCGCCGTGGAGAAAAGTGCCAGGCAGATTTCTCCGGCTCAGCTCTGCCCGCTGAGGGTCCACCAGAGGCGGTGGGCCCAGAGGCCCTGGGCGCAGAGGCGGGAGAGCTCGCGGACGCGGTCGCGACGTCCGAGGTAGCGGAGCAGGAAGCGGATCTTGTCGGTGCGGGTGATGGCGCCGCGGCCGCCGAAGAGCTTCACGATCGAGCGGTTGAGCCGCGCCAGGTTCTCCGCGTCGTGCCGCTCGTCGCGGCGCGCGCGCAGCCGGGCCTTGTCGAGGTCGATGATGTACACGGCGTCCGCCGACACCAGGATGTTCTTCATGGTGAGGTCGGCGTGGTACACGCCCGCCTCGTGCAGCCGGCGCATCTCGTCGGCGACCCGGCGGAGGAGGTCGCGCTTCCCGGCCGGCGGCAGCGTGCCCGCGAGCGACAGGAGGTCGGAGGCCCCCTCGATCTCGCGGCTCACGATCGTCAGGCGGTAGAACGGGCCGACCGACTCTTCGGCGATCACCGCCAGCGGCTCGGGGACGCTCACGCCCGCCGCGCGCGCCGCCTGGACCGCCCGCAGCTCCTGCAGCGGACGTCCGGTGCCCGCGTAAAGCCCGCCGAGGACGGCGCCGAGCAGGCCGCCGCGCCGGGCGCGCCGCACGAAGACGCGGGCCGGGGCGCCCTCGGGCCGGTACGAGAAGTGGCGGACCCGGCCGTGCGCGTAGATCTTGCGGGCGGCGTCGGGCACGCTGGAGAAGTCGCCCAGCAGGTCCTTCTCGAGGCAGCCCTTCCAGTCCGGGCGGACGAGGATCGTCCGCCGGCCCAGCTGGAGCCGGTCGAAGCCGTCGATGTCGGTGGAAAGCGTCAGAGCGGCGGTCATCGTATCACGGGCCCGTCGTTGAGTTCAACGCGAAGAACCCACTTGTGGTGAGGGAGCCAACCCTGGCATCCGGCGAGTCGAACCCATAGAATCCGGACGCATGTCGAGCCTGATCTCCGTCGCCGATCGAGAGGCGGACGTCCGCGCCTGGCTCGCCCGCCCCGGCCAGGGCGACGTCGTCAAGGAGAACCGGGTCCGCGCCGTCTACCGCTGGAACGGCCTCTACATCAAGCGCTTCAAGCATCCGGGCCTCGTCCAGGGCGTCCGCGGCTGGCTTCACGATCGCGCGCTCTCCGAGCATCGGATCCTCGGCGAGCTGGCCCGGCGGGGGCTCGACGTCCCCACGGCCGTCGCCTGGGCCCGCGAAGGCCGCGAGACGTACCTCTTCACACGCGAGATCCCCGGAGCCCTGCCGCTGCGCGCGGTGCCGCTCACCCGGCCGCTGCTGCGCGACTTCGCCGCGCTCGTGCGCCGCGTGCACGCCGCCGGGCTGCGCCACGACGACCTTCATGTCGGCAACGTGCTCCTCGCGGAAGGGAAGCTCTGGCTGATCGACGTCCATCGCGCCGCCCTCTTCTCCGTGCTCACGCCCGCCGAAAAAGTACAGTCGCTCGCCTTCGCGATCCTTTCGTTCTACACGCTGGTGGGTGAGACCGACGTCCTCCGCTTTCTCCGCGCGTATGGGGACGTCGACGTCCAAGAAGTCGCTCGGGAATTCCAGCTCGCGCGCGAGCGCTACTGGCTGGACCGCCAGGCGCGGGCGCGGCAGTCGGGCTCGGATTTCGAAAAGGTCGACGGCCTGATCCTGCGCCGGCCCTTCACGGAAGTCGAGGCGCGCAAGGCGTTGAGCGCCGCCCCGCTGAAGACGGTCAAGGAGCTCCCGGGACGTCGACTCTGGCTCGCCGATCCGAAAACCTTCGTGAAAGAGGGCGCGCGCGACCTCTGGTACAACGGCTTCGCGGTGGAGACGCGCGGCATTCCGACGCCGCGGCTGCTGGCGGTTCAGGGCGACCGCGTGGCGGGGGAGTGGATCGAGGGGGCGCTGCCGCTCTGGGAGCACCTGAAGGCGCGGGGGGTGTCGCGCGACCTCCTCCTCTGCCTGGCCCGGGTCGTGCGGCGGATGCACGCGCGCGGCGTGTTCCACCGGGACCTGAAGGCGAACAACGTGCTGGTGCGCGGGAAGGACGTCTGGATCATCGATCTGGACCGCGTCGACTTCCTCCGCGAGGTCGAGCGCGACGAGCGCGTGTGGAACCTCGCCCAGCTGAACGCCGCGGTGGGCGCGCCCGCCACGAAGGCCGACCGCCTGCGCTTCTTCTTCGCCTACGCCGGCCGCGACCGCGCGATCCGCCTGGAGTGGAAGGCGTGGGTGCGCGACATCATGCGCCGCACCCGCGAGCGCAAGCACGTCTGGCCGAAGTGATAACGATCTAACGCTTCACGCAGTAGCCGACGCTCGGCGTGCGCGTTTCGAAGAAGGCCAGGAACTGGAGCCCGGGGAAGGTCCAGGTCGACGAGCGCTCCATGCGGCCCTGAAGGCCGAACGTGTTCGCGGGCGGTCCGAGGCGGTCGGTCCAGGCGGCGATGAGGGTTTCGACCCGGCGGCGGGCGGCGTCGTTGTCGTAGCCGACGTCTTCAAGGTCGGTGGCGTTGACCTGGCGCAGCTGGCCGCGATGGAAGAGCCAATCCGTCGGGACGCCCTTCAGGTCCAGGAAATCGCCCTTCCAGGCGAAAGCCTCGCCGATCCCGCCGTCGTCCAGGTCCCAGAAGGTCCGCGGACGCTCGGGGAAGCCGGGAACGCGCTTGAAGACCTCGGCGTAGGTCAGGCCCAGGACGAGCTCGGCGCCTCCCGCGGTGAAGCGGCCGAGCTTCAGCGCCGCGACGGGATCGCCCATGAAGTGATAACGTTCTAGTCAGGCTAAAACGATAACACTTACTGCTTTTCGATCACCGTGCCCGGCAGCGGGTCGTCCTTCACGACGAAGCGGTTCACCGCCTCGTCGAAGACGAGCTTCGAGCGGTTCGTGAGCCACCACTCGTGGATTCGCCAGATGGCGCGCTCGTTCTCGAGGATGGTCTTGGTGCCGTCGTAGGCGAAGTTCATGTTCGTCGCGACGCCGAAGACCATCGACATGATGCGGCCGTCGAGCGTGTCGACACCCGCCGCGGCGCGGGCCTTCTCGACGTCCTCCGGCTTCGCGTTGGCTTCCTGCCAGTCCTTCTCGCGCTTGAGGGCGTCGACGAGCCCGTTGACCATCTTGTCGACGGTGTCCTTCGAGGCGACGGGGCCGATCTTCTTGATGACGTACTCGGGGGCCTTGGCCTGGCGGAGGAGGACGTCCTTCTCGATCTCGAAGGCGTCGCCCTGGCGGAAGTAGCGGACCTTGAGCGTCATCGGCTCGTATTCCATCTTCCACTCGTCCTCGGTGACGAGGGTGATCTTGACGATGTCGGCGAGCCCGGCGACGTGGAGCTCGTAGACCTGGGCGCGGGGGTCGACGTTCTTGAAGATGGCGATGCCGTGGAGCTTCTGGCCGGGCTGGATGAAGCGGGCCTCGCGGATCTCGCGGGGGTTCAGGTACAGGCGGTCGCCCTTCTTCCACTTGCCCTTCATGTCGGCGGGGGGCTCGTCGGCGAAGCCCTTCTTGAGGGCCTCGATCGACTCCCGGACGATGCCGTCGGAGCGGTTGCCCATGCGGGCGTGCTTCTCGATGATCTTGTATTCGACTTCGGGATCGATGACGTTGGCGTAGAAGCGGCCGTATTTGAGGGCCTCCGCGCGGCGCGGCTTCTCCAGGCCCTCTTTGATGACGGCCTCGTCGACCTTGCGGAAGTCGTTCTGCAGCTCCTTGCCCGACTCCGTGTAGAGGAGGATGTCGAAGATGAGCGGGATGATCTCCTCGCCGTTCATCTCGGCGACGTTCTCGATCGTGTACACGACGTACCAGAAGTTCTGGTAGCGGTCGTCGGGCGTGCGGTAGGTGTAGAGCTGGGGCTTCTCGTTGGACCACTGCAGGCGCCAGCGGTTCTTGACCTGCGCCTCGGCGGCGGTGGCGGCGCAGATGAGAAGCGCCAGCGAAAGCACGGCCTTTTTCATGGTCCGGGTTCTCCCCTCGATCCCTGAAATCCTATACATACCAGACGCGACGGGCAAGGAAATCCCTGCCCCGAACCAGGATCAGGTCCAGGAAGTCCGGCCCGCGCCGTAATTCACTTGCGGGATCTTGGGGAGCGTGGTATCGATTCGTTGAACAGCCGCAAGGTGAGAGGAGGGGGAGACATGGCTTCACGCAAGCCGGCGCCCAAGAGCTCCATGCCCGCGCTGTCGGCCGTCGAACGGATCATCCTCTTCGTGCGGGACGTCGAACGCACCGCCCGCTGGTACGCCGACACCCTGGGCATCCCCGTCCGCCACCGGGAACGCGGCTGGGCCGAGCTCGAGACCCGGGGCGTCCTGCTCTGCCTGCACGGGGGGCGCTCGACGTCCCCGCCCAAGGACCCGCCCCAAATCGGCTTCCGGGTCGAAAATTTCGATGCCGCCTACCGCGCCCTTCAGCTCCGCGAGGTGTCCAATCTGAGCGATCCGTTGACGCCGTGCCCGGGGATCCGCGTGGCCCATTTCACGGATCCCGACGGGCATCAGATCGGCATCGAAGGACCGTAGATCGCCGAGGGTCGATGACGACGTCCGCGTTCCTGCTGCTCCTGGCGCTCTTCCCGCAGGCGGAGCGGAAGACCGAGAACGTCGTGCTCGTCACCTGGGACGGCTTCCGCCCCGAGGAGGTTTTCACCGGGGCGGAGCAGCGCCTGCTGCCCCCCAAGGACGAAGAGCTCCGGAAAGCCTTCTGGCGCGAGACCGCCCGGGAGCGACGCGAGGCGCTACTGCCGTTCCTGTGGAGCGTGGTCGCGCGCGACGGCCGCCTGCTCCGCGGCCGCGTCACCAACGGCCTCAACTTCTCCTACCCAGGGTACGGCGAGCTCCTGAGCGGCTTCCCGGATCCGAAGATCGACAGCAACAAGAAGATCCCCAACGAGAATCCCACCGTGCTCGAGTGGCTGTCGAAGCGCCCCGGCTTCGAAGGCAAAGTCGCGGCGTTCTGCTGCTGGGACGTCTTCCCGTCGATCTTCAACAAGGAGCGCAGCGGCCTGCCGACCTTCGCGGGCGAGATCGGGCCCGCCGCGAAGGGCTACGAAGACCTCCTGCGCGAGATTCCCACGCCCTGGAACGGCTGCACCTACGACATGCTCGCGTTCCGGCCGGCCCTCGACTACCTGAAAGCGCGCAAGCCGCGCGTGCTCTACATCTCGCTCGGCGAGACCGACGAGTGGGCGCACGCCGGCCGCTACGACCGCTACCTCCAGGCCGCCCGCCGCTCCGACGACTACCTGCGCCTCCTCTGGGAAACTCTCCAGGCCATGCCCGAGTACGCCGGCCGCACCACTCTGCTCGTGACGACCGACCACGGCCGCGGCGTCGAGGGCACGAAGTGGCGCGACCACGGCAAGGACGTCGACGGCGCCGAGAAGATCTGGCTGGCCGCCCTGGGGCCCGACCTCCCCCCGGCCGGCGAAGCGAAGGAGTCCTTCACCCAGGCCCAGGTCGCCGCCACCGTCGCCGCCGTCCTGGGCGAGGACTATCGGCGCGACGTCCCGAAAGCCGCCGCGCCGCTTTTCCGATAGCCCGGCGGCGTATCATTAGAGAAGACCTGAAAGGAGCACCCCATGGCCGATAAATGCCCCGACTGCGGCGACATGGTTCCGGCGGAGGCCGTGGATCGTCGCGACTTCCTTCGCGGCGCGGCCGCGCTGGCCGGCATGGCGGCGCTTCCGGCCTTCGCGCAGGACAAGCCCGACCGGACCGCCGAGGAGCTCATCAAGGAGCTCCACGCGGGCCTGAGCGACGACCAGAAGAAGGACGTCGTGATGCCCTTCGAGAGCGACGCGCGCCTGAAGATCTACAACGCCGCCCTGGGCAAGACGATCGGCCAGGCCTACACGAAGCCGCAGCAGGAGCTGGTGCAGCGGATCCTGCGGTCGATCGCCTCCGACGACAAGGGCTGGCACATGATGACCCGGGGCGGCACGTGGGACGCCTCGAAGGCCTTCGAGAACTGCGGCGCGAACATCTTCGGCGATCCTTCGAAGGGCAAGTTCACCTGGGTCTTCTCGGGCCACCACCTGACGATCCGCTGCGACGGCGACACCGTGGAAGGCCCGGCCTTCGGCGGCCCGCTGTATTACGGCCACACGCCGAACGGCTACAGCGACAACAACGTCTTCAACCACCAGACCTACACGGCGCTGGAGGTCTTCGACTCCCTGTCGGAGGCGCAGCGCAAGCAGGCGATCATCGTGGGGACGCCCGGCGAAGGCGCCGAGTCCATCAAGTTCCGCGCCGCCGGCCAGGCGATGCCCGGCATCGCCGCGGCCGAGCTCAGCGCGGAGCAGAAGGGGCTCGTCGAGAAGACGATGCGCGACCTGCTCGCGCCCTATCGCAAGGCCGACGGCGACGAAGTGATGCGGACGATCAAGGCGAACGGCGGCCTCGAAAAACTCCACATGGCCTTCTACAAGGAAGACGCCGAGAAGGAGATCAAGCGGCGGTCGTGGCACTTCTGGCGGCTCGAAGGCCCCGGCTTCGTGTGGAACTATCGCGTCCTGCCGCACGTCCACACGTTCGTCAACATCTCCTCCAAGGTCTGATCGAAAGAGCTTTCCAGCGACGCCCTCCGCGAAAGCGGAGGGCGTTCGCATTTCAGGCGCCGATGTTACGAATCGTAACGCTTACCCAATTCCTCGTGGTCCCGCTCCGGAGCTTGAGAAGGGGGCCGGATGGCAAGCCGCTTGCGATGCTTCACCCGATGGCTGGAGGGTGAAGCCCCGAGTCGGGGCCCAAGTCTGACAGACCATGGGTGGTTCGGTGACGGGCCATGAGGTTCGAGTCCTCCGCCCTCCGCCGTCTTGATTTGTCGCGACGAATGGAGATAGACTGCTGTAGTCTGTCAGACTTGGCGCGGTTGAAAGACCGCGTTCACCGGAAACGCCCTCCGCGAAAGCGGAGGGCGTTTTCTTTTTCGGCCGCGACGTCCGCCGCGCTCGCGGATCCGGAGTTCATGGTCGTGGACGCGCGTCACGTGGTGCGGCGCCTGGCGGAGCTCCGGGATTGGGCGGAGTACGTCCACGAGTCGCTGATGCGCGACCAGCCCTACGAAGACGGGAAGATCGAGGCCCTGCTCGAGCTCGCCCCCGCGAACGAGCTGGAGGAACTGCGGGCGTCGAGCTACTTCCTGGCCCGCCGCCTGAGCGCGCTGCTGGCGCGGGTCGCCGTCGAAATCAGCCGGCCGGACCGCGATCCGGCGGTGACGGCTCGCGCGTCGCGATCCGGCCGGCCTGCCACGGAGTAAGGCCGGAGGGAGCAAACGGCGTGCCGCTCGACGTCCCGGGGAAGCAGGGACGGAAGTGCCGAAAAGAGGCTACGTTTCGCGCTAAGCGGCCCGCGGCCGCTTACGAAAGCAGCTCTTTGACCGGAACCCCGTTGTCGGACAGCGCGATCGGACGTCCGAGCGGCGAGACGTTCTTCTTCTTGAAGTCGACGCCCATCGCCGAGTACACCGTCGCGAAGAGGTCGGGCACGGTGACGGGGCGGTCCTTCACTTCGACGCCGTCCTTGTCGGTGGCGCCGACGACGCGCCCGCCCTGGATGCCGCCGCCCGCGAGGGCGACGCTCCACGCGCGCGGATAGTGGTCGCGGCCCGAGTTGCCGTTGACCTTGGGCGTGCGGCCGAACTCGCCCATCCAGAGGACCATCGTGTTCTTCAGCAGGCCCTTGTCGTTCAGGTCCTTGATGAGCGTGCCCATGCCCGGGTCCAGCTGCTTGCAGTTCTGGGCGACGCGGGTGAAGTTGTCCTGGTGCGTGTCCCAGCCGCCGAGATTGACCTCGACGCAGGAGACGCCGCGCTCGACCAGCCGGCGGGCGAGCAGGCAGCCCTTGCCGAACGGGTTGTCGCCGTAAGCCGTGACGAGGTCCGCCTTTTCCTTGGAGAGATCGAAGGCCTCCAGGAGCGGCGTGTGCATCAGCTTGTCGGCCTTGGCGTAGGCGGTCTTGTGCCGCGTGACCTCGTCCGACGCGTGCTCTTTCTCGAAGTCGCCTTCCTGCTCCTGCAGGAGCTTCATGCGCTCGCGGAAGCGGTTCTTGTCGACGCCCGTCCCGTAGGCGATGTTCGGGATCCCGCTGCCGCCCGCCCCGGCCCGGCGGTCGCCGCCGTTGCCACGCCCGCCCGTGTTGACGGTGAACGGGTTGTACTCGGGGGAGAGGAAGCCGGCGCCTTCGGTCGTCCCGCCGACGGAGATGAAGTTGGGGAGGTCGAGCTCCTTGCGCCCGACTTCCATCGCCGTGATGGCGCCGAGGCTGGGATGCATGACCGTGCCGGTGGGGACGTAGCCGGTGTGGAGCAGATAGCGGCCGCGCTCGTGGCTGCCTTCGCGCGACGACATGGAGCGGACCACCGCGATGTGCTCGGCCTGCGTCGCGCAGACTTTCATGTTGTCCGCGTACTGGATGTCCTTGACGGACGTCGCCAGCGCCTTGGTGGGCCCGCCGTTCTCGCGGCCTTCCAGGGGCGACCAGGTCTCGAACTGGGTGGGGCCGCCCGACATCCACAGCACGATGAGCGACTTGCCCGCCGCCCGGGTGCCTTCCTGCGCGAGGAGGAGGTTCGGATCGGCGTTGCGGGCCAGCGCGTAGCCCAGGAAGCCGCCGACCGAGTTGCGCAGCAGCGTCCGGCGCGAGAGGCCGAGGCGGTCTTCCGGGCAATCTTTGCAAGCCATGGCGTTACCCCCGTCAGTACATCCAACTAACCCAGGGTTCCGGCCGAGGTTGCGGTCATTGCCCATTTTCTCCGCAACTTCGTCATATTCGGCCGGTTTAGAGTTTGTCGGATTGATGGAGACCGCTATGCGCACGCTCGCGATGGTCCTGCTGGCGCTCGTGGCGACGGCCCAGGAAACCCAGACCGCTCCGCTCTCCGGCACCTCGCTCATCAACCAGCACATCAAAGCCAAGTGGGACGAGGCCGGCCTCAAGGCGGCCAAGCGCTCCGACGACGCGGAGTTCGTGCGGCGCGTCTACCTCGACATCGTGGGCGTCATCCCCTCGCTGGAGGAAGCCCAGAAGTTCCTGGACGACAAGGCCATGAGCAAGCGCAGGCAGCTCATCGAGGCCCTCTGCAAGGACGAGCGCTACGCGAAGCACTGGGGCGACGTCTGGAGCGGCGTGATCGTCGGCTTCGACAACGACCAGCGCGACCAGGGCGTGCGCCTCAAGGCCACCGAGGACATCCACGCCATGCTCGCCAAGAACGTCCCGCACGACGAGTTCGCGCGCCGCGTCATCACCGTCAAGGGCAGCACGACGGAGCGGCCGGGGATGTCGAAGGAGATGGAAGAGAACAAGATCGAGGACGTCGGCCTGGCCGGCTACGTCTACAACATCCAGCGCGAGGCGGGGAAGGACTTCCCGCTGGCGCTGGTGGGCAAGCTGACCCGCTCGTTCATGGGCGTGCAGATCCAGTGCGCCCAGTGCCACGACCACCCCTTCGACAAGTGGACCCAGGAAGAGTTCTACGGGATGGCCTCGTTCTTCGGGAACGTGACCGCCCGGCGCCAGGCCTTCGACGAGAAGGCCATGATGGAGTACATGAAGGCCCAGCGGGCCGAGGCGAAGCCCGGCGAGAAGAAGCCGGCCGAGCCGATGAAGCGGCCGGAGTACTACGTCGTCGTGGGCGACCGCGACGGCGAGCGGACCGCGGCGGCGGCGCGACCGGGACGTCGGATGCCCGGCGGCGGCGGCGACCTCTCGATCCCCGACGGGAAGGGCGGCCCCGTCAAGGCGTCGTTCCTCGTGACCGGCCAGGGCGCGGTGGCGGGGGAGGCCCGCCGGGCGACCTTCGCGAAGTACATGACGTCGCCGGACAACCTCCAGTTCGCGAAGATGCAGGTGAACCGGGTCTGGGCGCACTTCTTCGGCGCGGGCATCGTCAATCCGGTCGACGACTTCAACGCCAAGAACAAGGCCACCCACCCGGAGCTGCTGGACGGGCTGGCGAAGGACTTCATCGCCCACAAGTACGACAACCACTGGCTGATCCAGGCGATCGCGGGCTCGGACGCGTACCAGCTGACGTCGAAGTCGACGTCCAAGGAGCGCGACCCGGCGACCGAGAAGTGGTTCGCGATCCAGCGGGTGCGTTCGCTGTCGCCGGAGCAGATCCTGCGCTCGCTGATGGAAGCGACGAACCTCGGGGACGCGCCGACGGCCCGGGCGGGCCGGGACCGGAAGGCGATGCCGGGCGGCGGCCTCGACGGCCGGGAGCGCGCGCTCTTCGGCCTGCTGAACCAGTTCCGCTCGAACTTCGGCGACGACGAGGGCAACGAGATCGTCGACTTCGCCGGCACGATCCCCTCGGCGCTGCTGATGATGAACAGCCCGGTGGTGGGGACGGCGACGTCCTCCCAGCGCTTCGGCGCGCTCGGGGAGCTGCTGAACAAGCACGCGACGCCCGAGGCCCGGATCAAGGCGATCTACCTGTCCACGCTGACGCGGACGCCGTCGGACAAGGAGCTCTCGCGCTGGAAGGCGCACGTGACGAAGTCGAGCCTGACGTCGGGCTACGAGGACCTGATCTGGACGCTCCTGAACACGAGCGAGTTCCTCTTCAACCACTAAGGCCGAAGGACGGCCCCAGCCGGCCCAGAAGGTCGCGGGCCCCCGGCGCGGCGCGGTCGCGGATGAGCGCTTCCGCCTCCCGCAGGCGCTCGTCGTCCGCGCGGTATCCGCGGTGATCGACGCATTCGCTGTCGAGGGCTCCGCGCCGCGATTCCTGATAAACGCCGACGGCGCGGAAGCCGCAGGGGCAGCTCAGGATCTGGAGCGCGACCTCGTCCCATGCGTCGTCGCCGCCCAGATCGAAGCTCGACCGGACCTGGAGCTCGGGACGTCGGCAGCCGGGGCAGTCGAACATGGCGCTCCTATGATACTCGTCGAAGGAACCTGTTGACGTCGGAGGGCGCCTTCCTATAATGTCACTGCCTCACCCAGAGCCACGCGGGTTCGATTGTCGGACCCCCTCGGCGCGGGGTGGAGCAGCCTGGTAGCTCGTCGGGCTCATAACCCGGAGGTCGGAGGTTCAAATCCTCCCCCCGCTATCAGCACCAAAGGCGCGAGTCGAAAGGCTCGCGCCTTTTTTTTATCGTAGGATCCCCCCATGATCCGCTTCGCCGCCCTCACGCTCGCGCTGCTCGCGACGTCCTGCGCCGGGCCGGCGGCGGTCGGGGCGCGCGTCCTCAAGGTCAGGCTCTGGACCGGGCCGGCCCCCGTCGGGGACGGCACGACCGAAGAGGTCGATCGGGAACTCGAAGTCCATCTCCCCGACGCGAGAATCGCGACGGGGGTCGCGTGGGTCGTCTGCCCGGGCGGCGGCTACATCCGGCACGTGATGGACCGCGAAGGCTGGCCGATCGCCGCCTGGCTCAATGAAAACGGCATCGCCGCCCTTCTGCTCCAGTACCGACTCCCGAAGGGGCGCCCCGGAGTCCCGTTGCTCGACGCCCAGCAGGCGATCCGCGTCGCGCGGGCGAACGCGCGGGACTGGGGCGTCGACCCCCGCCGCGTCGGCATCCTCGGCTTCTCCGCGGGCGGGCACGTCGCCTCCAGCGCCGCCACGCGCTTCACGGCGGACGCGCGGCCGGACTTCGCGGTGCTCGTCTACCCCGTCGTCACGATGGGGGAGAAGACCCACGCGGGGTCGAAGAAGGAGCTGCTCGGCGCCGATCCGTCCCCCGACCTCGTGAAGGCGCACTCGAACGAGCTCCATGTGACGGACCGGACGCCCCCCGCCTTCGTCACCCACGCGACGGACGACGCGCCCGTGCCGCCGGAAAACAGCCGGGCCCTGGTCGCGGCGATGCGGGCGCGGGGCGTGCCGGTCGAGTACCTCGAATTCCCGACCGGCGGCCACGGCTTTAACGGTTGCAAGGGCCCGATCTGGGAGGAGTGGAAGGCGAAGTCGCTCGCCTGGCTTCGCGGCCGGGGAATCCTGCCTCCCTGACGCGGGATCCGCTATGATCCGGGACGATGAACCCCTTCCAACGGCTCGTGAAACGGGCGGAACGCGAGTGCGCCGGGGCGAAGAACAGGCTCGGCCGGTTTCCCGAAATCGCGACGCGGCTGCTCCAGGAGTTTGAGTACGGGTTGAGCCAGGAGCGGCTGGACGAGAGCCTGGCCCGATGGATGCTGGAGGCGCTCCCCGAGCAGGTCAGCCTGCATAACACCTTCGGACAGCCGCCCCTCACGCTCTTCAACAACGGGTGGTTCGTCCTCGACCTCTACTTCTGGGTCACCTGCGACACGTCCATTCACAGCCACGGATTCCGCGGCGCCTTCCGCGTGCTGCACGGCAGGTCCCTGCACGAAACGTACCGGATGAAGGTGTCGCGGCGGATCGCTCCGGGCGTGATGCGCTGCGATCCGGGCGTCCCGCGAATGGAGTTGATGGAGACGGGCGACGTCCACACGATCCTGCCCGGCGAGAAGCTGACCCACCGGGTGATCCACCTGGAAAAGCCGACCGTGACCCTCTGCCTGAAAACGATCAACGAGCCCGGCCTCTATCAGTGGGAGCACTTCCCGGACGGGCTGGCGGTCCAGAGACGCGACCTGACGCCGGGCCTCATCAAGCGGATCTACTACTTCGAGTACCTGCTCGGACAGAACGCCACGCGGGCCGACCGCTATCTGGAGAAAGTCGTGGGCTCCTTGAGCGTGGTGGCGCGCATGACCTTGTACGAAGCGCTGTGCGGCGGGGCCTTCGATCTGTCGGAGGACGCCCTCGAGCGAGGCCTCGGGGAGATCCGGAAACGGCACGGGACGTCCGACTGGTTCAAGCGCCACGAGTGCCCGGTGCCGCTCCACCTGAAGGAACTGCATTTCTCCGCCTGCGAGACCTCCCTGGAGCGCCTGGCGGCGCACTTCATCAACCGGCGGCTCGACGCGAAGACGGCGGCCCCGTATCTGTCGCGCCTGGCGGGGCGTCCGGTGACGCGAAGCGACGTCCAGCGCGTGGCGGTTTCGCTGATGGACCACGAGCCCGTCTTCGGTTGCGAGCTGTCGATCGACGATCGCGCGACCATCAAGGAGCTCGTCGAGCGGCCCGCCCAAAAGATCCCCGAGCACCTGCGGCCCTTCGGCCAGATCCCGGCGATGCGGGACTTCATCGCGAGCTTCCCGTAGGAAGCTCAGGCCTTCTTCGCGGCGGCGCGGGAACTGGCGACCGGTTTGCGGCGGCGCACCGTCGTCGGCGTGCTGTTGAGGTTGATCCAATAGGTGCCCGTGACCTTGATCATCTCGACGAACTCGACGAACTCCATCGGCTTGATCAGATAGGAGTTCGCGCCGAACTGGTAGGCCCGCCGGAGATCCTCCGGATCGTCGGAGGACGTGAACAGAACGACGGGGATGTGACGATGGTCCGGGTTGCCCTTGATCCAGGCGAGCAGGTAAAGGCCCGAGATGCCGGGCAGCTTGAGGTCGAGGAAGACCAGGCCGGGAAGGGGATACTGGGTGCGGTCGGCGTACGGCCCTTTCCCCTCGAAGTAGGGGATGACTTCACCGCCGTGGGTGATGACGTTCAACGGATTGCTGAGCCCGGCCTTCGCCAGCGCCCGCTTCATGAGGTGGATTTCGTCGGCGTCGTCTTCAACGAGCAGGATGCTCTCCCGGTTCATCGCTCCTCCCGCCATCCCGGTGTCCGCGCCGGTCCTCCCTGGCACATCCTCCAGGGTCCGGCGGGGCCTTCCCACCCATCGCGCGCTTACAGTGAAGCGTCGTTATTCTAGGGAGTGAAATGCAAAAACACGAGGTGCGAAGGGAAAATAGGTGTTTCACCGACCCCCCGCCCGGGGCGTATACTCCCCGGCCATGAAACGGGATTCGCGGATCTGCGGCGCCTGCTCGGTCGAGCTCGAGGCCCATGAGGGCGTCGACCTCTGGGGCTCCTGGTTCTGCTCCAAGTGCTTCGTCGGCCAGGCCGGCGCCTACGGCCGCGAGCTCAAACCGGAGGAGCTCCAGCGCCTGCGGCGCCTCGGCCGCGAGCTGGCCGGCTTCCTGCCCCCCGACATCCTCGAGATGATCCTCACCGGCTTCTACAAGCGCGCCTCCCGCTCCAAGAAGGCCCCCGACCGCGAGGAGCTGTCGCGCGCGGTCGGCGAGCTCCAGCGCGTCACCGCCACCGCCTGCTTCCGCCAGATCCTCAACCTCCTCAAGACCTGGGAGGACATGTTCGGCAAGTTCGTCCAGGAGCAGGAAGGCGAGATCCGCGAGAAGGTCCGCCGCCTGGTCGACCTCGACGGCCCCGTCTGATTCCTGGCGCATAACAAAACGGCCCGCCCCGGTTCCGCTCTCCCGTTGGGTTCCCCGGACAGGGGGAGGGAGGGACCGTGGATATTTCCATCATCGGCAGCGGTCACGTCGGCCTCGTCACCGGCGCGGCCCTGGCCCACCGCGGCCATCGCCTGCTTTGCGTCGACAGCGACCTGAAGAAGATCCAGGGCCTGCGCGAAGGAAAGCTGCCGTTCTTCGAGCCGGGGCTCGACGCCCTGGTGCACGCCGGCTGCCGCTCCGACCGCCTGAGCTTCGGCACGAGCGCCGCGGAGGCCGTCGCCTTCGGCCGCGTCGTGTTCATCTGCGTCCCGACGCCCGCCACGCCGGAGGGCGGCGCGGACCTCGCCTTCGTCGACGCGGTCGCCCGGGACATCGCGCGCTCGCTGACCGACTACCGGCTGGTCGTCGAGAAGAGCACCGTCCCGGTGAATACCGGCGAGCGCCTCCGCGCCACGCTGTCGGAGTTCGCCCCGCCCGAGGCCGAGGTGGACCTCGCCTCGAACCCGGAGTTCCTCCGCGAGGGCGCGGCCGTCGAGGACGCCCTCCGCCCCGACCGCGTCGTGATCGGGGTCTCCAACGCGCGCTCGGAGCGCCTTCTCCGCGAGATCTACGCGCCGTTCGACGCCCCGCTGGTGGTGACCGACATCCGCAGCGCCGAGCTCATCAAGCACGCGTCGAACTCGTTCCTCGCCCTCAAGATCTCCTACATCAACGCCGTCGGGGAGATCTGCGAACGGGCCGGCGCGAGCGTGATGGACGTCGCCCGCGGCATGGGCCTCGACCCCCGCATCGGCCACGCCTTCCTCCGGGCGGGCATCGGCTACGGCGGGTCGTGCTTCCCGAAGGACGTCGCCGCCTTCAACGCGATCGCCCGCGACCTGGGCTACGATTTCGGGCTGCTGCGGGAGGTCGAGCGGATCAACCGCGAGGCCCGGGACCGCTTCGTCGCGAAGGTGGCGGCGGAGCTGCGCGGCTGCGAGGGCCGCGTCATCGCCGCGCTGGGGCTGACGTTCAAGCCGAACACCGACGACCTCCGCGAATCGGTGAGCGTGACCGTGGCCCGCCGCCTGGAGGCGCTCGGGGCGTCGCTCCGCACCTACGACCCCCGCGCGAACGGGCACGTGCGGACGCTGCTCCCCGGGGCGACGGTGTGCTCGACGGCGTACGAGGCCGCGCGGGGCGCCGAGTGCGCGCTCATCCTGACCGAGTGGGACGAGTTCCGGCGGCTGGATTTCGACCGCCTCCGCTCCGTGATGGCCCATCCGCTGATCATCGACGGCCGCAATCTCCTCGAGCCGGAGCAGATCCGGGCCCGGGGCTTCACGTACCGGAGCGTCGGGCGTCCCTAGCGTTGATAAACTGACGCGGTCATTTTATCAACGCATCCGGACGTCGAGAGGCCTCCTTGATCGTACTTAGGATCAGGAGGAACCGCCCATGATCGTCCGCTTCGCCGCCTTCGCGCTGCTTTCGCTGTCCGCCGTCGCCCAGGACGCGCCCGCGTGGCGCGACCTCTTCAACGGCAAGGACCTGAGCGGCTGGGTCAACGTCAACTGCGCCCCGGACACCTGGTCGGTCCGCGACGGCCTGATCGTCTGCACGGGGAAGCCGATCGGGGTGATGCGCAGCGAGAAGCGCTACGAGAACTTCCTGATCCACGTCGAATGGCGCCACATGGCGGCGGGCGGGAACTCGGGGCTCTTCGTGTGGAGCGACGCGGTCGCGAACGAATCCAAGCGGCTGCCGAAGGGCATCGAAGTGCAGATGCTCGACCTCGAGTGGGTCGAGCTGAACAAGGGCAAGGACGGCACGCCGCCGCCGATCGCCTACGTGCACGGCGAGGTCTTCGGGGTGGGCGTCGAGATCACGCCGGACAATCCCCGCGGCAAGCGGAGCAAGTCGATCGAGAACCTCTGCAAGGGGAAGGGGGAGTGGAACACGTACGACGTCGTGTGCGTCGACGGCACCATCAAGCTCTCGGTGAACGGCAAGTTCGTGAACGGCATCGCGAAGTCGGCCGTCAAGAGCGGCTATCTCTGCCTCGAGTCGGAAGGGTCGGAGATCCACTTCCGGAACGTCCGGATCCTCGAGCTGCCCCCGGGCGTCACGGCGCCGGAGCAGGCGTTCCCGGCGCTGGAGAAATAATCGTCGCCTTTTTGCGCGTCAGAGGCGAGGATCTGCCCCTAAGAGGAAGGAAATAGAGGGGCGGAAAACATGGCGGAGTCCGAAGGCGGCGCGGAGCGCCGGCGCTACGAGCGGTTCTATGTCGATGAGGCTCCGGTCGAGCTTCGCCGCGGCGGCCTGATCTCCCTGCTGGGCCTGGGCCGGATCCGCGGCGGCGTCGTCAACCTCTCCGAAGGCGGCATCCGGGTCGCGGTCCCCTCGCGCCTGCCGTCCCGCAAGACGGTCCGCTGCCAGCTGCGCACCGAGCGCTTCCAGGACCCGCTGGAGGCCGTCGGGGAAGTCCTCTGGTGCGAGCGCGACCTCATGAGCGAAAAGGGCTTCCTGGTCGGCATCCTGTTCCGCGACTTGGAGCCGCGGCACGCGCGGAAGATCATGGCCATGCGCGAGTGGTACGCCTCCCCGGAGGTCAAGGCGCGGATGGCCGCCCGGTACGCCTGATCGGGCATCCCACGAGGTGGTCGTTCACCAGCCCCGCCGCCTGCATGTACGCGTAGCAGATCGTCGAGCCCACGAAGCCGAAGCCCCGCCGCTTCAGGTCCGCGCTCATCGCGTCGGACACGGCCGTCTTGGCCGGGATCTGGCGGATCGACGTCCATCGGTTCGCGATCACGCGGCCGTCCGTGAAGCGCCAGATGTAGCGGTCGAAGCTGCCCTCCGCCTCCTGGATCGCGAGGAAGGCCTTCGCGTTGGCGATCGCGGCCGCGATCTTCTGGCGGTTGCGGATGATGCCGACGTCCCCCAGCAGCCGGCGGACGTCGCGCGCCCCGAAGCGCGCCACCTTGCGGGGGTCGAAAGCCGCGAAGGCCGCGCGGAACCCCTCGCGCCGGTGCAGGATCGTGCGCCAGCTCAGCCCGGCCTGGAAGGCGTCGAGGATCAGGTACTCAAAATGGCGGCGGTCGTCGTGGGCCGGCACGCCCCATTCCTCGTCGTGGTAGCGGTCCATGAGGGGGTCGTCGCCCGACGGCCAGCAGCGGCGGAGCTCCATGCGCGGGCCATTATAGCGTCAAAAAAAAGGCGTTCCCTCAGGCGCTCCATTAGGTAGAATCGCCGCACCAAGGAGGGTAGGGGGAAAGGACGTTCCCCGCATATGGGCCCACCCACCAAAGTCATCGCGGAAATCCAGCTGGCCAAGGGAGAACCCCTCACGGCCGACCAACTCCTCGCCTATCCGCTGTTCGCGGAGGTGCAGAAGGCGTCGCTGGAGAAGTACCCCGGCGCCGTGGTCTTGCGCAAGTTCAAGAAGGGCGAGATCATCTGCAAAGAGGGGGAGTACGGCTCGACGGCCTTCGTGATCCTCAAGGGCAAGGTCGAGATCTACCTGGCCACGCCCATGGCCCACCTCAAGTCCCAGAAGGCGGAGAAGGGCAAGGGCTGGTTCCAGCGCTTCAAGACGATGCTCAAGGGCGACAAGGAGGACCCGCGGGAGAAGTCGGGCGGCGAGACGCGGATGATCCCGATCGACGCCCCGGTGGACCTCGACCTCCATCGCCCGATCGCCGAGATGGGCGTGGGCGACCTCTTCGGCGAGATGACCTGCCTGAATTTCTATCCGCGGTCCGCGACCGTCCGGGCGCTCGAAGATTGCGAGATGCTCGAGATGCTCCGCAACGTGCTCACGCTGCTGCAGAAGCGCTCGAAGACCTTCAAGGACAAGCTCGACAAGGGCTACCGGCAGCGCTCGGTGAAGACGCACCTCCGCGGGCTGCCGCTCTTCCAGGAGCTGTCGGACGCGCAGATCGACGACCTCAGCAACAAGGTGGAGCTCGTCCAGTTCGATCCCGGCGAAGTCATCGTGAAGCAGGGCGACCCGGCCGACGCCGCCTACCTCGTCCGCCTGGGTTTCGTGAAGGTGACCCAGGCGTACCCCGGCGGCGACCTCGTGCTGCGCTACCTGCACCGGGGCAACTTCTTCGGGGCCGCCGGCATCCTCAGCACCGGCATCCGCTCGGCGACGGTCAGCGCGGTCGACCACGTCGAGGTGGTGCGCGTCAAGAAAGAAGACATCCAGTCGCTCATGAAGATGGCGCCGCGCGTGCGCCTCGAGATGAACATCGACCTGGCGCGCGCGAAGGAGTCGGCCGAAGCCTCCGCCGTCGCGGCGCCGTCCCTGCCCCTCGACTCCATGCTGGAGCAGGGCCTCATGCAGGCCCAGAGCCTGCTGCTCCTCGACCTCGAGTCCTGCACGCGCTGCGACGACTGCGTCCGCGGCTGCGCCGACACCCACGACGGCATCACGCGGCTGGTGCGCGACGGCCTCCGCTTCGACAAGTACCTGGTGGCGACGTCCTGCCGCTCCTGCGCGGACCCGGTCTGCCTGATCGGCTGTCCGGTCGGCTCGATCCATCGGAAGGATTCTCTGGAGATCGTCATCGAGGACTGGTGCATCGGCTGCGGCCTCTGCGCCAAGCAGTGCCCCTACGGCAACATCAACATGCATCCGATCGAGATGACCGTGCCCGCGGACGACGCCACGGGCGCGAAGGCCCAGGTGAAGTCGAAGGCCGTCACCTGCGACCTCTGCGGCGGCATTGACGAGCCGGCCTGCGTCTACGCCTGCCCGCACGGGGCGGCGATGCGCGTCGATCCGAAGACCTTCTTCACGCAGCGTCCGGGGGGCGCCAAATAAATCCATGAGGGCGGGAGGGAGTAAGGTGGGCCTCGAGGGGAGGTCGGGCTAGCGTGCTGCTGGACGCCAAGCACAAGCCCTGGATCTGGACGGTGGTCGCTTTGACGGCGGCGACCACGGCCGTTTACATCCCCTACCATCTCCTGTCGACGAACGGTCCGAGCGGATCGAGCTGGATCGGCCTGTCGTTCGGCATCGCCGCGTTCGCCCTCATGCTCTTCGCGGGCCTCCTGGGCTTCCGCCGGAGATTTCCCGCCTGGCGCGTGGGACGTCCGGAGACCTGGCTGCGCGCCCATCTCTGGCTGGGCCTGCTCGCGGTCCCCTGGACGTTCTTCCACGGCGGCTTCCGCTTCGGCGGCACGCTGACGATCATCCTCATGTTCCTTCTCATCCTGGTCACGCTCAGCGGCATCCTCGGCGTCATCCTCCAGCAGATCCTGCCGCGCGTCATGACCTCGCGCGTGACCATGGAGACCGTCTACGAGCAGATCGCCCGCGTCATGGACCAGCTCCTCGCGGAAGCCGACACGCTCGTGCTCCCGTCCATCGGCCCGATCGTGGACGCCGTCGTGAGCGGCCCCACGCCGGTCGAAGGCGCCGGAGCGCTGCGCGAGTTCTACCAGAAGCAGATCCGGCCGTTCCTGGCGGGCGCGGCGCCCAAGGGAGCCCTCTCGAGCGCGGCGCGGGCGGCCGTCGCGTTCACCTCCGTCCGCCCCCTCATCCCGCCGAAGCTGCAGGACATCCTCCGCGACCTGGAGGTCGTCTGCGAGGAACGCCGGCAGCTGATCTCGCAGAAGAAGCTGCACCGCTGGCTGCATGGCTGGCTGCTGGTGCACATCCCGCTCTCCTACGCGCTCCTCCTGCTCGGCGCCGCCCACGCGGTGGGGTCGGTGAGGTTCTGATGGAGAGAATCTCGAATCTCGAATCTGGAATCTCGACGGCCGTCGACCCCGCGTCCCCCCTCGGGGGGGGGAAGGGGGGGATCCGCTTCGAAATTCAAGATTCGAGATTCGAGATTCTCCCCCCGGGGAGGGCCGGGTAATGGCTCTGCTGCGGGACACGAAGGCCAGGGCCAAGCGCATCGACCTGACCTATTTCAAGAAGCCTCACCCGTTCCGCCGCTGGAAGCGCTGGCTGTCGATCCTCGTTCCGACGGCCGCCGCCGTCTGGATCGCCGGCGCCGCCTTGAAGAAAGACGACCGCCTCTATACCAGCGGGGGGCTCGCCGCCCGCCACGCCATGCTCGACAAGCAGTGCTCGGCCTGCCACACCTCCACCTGGGGCCAGCGCTACCTGGATCCCGCGGGCTGGCAAAGCAAGCTCGACGCGTCCTGCCTGAAGTGCCACGACGGCCCCGTGCACCACGCGAACGCCACGACCCAGATCAGCGGCCCTCCGGGAGCCGAGCGCGCCGCGACCTGCAGCCAGTGCCACCGCGAGCACGAGGGCTCGGAGCGCCTGGCGAAGGTGACCGACCGGCAGTGCGTCACCTGCCACGGCGACTTGAAAAAGACCGGGAAGGAGCCGCATCCCGCCGTCTGCCTCGGAGGGGCCGGCCATGAGATCGCCCCCTCGATCCGGAGCTTCGAGGACGGACATCCCGAGTTCGCCCTCTACGCCCTGAAAGCGAAGGACCCGACGGTCCTGTCCTTCAATCACGCCGTCCACATGAATCCCGACACGCCCCTGAAGAAAGAGACCCTGCAGGGGCAGCTCAAGGCGCTGGCCGGCCGCCGCGGCGTCGAAGGCGCGGACGGCGCCCGCCGCCTGGGCTGCTCGTATTGCCACAGCACGTCGACGCCCGGCGGCGCCGCGATGGCGCCGATCCTCTACGAAACCCACTGCGTGGACTGCCACGCCCTCAAGGTCGACAACCAGCCGGTGCCGCACGAGGCGCCGAACGTGGTGCGCGACTTCCTCCGCAGCCGCCTCGCCGCGAAGGGGAAGGGCGGCGAGGAGCTGGCCGTGCAGGTGTTGGAAGTCGAGTCGCCGCTCTACACGTCCGACGTCGTGAACTGCGGCAAGTGCCACCAGGTCAAGGAAGCCGACGATCCGCTCGTCGCCCCGCCCACGGTGGCGCGCAGCGGCGCCCGGACCGGGCCGCCCGGTGACGAAGGACGTCCGCGCCGCTGGATGGCCCACGCCTCGTTCAGCCACGACACCCACCGCACGCTGCGCTGCCTGGAGTGCCATCCGGGAGGGGACACCAGCGCGAAGACGTCCGACCTGCTGATGCCCAACAAGGCGAGCTGCCTGGTCTGCCACAGCCGCGCCGGCGGGGTGGTCTCGACCTGCGTGACCTGCCACACCTACCACGACAAGACCAAGGTCCCGGCGGAAGCGGCGCGTCTCGGCATCCGGGAGGTGCTCAAGTGAGGACCGTCCGCGGGGTCGTCCTGGCCGCCCTGACGGCCTTCTGGTTCTCCGGCTGCGAGGCCGGCGGCTGCTCCGGAAGCGACGACCTCGACGAGCCGTATTGCGGCGACCTGGTGCCGGCCTGGGCGGGCCCGGCCCTCCCCGGCTACGCGCCGCTGACGACGCCCGAGATCGAGACGATCATCGGCCAGTCGGTCGAGCAGTCGACGGCCCTCGGCGCGCTCGCGGTGACGGCGGTCGTCGACCGCGACGGCTTCGTCCTCGCCGTCTACCAGATGACGGGGGCGCCGGCGGGCCCCGCGTTCCCGGTGCCGGCCACGGCGGCCCCGGACGCCGCGCCGGGCGTCAACGCCGCGATCGCCAAGGCCCGCACCGCCGCCTTCCTGAGCAGCGACCAGAACGCGTTCAGCTCCCGCACGGCGGCGTTCATCGTCGACCAGCATTTTCCGCCGGGCATCCAGTTCACGCCGGGCGGCCCGCTCTTCGGCGTGCAGAACTCCAACGACACGGGAAGCGACATCGTCCGCGGCATCGGCCCGAACAGCGTCAATCCGTCGCCGCTGCCCGATCCCAACGGCTTCTCGGGCCTGGCCGGCGGCGTGCCGATCTACAAGGACCGGAGAGTGGTCGGCGGCGTCGGCGTGAGCGGCAACGTGGCGGCGGCCGACGAGAAGGCCGCGATCGCGGCGACCCGGGGCTTCTACCCGCCGCACGACATCCGCGCGTGCGAGATGTTCGTCGACGGCATCCGCCTGGATTTCGCCAGGCCGGAGTTTCCCTACGTCACGCCGACGCTCGCGTTCGCCGCGCTGCCGGGCGCGCTCGTCACGGGCATCACCCCGGGCGCGCCGCGGCCCGTGTTCCCGGCCGCCACGTTCGGCGGCGTCAGCGGCGAGCTCCTGTACTCCGTGATCGACAGCCCGCTGGTCCCGGTGCCCAAGCTGCTCGCGGCGGACGTGACGCGGATCATCGGCCAAGGGGCGGCGGCGGCGAACACGCTGCGGGCGGCCATCCGCCTTCCGCTCGGGACCCGCGCCAAGACGACGATCGTCGTCGTGGACACCGCGGGGAACGTGCTGGGCGCCTGGAGGCCCCCGGACAACACGCTGTTCAGCTTCGACGTCGCCGCGCAGAAGGCGCGGACGGCGGCGGCTTATTCCGACGCGACGTCGACCGCGGCGCTCGGGGAGCCGCTTCCCGGGCTGACGCCGGGCGTCGCCCTGTCCACGCGCGCCATCGGCTTCATGGCCCAGCCGTTCTATCCGCCGGGCATCGAAGGCACGCTTCCGGGCCCGCTCTTCGGCGTCCAGGACGCGCTGCCGGGCGGCCTGGGCGCGGGCATCCCCGGGCTGGACGTCACGCCCGGCGCGATCGGCGACGCGACGGACGGCAACGGCATCACGATCTTTCCGGGCGGGCTGCCCCTGTACAAGGCCGGCGTGCTCGTGGGCGGCGTCGGGGTCAGCGGCGACGGCGTGGACCAGGACGACTTCGTGGCGTTCTACGGCGCGGAGGGCTTCGAGCCGCCCGCCGGCCTGCGCTGCGACGGCTACGAGGTCCGCGGCATCCGGCTCCCGTGGGTGAAATTCCCGCGCAATCCCACGGGAGGGACGCAATGATCGGTCTCGCGCTGTGGCTCTGCGCCGCGCTGGCGCCAGGCCAGGAGGAGCCGAAGACCGTCGGCGAGCCGCTGCAGGACGCGGTGCCCGTGCGGGACCGCTGGCGCATCCCGTTCCCGGACTATCCCCTCAACCAGCCGGGCAACGGCATCGACCCGTACCACCAGAACACGTTGAAGGGCGACTACCCGATCCTCGGCCAGAACATCTTCGCGGCGCTCACCGCGCGGAGCGACACCACCATCGAGACCCGCCGGGTCCCCACGCCCAGCGGCGTGAGCGCGGCCGGCGCCGGCCGCCTGGACTTCTTCGGCGAGGGGGAGCAGCTCTTCTTCGTCCAGGATTTCGCCGGCACCGTCGAGGTCTTCAAGGGCGAGACCGCCTTCCGCCCGCGCGACTGGGAAGTCCGCGTCACCGGCATCCTCAACTACACCTACCTCGAGGTCGAGGAGCACGGCATCGTCAATCCGAACGTCGACGACAAGAAGGACCGCCCGGACCGCAAGTTCTCGCTGCAGGAGGCGCTGGCCGAGTACCACCTCCTCGATCTCAGCGACAACTACGACTTCGTCTCCGTCCGCGCCGGCATCCAGCCGTTCGTCAGCGACTTCCGCGGCCTGCTCTTCAGCGACACCAACCTCGGCGCCCGCCTCTTCGGCACCCTCGCCAACAATCGCGTCCAATGGAACCTCGTCGCCTTCGACCAGCTCGAGAAGGACACCAACAGCGATCTCAACACCCACCACCGCCGCGAGCAGCAGGTCTACATCGCCAACCTCTACGTCCAGGACTTCCTCTGGCCCGGCTACACCGCCCAGGTCAGCTTCCACTACAGCCGCGACGACGGGGACCTGGAGTACGACGACAACGACGTCCTGGTCCGCCCCGCGCTGATCGGCGCCGTGCGCGAGCACGACGTCGACGCCCTGTTCTTCGGCTGGGCGGGCGACGGCCACATCGGGCGCCTCAACCTCACGCACGCCGTCTACGCGGCCCGCGGCAAGGACGAGTTCAACCAGATCGCCGGCGGGGAGACCGACATCGCCGCGCACCTCGCCGCCCTCGAGGTGTCGTACGATATCGACTGGCTGCGCCTGCGCGGGTCCTTCCTCTGGGCGTCGGGCGACAAGGACGTCGATGACGACCTGGCCACCGGCTTCGATTCGATCTTCGAGGCCCCGAACTTCGCGGGCGGAACCTTCAGCTTCTGGAACCGGCAGGCCGTCAAGCTGCAGGGCGTGAACCTGGTGAACCGGAACAGCCACCTGCCCGATCTGCGCAGCAGCAAGACCCAGGGCCAGATGAACTTCGTGAACCCGGGGCTGTTCCTCTACAACGCCGGCGCGGACCTCGAGATCCTGCCCGAGCTGAGGGCCGTCGTGAACGCCAGCCTCCTGCGCTTCCAGTACACGGAGCCCCTGGAATCGTTCACGCAGCAGCGCGGAATCCACAAGGACCTCGGCTTCGACGTGGGCGTGGGCCTCATCGGCCGCCCGCTCCTGAACAACAACGTGCAGTTCACGCTGGGGACGTCGGCGTTCTTCCCGGGCACGGGCTTCGGCGATCTCTTCGAGGACCGCGACACCCTGTATTCGGTGTTCGCGCAGCTCTCGTTGACGTATTGAGGACGACATGGCCGCGATTCGACTGGCGCTGGTCGGTGCCCTCGCGCTCGGCGGGTGCGCCTCGCCCGAGCCCGCGGCGGCGCCGCCGCTGAACCCGAGCACCCAGACGAAGGAGCAGGCGGCCGCGAAGAGCGCGGGCTGCCTCAGCTGCCACGTCATGCCCCCGAGCAAGCCCGGGCCGGGGTTGGTCGACGACCCCGACATGCACGTGGCCGACGCGCGGGTGGGCTGCGTCGACTGCCACGGCGGCGACCCGGCCCCGTCGCTTCCCGCGGGCGCGACGAACGAGCGCCCCTTCGGCGGCGCGTATCTGGCGGCCATGGAAGCGGCTCACGTGCGGCCCAGCTATCCGTCCGAGTGGCCGACATCCGCCAATCCCGAGCGCACGTTCACGCTGCTCAACCGGGAGAATCCGGAGTTCGTGCGCTTCATCAACCCGGGCGACCTGCGCGTCGCGCACCTGGCCTGCGGGCCGTGTCATCCGAAGGAGACGGCCTACGTCCCGCGCAGCCTGATGACGACGTCCGCCATGTTCTACTCGGCGGCCACGTACAACAACGGCGCGCTGCCGCTGAAGCCGTCGTACTTCGGCGAAAGCTATTCCGCGCGAAGCGAGCCGCAGCGCCTCCAGGGCGTGGTGGAGGTCGAGAAGAACGAGAAGACCGTCCGGCCTCCGACGCCCGAGGAAATCGCGCGCGGCGTGCGGCCGTCGCTCGACCCTCTGCCGCGCTGGAACGTGGCCCAGGCGGGCAACATTTTCCGGGCCTTCGAGCGGGGCGGCCGCGTGCCGCGCGGGAATCCGTCGGACGTCGGCGTCCCCCGCGTGAACGAGGATCCGGGCCGTCCGGACATGAAGCTGGGCGACCGCGGCTTCGGCACGCAGCTGCGCTTCGATCCCACGTTGCTGAATCCGCAGAAGACGCGCCTGAACGACCCGCACCTTTCCTTCCTGGGGACGAACGACCATCCGGGCGACTATCGCTCGAGCGGCTGCACGGCCTGCCACGTCGTGTACGCGAACGACCGGTCGGCGGTCCATTCCGGCGAGTACGCGAAGCACGGGAACCTGGGCCGCGCGGGCGGCGGCGATCCGACGATCCGGAAGGACGAGTCGGGACATCCGATCGCGCACCGCTTCACCAACTCGATCCCCTCGAGCCAGTGCATGACCTGCCATCACCACCAGCCGAACGCGTTCATGAACACGTTCTTCGGCTACCAGATGTGGGACTACGAGACCGACGGCGCCCCGTTCTGGCCCAAGGAGCAGAAGCGGCCGTCGGAGGCCGAGAAGGCGAAGATGCTGGCCTCCAATCCGGAGGGCGCGTCGGTCCGCGGCAACTGGTCCGACAAGGAGTTCCTGGCCTCGTCGTCCGAGCTCAACGCCAAGGCCAAGCACACCCAGTTCGCCGACTACCACGGCCACGGCTGGATGTTCCGCGCGGTCTACAAGCGCGACCGCAAAGGCAACCTGCTCGACGGGGAAGGCGCCCAGGTCGCGTTCGACGACCCCGAGCGCTGGACCAAGGCCGTCCACCTGATGGACATCCACGCCGAGCGCGGCATGCACTGCGTGGACTGCCACTTCAAGCAGGACAATCACGGCGACGGCCGCCTCTACGGCGAGTATCCCAACGCGATCGAGATCACCTGCGCGGACTGCCACGGCACGGTGCGCACCCGCTTCGCCGAGGAGCAGAAGACCAGCGGCCCGGCCGCCACAGGGAAGTGGAAGTTCACCGACCTCAAGACGCCCTGGGGCGAGCCCCGCTTCGAGTGGCGCGGCGACGAGATGGCCCCGCTCCAGCGCTCCATGATGAAGTCGGACAAGGTCTGGGAAATCCCGCAGATCCAGGACATCGTGACGCCCAGCGACCGCATGCGCGAGAACGGCAAGCCCTGGTACAACGAGAGGGCCGCCCACGCCAAGACCGTGCGGAAGGACGGGACGACCTGGGGCAAGCTGCCCGAGGACGACGCGAACCTCGCGCACCGCTCCTCCCGCATGGAGTGCTACACCTGCCACACCTCGTGGACCACCGGCTGCTTCGGATGTCATCTGCCGATGAAGGCGAACGAGCGACGTCCCATGCTGCACAACGAGGGCGACACGAGCCGGAACTGGACGTCCTACAACCCCCAGGTCGTGCGCGACGACATCTTCATGCTCGGCCAGTTCGGCTCGGCGAAGGGCGGCCGGGTCGCCCCCGTGCGCTCCAGCAGCGCCCTGGTGATCAGCTCGCAGAACGCGAACCGCGAGTGGATCTACCAGACGCAGCCGCCGGTCTCGGCGCCGGGCTTCAGCTCCCAGGCCTTCAACCCGCACTTCCCGCACACCGTGCGCGGCAAGGAGTCGCGCGGCTGCGCGGACTGCCACGTCTCGGCGGCCGGGGACAACAACGCCTGGCTCGCCCAGGTCTACCTCCAGGGCACCAACTTCGTGAACTTCATGGGCCGCTACTGCTGGGTCGCGGAAGGCCACGAGGGCTTCGAGGGCGTCGAAGTCGCCGAGATCGAGGAGCCTCAGGCGGTCTACGGGTCCGAGCTCCACAAGCTGGCCTACCCCGAGGACTTCGAAAAGCACGTGGCCGCCGGGCGCGTCCTGGCGGAGGCCCATCACCACGACGGGAAGGGCGCCCGCAGCCTGCAGGCCCGGGGCGAGTACCTTTACGCGGCGCTCGGGCGCGGCGGCTTCCGGGCCTACGACATCGCCAACATCCACAACAAGGGGTTCTCGGAGCGGATCGTGACCGCGCCCGTCTCGCCGCTCGGGCAGGACACCCACGTGTCGACCAGGTTCGCGACGGCCGTCGCGCTGCCGACGACCATGCCCGTGCACGACCGGAGCGGCCTGATGCCCGAGGCGTTCTGGAAGGACAACCAGGAGGACAAGCTGCATCCGCTGTACCGCTACGCGTTCGTCAGCGACTTCGAGGAAGGCCTGGTGGTCGTCGACGTCACTCCGCTCGCCGACGGCGAGCCGCGGAACAACTTCCTGAAGCGCGCGGCGACCTGGAATCCCGCGGGCGCGCTGAGCCAGGCGGTCAACATCACGCTGGCCGGCGCGCGGGCGTACGTGTCGACCAGGAAGGGCCTCGCCGTCGTCAACCTGGACGACCCGCTCAAGCCGGTCCTGGAGACGGTCGTGGGGGCCCCGGCGGTCGTCGATCCCCGCGCCGTGGCGATCCAGTTCCGCTACGCGTTCGTGGCGGACGCCGAAGGGCTGAAGGTCCTCGACATCACGAATCCCGGCGCGCCGGTCCTCAAGGCGTCGGTCCCGATGCGCGACGTCAGCGACGTCTACGTGGCGCGGACCTGGGCGTACGTGGCGGCCGGCGGTCGCGGCCTGGCGCTGATCGACGTGGAGAAGCCGGAGAAGCCGGGCGCGCCGAAGTTCTTCGACGCCGGGGGCGTGATGAACGACGTCCGCGGCGTGCGCGTCGCGTCGACGAACGCGACCCTGTTCGCGTACGTGGCCGACGGCCGCAACGGCGTGCGGGTGCTCTCGCTGGTCTCGCCGGAGACGGTGCCGGGGCACTACGGCTTCAGCCCGGACCCGAACCCCGTCCTGATCGCGACCTATCCGACGAAGGGTCCGGCCGTCGCCCTGTCGAAGCCCCTGGACCGCGACCGGGCCGTCGACGAGACCGGCAACCAGGTCAGCGTGTTCGGCCGCTTCGGCTCCAAGCCGCTGGACCGCGAGCTGAACCGCCGCATGTACCTGCGCGACGGCAAGCTCTGGACGGTCACGAACGAGCCGACGAAGCCCGCCGAGAAATAGGCGGGACTAAGTCAGCGCCTTTTCTCTCAACACCGAGGCGCGGGCGCGGGCGATCATGTCGGCCGGCGCGCGCTTCAGCTCCCCGGCGAGGCCCAGCTTCGACAGCGTCCACACGAGCCACTTGCTGGGGTCGAAGTGGTACCAGCGGATGCCGTTGCGATAGTCGCCGGGGAAGCGGTGGTGGTAATTGTGGTAGCCCTCGCCCATGGTGAGGAAGGCCGAGAGCCAGCTGTCGCGCGCGGAGACGGACGTCGAGTAGGGCCGACGTCCCACGCTGTGCGCCACCGAGTTGATGCAGAACGTGGCCTGGTACTGCACCATCAGGCGCAGGAAGCCGGCGAGGAGCAGGCCGCCCAGGGCGTCGCCCCACAGCGCGGCGATGGCGGTCGGCAGCGCGAATCCCGCGAGGAGCATGATCGCGAGGTAGTGGCGATGCTGGAAGCGGATGAGGGGGTCCGCGTTCAAGTCCTTCACGTTCTCGAAGGTGGACGGCGGGGCGCGATAGAGCAGCCAGCCCATGTGGGCCCACCAGAAGCCCTTGCGGATGTTGTAGGGATCCTCGTCCTCGTCGATCCGGGCGTGGTGCACGCGGTGATCCGACGCCCAGAGCAGCGCCGAGGCCTGGGCGGAGCCGGCGCCGAACAGCAGGCCGAGGAAGCGCACGACGCCCGACGCCCGGTAGGTCGGGTGGGCGAAGAGCCGGTGATACCCGGCCGTGAGCGCCAGCATGCAGAGGACGAACCAGAGGGCGCCGAGCGCGACGCTCCACAGCGAGGCGCGGCCCAAGGCGAGGTAGACGACGGCCCCGGCGGCGCCGGCGTGGGTGACGAGCAGCGCGAGGATGTTTTCCCAGTAGAGGGGGCGTTTCAGACGTGACTCACTAGCCCCGCGGGGTTGTACTCCGGAAACCGCGAGCTGCTTCGATTATAGCGGAGCCGGCGCGGCCGAGACAGGCGAATTTCCCGAGCGCCGGGCTGGAAACACCTGCCGACCTTGTGGATCCGAGCGTCCCCCGGGGCTCGGGGAACGTCCTGTACCTGTACCTGTACCTGTGCCTGCTACTTGAAGTGGGCCTTCACCTTGTCGAAGTCCGCCGCGAACTTGGCCGCGTCGAACTTGGGCTCGTTCTTCGCGACGATGTGCTCGCAGAGCTTGTCGATGTCGGCTTTGGCCGCGGCCTTCGTCGAGAGGGCGCGGAAGGCGAGGGCGACCTGGCGCGCGCCCATGAAGTCCTTGGGCGCGTCCTCGGCCGCGACCTTCGCGAGCAGGGCGTCGTCGCCCGGCGGAACCTTGGACGCCTGGGCCTCGACGGCCTTCGGGTCGTCGGACGGCGTGTAGCCGGCCAGGTGCTTCAGCAGGCGCTGGTGCGACTCGGCCTGGGCTTTGGCTTCGGCCAGGCGCTCCGGGGGCGCGCTCGCCTTCGTCCATTGCTCCAAGTTGCGCAGGGCCTCGGCGAGCGAGACGACCTGGCCGACGGCCCACGCCTTCTGGTCGAAGCCGGGGGCCATCGACGGATGCTTCTCCGTCTTCCAGTGCGCCCCGGTCCGCGCGTTGTAGTCGACCATCTCGAAGAGCAGCTTGGGATGTCCGGCCGTGATCATGTCGTGCTCGATCTGCAGGTGGCAGCTCGCGCAGCTCGCCGCCCAGGCCGGGAGGCTCCGGAGGTCGATCATGCCGAGCTCGACCGACTTCTCGTGCGACCAGTTCTTCTCCTTGGGGGTGGCGTGGGGCATGAGCCACTGCTCGCCGGGGCCGTGGCAGACTTCGCAGGAGACGCCGTTGGAGACGGCCCACTTCACGTTGGGCATGACCTTGGCGGGCTCGACGGCCTTGGAGTGGCAGGAGATGCAGCGGGGGCTGTCGGTGACCTTGGCGATCTTCATGGCCGTGCCCATGGCCTTCGAAGGGCCCTTGTAGAGCGTGGTGAAGGTCTTGGAGTGGGGGTCTTCTTTTTTCCAGACGGGGTATTCGTTGAGGGCGGGGGAGCCCTTGGGGGTTTCGGAGCCGTGGCAGTCCTTGGTGGAGCAGCTGGCGATGCCCGCGTACTTGAAGGCGCCTTTCTCCTGGGCGGGCGCCTGTCCAGCGGCGAGGGCCGAGACCCCCGCGGCCGCCAGGGCGAGAACGACGGCCACCGCCGCCGCGCGCATGAAATTCATCATAAGGGCGTCATTCTAGCGAACGACCTCCGGGTTTTGATATCTTTCACGACGGCCCCGCGTATAAGAGTCGGACAAACGGAGAAACCGCATGAGCTTCCTGCTTCTCGCGTTACTGAACGTCCCGCCCGACGACGCCTGGGCGGAATTCCGCGGCCCCGCCGGCGCCGGCCACTCGACCTCCACCGGGCTCCCGAAGGAGTGGTCCGAGACGAAGAACGTTATGTGGAAAACGCCCCTCCACGGCCGGGGCTGGTCGTCTCCGGTCGTCTGGGGCTCGCAGGTCTGGCTCACGACGGGCACCCCGGACGGCGCGGCGCTGTCGGTCCTCTGCGTCGACCGCGAGAGCGGCAAGATCCTCGTCGACCAGAAGCTCTTCCAGCCGGAGAAGCCCAACGACCTCTGGAAGAAGTACAACAGCTACGCGTCGCCCACCCCCGTCATCGAGGAGGGCCGCGTCTACGTCCACTTCGGCACCTACGGGACCGCCTGCCTCGACACCAAGACGGGCAAGCCCGTCTGGGCCCGGACCGACCTGGCCTGCGACCACTGGCGCGGCGCCGGGTCGTCGCCGATCCTCCATGACAACCTCGTCATCCTCACGTTCGACGGCCACGACGTCCAGTACGTGGTCGCGCTCGACAAGAAGACGGGCAAGAACGTCTGGAAGACGCCGCGCGCCCACGACTTCGGCACCGACGACGGCGACCGCAAGAAGGGCTACAGCACGCCGATCGTCATCGAGGTCGGCGGCCAGGCCCAGATCATCAGCCCCGCGTCCGCGGCCACCGTGGCCCTCGATCCGAAGACGGGCCAGCCGATCTGGTGGGTCAAGCACAAGGGGCATTCCCCGGCCATGCGCAGCCTCTACGGCAACGGCCTCGTCTACTTCGGCGTCGGCGCGGGCAACGAGCTCGTCGCCGTCAAGCCGGACGGGAAGGGCGACGTCACCGCCTCGCACATCGCCTGGAAGGCCGGCAAGGGCATCGGGCACAAGCCGTCGCCGCTGCTCGTCGACGACCTGATCTACGTCGTCGCGGACAACGGCGTGGCCAGCTGCTTCGACGCCAAGACGGGCGCCTCGGTCTGGACCCAGCGCCTCGGCGGCGCCTATTCGGCCTCGCCCCTCTACGCCGACGGCGTGATCTGGTTCTTCGCCGAGGACGGGAGCGCGACGATCGCCAAGCCGGGCCGGGAGTACAAGGAGGTCGCCAAGAACAAGCTCGACGGCGGCGCGGAATCGAAGTCCACGCCCGCCATCGCCGGGAAGGCCCTCTTCATCCGCACCGAGTCCGCCCTCTACCGCGTCGAGGCCAAATGATCTGGGCGGTCGCGCTCCTTCTCGCGCAGGACTGGCCGTCGTTCCTGGGCCCGGAGCGCGACGGGAAGTCAAAGGAAACCGGCCCCCTCGCCTGGCCGCCGAAGCCGCTCTGGGAGCGCGACCTCGGCGAAAGCTTCGGGGCCGCCAGCGTTTCCAAAGGCCGGCTCTACCACTTCGACCGCTTCGGCGACCAGGTCCGCCTCAGCTGCCTGCGCGCCGACACCGGCGCCGAGCTTTGGCGCTTCGAGGCCCCGACCTCCTACGTCGACGGCTACGGCGACAACCACGGCCCCCGCTGCTGCCCGGTGATCGACGGCGACCGCGTCTACGCGTACGGGGCCGACGGCCTGCTGTTCTGCGTCGGCGCCGACGGCAAGCTCCTCTGGAAGCGCGACACCGCGGCCGACTTCGGCGTCGTGCCCAACTTCTTCGGCGTGGGCAGCACGCCGGTGGTGGAAGGCGAGCTCCTGCTCGTCCACGTGGGGGGGAGCCCGCCCAACAGCCCGGGCGTCGACACCGGCGAAGTTCGGCCCGCCGGCAGCGCGATCGTGGCTTTCGACAAGAAGACCGGCGAGACGAAATGGAAGTGCGGCGACGAGCTGGCCGCCTACGGCAGCCCGGTCGTCGCGACCGTCGGAGGACGTCGCCGCGGCTTCGTCTTCGCGCGCAACGGGCTGCTCGGCTTCGACCCGGTCAAAGGCGCGGCCGAGCTGCACTTTCCCTGGCGCGCGAAGAGCCTGCAGAGCGTGAACGCCTGCACGCCGGTGGTCGTCGACGACCTCGTCTTCGTCGCCGATTCCTACAGCGTCGGCGCCGCCGTCGTGAGGGTGAAGGAGAAGGACGTCGAGGTCGTCTGGTCCGACGGCCGCAAGCGCGACCGCTCGTTCTCCGCCTGGTGGAACACGCCGATCCACGTCGACGGCCTCCTGTACGGCACGAGCGGGCAGGGGGGCGAGACGGACCTGCGCTGCGTGGAGCTGAAGACGGGCAAGGTGCGCTGGGCCGAGCCCGGTTTGGGACCGACGTCCCTGCTGTACGTCGACGGCCAGTTCCTCGCGCTCAGCGAGGACGGGACGCTGCGGCGGCTCAAGGCGAACGGCGAGAAGTACGAGGAGCTCGGAAAGACCGCCACGGGCCTGAAAGCGCCGGCGCGCGCCGCCCCGGTGCTGGCCCGGGGCATTCTCTACGTCCGCGGCAAGGACAAGCTCGCGGCCTACCAGCTGATCGCGGAGCCGAAGGACGTCGGCGGCCACTCCAAGCGGGGCGACGCGCGTTTCTTCGCGGGCGACTTCGCGGGGGCGCTGGCCGACTACGACCGGATGGTGGAGCTGGAGCCGGGGACGCTCGCGCAGCACTGGCGGCGGGGCATCGCGGCGTTCTACGCGGGGGAGTACGAGAAGGCGGCGAAGCAGTTCGAGGCCTACCACTCCTACGACGACGTCGACCGCGAGAACGGGATCTGGCGCTACTTCTCGCAGCACAAGGCCTACGGGGCGGCGAAGGCCAGGGAAGGGCTGCTGAAGTACAAGAAGGACGACCGCGAGCCCTTCCCGGCGGTCTACGCGCTCTTCGAGGGGAAGACGACGCCCGAGGCGATCCTGGCGGGGATCGCGGCCGCGCGCCTCGACGACGAGGAGCGCGAGAAGCGCCTCTTCTACGCCGAGCTCTACATCGGCCTCAACCTCGCCGTGGAGGGGAAGGGCGCCGACGCCCTCCCGCACCTGAAGAAGGCGGCGGCGAGCCGCTGGGGCGCGACGGCCGGCTACGGCCCGACGTACATGTGGCACGTCGGGCGACTGCACGCCGAGCTGCTCGGCAAATAAAAAAACGCCGGGGCGTCGCCGCCCCGGCGTTTCGAATCTACTTGCCGAACACGATGTGCAGGCCGAATTCCGCGCCGAAGACCCAGGTGTCGGTCAGATCGAAGTTGGCCTCTTCGCTGATGGCGTGATCCTCGACGGCGCTGATGCCGACGCCGGCGACGATCGCCACCTGCGATCCCAGCGCGAGGAAGACGCGGCCCTGAAAGCCGTAGCTCGCGTGCTTCTCCTCCGTGGATTCGTTGCCGAGGTCGTCCTCCTCGACTTCCTCGCCGCGGAGGTCCGCCCAGACGCGCAGATCGATCGTGACCTGGTCGCCTCCGTGGATCTCCATGCCGAAGATCAGCGAGGCGACGTCCGCGTGGTCGGTTTCGATGTCGTCGACGTCCGACTCGCCGTGGACGAAATAGCGGAAGACGAAGTAGGGCTCCACGCTGCCGAAGCGCTTGCTGATGCCGATTTGGCCGCCGTAGCCGAAGGCGCCGTCGCCGATGCCGCCTTCCTCGCCCGGCTGGTCGAAGATGCCGGCGCCGGTGATCTCGGGCTCCGACGGGTCGTCGTCGCCGGTGGGGATCAGGATGAACGCCCCGATGATGAGCTGCGGCTCGTCGCCTTTCTGCTGGATGATGGCGTAATTGGCTCCGAGGGTCAGGTCGCCGAGGCCCTTGGATTCCTCGGTGAACTCGACGCCGCTCTCCTCGAACGAGAGCTCGGATGAGAAGGCCACGGGAATCTGGGCCTCGATTTCGAAGCCCATGCCCAGGCCCGCGGCGGCCTCGAAGACGGCCAGGAACTGCCGGATGTCGCCGTCGAGGGAGGCCGGACCGGAGTCCAGCGTGCCTTCGCCGAGCGCCATGACCAGGCGCGCGTTCGCCGTGAAGCGGCCCATCGGCAGGACGTCGGTGGGCGTCAGGCCGTCCTGGGCCCGGGCGCCGTCCTGGGCGAAGGCGGACGTCGACAACGCCAGAAACAGCGGAAGATAGAACCTCATACCGTCCCTCCCAATGTGATCCCTAAGACTACCACCCCCTCGGAGATCCGGTTTCAAAACCGTCATGAAAGACGTTATGTAGGCATGCTTTTCTGGCTGGCCCTCCAGGCGGCGGGGGCGTACGACCCCCAGGGGGTGCACGTCGATCCCCAGGGCGTCCTCCGCAGCCGGACCGTCGATCCGGATCCCCGCCTGGCGGAGATCCGGAAGGCCGGCAAGGACGGCCCGCTGGCCTTCATTTCGCTGCTGCGGCTCTTCGAGGAGGCCCGGAAGGCGCCCAAGCCGCTGCCGCCCGATCTCCGCCACATGGGCGGCCTGACCCGAATCCGCTACGTGTTCGTGTATCCCGACCAGAAGGACCTGGTGATCGCGGGGCCCGCCGAGCCGTTCGACGGGAACGCGTTCCGGCCGCTGGGGAAGCTGAGCGGACGTCCCGTGCTCCACCTCGACGACCTCGTGACGGCCTTGCGCGCGTTCGCGGCGGGGAAGAAGCCCGACCGCCTGGGCTGCGACATCGACATCACGCGGGAGATCCAGGACAGGATCGCCGCGAAGACGAAGGCGATCGGCCCGGCGGCGCAGGTCGTCGGGTTCCGCAAGACCTGCGACCAGATCGCGGAGGCCGGCGGCCCCCAGCCGCTCAAGTTCTACGGGATCGACCCCGACACGCGCTTCGGCTTCGTCTGCGCGGAGGCGGACTACCGGCTCAAGCAGCTCGCGCTGGGGCTGATGCCGCCGCCGACGTCCAAAGTCGAGAGCTACCGGAGCCTGCTGACCAAACCCGAGCGCGAGGTCCGCTTTTCGCTGGAGTCGAACTACGACGCGCTGCTGGCGTCGCCCGACGGCCTCGCCTTCGAGCTGCGGGGGACGTCGCTCCGCGTCAACGGCGGGCTGCTGGGCGACCCGGCGAGCAAGCCGGAGGACATGCCGGCGGCGGGACGTCGATTCGTCGCGCTCTGCAACGAGAACTTCGACGTCCTGGTCCGCCACCTCCTCCCGTGGGCGGATCTCTGCAATCTGGGCGACCTTTCGGTGCTCGCCGCGCTGGTGTCACAGGAGCTCGGGGAGAAGGCGGGCTGGGATCTCGGGTGGGTGCTGGACAGTTATCCGGTGACCCCGATGCCGGCGCCGAAGTCGGCGGCGACGCTCTGCAGCGTCTCGGTGCAGGGCACTTCGGCCATCTTCGTGACGGGCGGCGTCTGGATCAATCCGGCCGAATGGGCGTCGAAGCGCAGGCTCGACGAAACGCTGGGCAAGAAGGCCTCCCGTCCCGCGGCGGGCTGGCGTTGACGTTCTGACGCGGTCATTTCGTCAACGCGAACTCGCGTTG
>DASVNH010000241.1:0-99514 GCA_036383955.1 Planctomycetota bacterium | reverse complement strand
CGCGGACCGGATGTACCGCTATCTCCTCGTCGCCGCCCGCGGAGACGAGGAGAGGGCCCGCGACGTCCTCCAGGACTCCCTACTCCGCGTCATCCGCTACGCCCAGCCGATCGACACCGCGGAGGACCTCTGGCGCTGGCTGGCCGCGCTCATGCGCTCCGCCCTGATCGACCGCGCGCGGCGCGACGGCCGCGGCCACGCCTTTCCGCTCGATACGGAGCCGGCGTCCGAAGAGCGCGCGACCGATTCCCTCTTCTCGCGGCTCGACGAGGCCCTCGCCGCCCTTCCCGCCGACGAACGGCTGCTCCTGGAAGAACACTACGTGCGGGGCGTCCCCCAGGCGGAAATGGCGATCCGGCACGACTCGACGCTCAAGGCGCTCGCCATGCGGCTGTCCCGCCTGCGCCGGCGGCTGCGCGACATCCTGCTGGGAGGGCTCGGCCGTGGATGAACGGTTCCGCGACGCCCTCCGCCGCAACGCGCTTCTCGCGGACGTGCTGGCCGAGGGCGCGCCCTCGGACGTCGCGCTCCGGGCCCGCCTTTCCCGGGAGCTCGCCCGCGTCCGTCGTCGGCGGATCGGCGGCGTCGTCGCCGCCCTCGCCGCGGCGGCGCTCCTCGCCGTCGTCCCGCTGGAGCGCGCGCCGGCTCCGGTCGTCGCGCCCGCCGCTCCGCCGGCGCTCCTGATGGAGATCGTCTCCACCGCGGCGGCCGATCCGCGGATCGAGATCGTCCGCACGCCCTCCTCGTCGCGGATGGAGATCGTCCGGACGGACGCGGCCGCCTTCGATCTCGTCCGCGACGAGGACCTGCTGAAGTCGCCCCGGGTGCTCGCGATCGTCGGCCACCCCGGCGCCCCGAGGCGGCTCATCGTCGCGCCTTAACGCACCTCGTCCGGCGCCTTCTCGACCATCATCGCGACGCTCTCGCGGTAGGTCACGCGAAGGAGGTCGCCCACCTTCAGCGCGGACAGCCGCTCGGGACGTCGGACCGCCACCGTCGTGATCTCGCCCGACGGGATCTGGACCGTGATCGTGCCGTGGCCCCGATCGATGGAGAGGACCTCGGCGGTGACCGCCGACTCCCGGGTGGCCTTCCCGGCCGGCTTCTCGCCCTCGGCGGAGCGTTCGACCACGACCTGCTCGGCGCTGTCGCTGGTCTTCTTCACGACTTCCACCGCCATGGCCTCGACGTAGGTGACCGCGACGCGGTCGCCGACCTCGATCGCGGACAGGTTCCGGACGCTGTCGTCCACCTGGCAGGTGATGACGTTGCCGTAGGGCCCCTTGAGCGTCACCTTCCGCTTGTCGACGTCCATCGCCGTGACGGTCGCCATGGTCGAGACCTGCTTGGACGACTCGTACAGCGGAGTCGCCTCGGCCCGCGGGCCGGGCTCGGGCTCGGCTTCGGCGCAGCCCAGGGGCAGAGCGAGAGCGGCCGCCATCATCGCGAGTGTTGCGCGCATGTCCTTCTCCTTCCGTTGTTCCATGAGGACGAGCCGCCCTGCCGCCCCCGCGTCACGCCAACCGCCGTCGGCGGAGACGGGTAATCCGGTGGACGAGGGCTGAGCCATGATTCGACTGCTGGTGATGTACGGACATCCCACGGACCCCGACGCGTTCGACAAGTACTACCGCGAGGTCCATCTCCCGATCGCGCGGAAGATGAAGGGGCTCAAGCGCTGGACCGTGGGCAAGGTCGACGGGACGCCCGACGGCAAGCCGGGCACCTACTATTACTTCGCGGACCTCTACGCCGAGAGCCGCGCGGCGATGGAGTCGATCCTCGCCTCGCCGGAGGGACAGGCGGCGGTGGCCGACGTCCCGAAATTCGCGACGGGCGGCGTGACGTTCCTCTACTCGGACGTCGAACAGATCGTCTGACGCCCCGCCTCGTCCTCGCCGGCGATTCGCGCCGCTGATCAAGTACGGAAACCGATCCGCTCCCGCGGCGGATCTTCACCGGGTTCCATCAGGGCGCGAATGGCGTCGAAAACGGACCTGAACTGACGATCGTATCTTCGCTCCAAGTCGTCCAGGCGTTTGGCAAGCTCGCGCTGAGAGCCGATCAGAGCACGAAGGCGGACGAACGCGCGAGCCACCTCGATGCTCGCCCGCACCGCCACGCGGCTTCTCAACACGTTGCCGAGCATCACGGCTCCGTGTTCGGTGAACACTCGAGGAGGTTTCCGCCTTCCGCCATAACTTGATGTCACAGTTTGTGACATCAAGTTTTCCGTCTCCTTGGCGGTCAGAACGAAGGCGAAATCCTCCGGGAATCGATCCAGATTGCGGCGAACCTGTTGATTCAAGCTTCGGGTATCGGTTCCGTACAAGGCGGCCAGGTCGCTATCGAGCATGACCCGATGCCCGCGAATCACGAGTATCCTCGATTCAAGCGCGTGAGGTTCGCTCATCGGCTCAAGCAACAGCAATCGCCGTGCCACCCCTCACCCCAGAGAGAGGGCCGTAGAAACCAGGGATCCAGGGGTTTGATGTTACGTTTCGTAACATCACCGGTCTGACGTGATACGATCCGCGCCATGGACGCCCCCCTCGTCGAGCTCCGCGGCCTCTCGAAGGTCTACGGCGCCTTCAAGGCCGTCGACGCGATCACGCTCGACGTCCCCCGCGGCGAGATCTTCGCCCTGCTCGGGCCCAACGGGGCCGGCAAGACGACGACGATCCGCATGCTCATGGGCATCCTGCGGCCCACGGGGGGCACCGCGCGCGTCGACGGGCTCGACTGCTTCGCCGACCGCGTCGAGGTCAAGCGCCGGGTCGGCTACCTGCCCGACGAGCCGGTCTTCTACGACTATCTCCGCGGCGGCGAGCTCATCCGCTTCGTCGGCGGCATGCACGGGCTGGACGTCGCCGAAACCGACCGGCGCAGCGCCCCCCTCGTCGAGCGGCTGGAGCTCGGCGACGCCCTGGGCGAGTACGCCGTCAACTACTCCAAGGGCATGAAGAAGAAGCTCGCGCTGCTCTGCGCGATGCTTCACGACCCCGCGCTGCTCATCCTCGACGAGCCGACCAACGGGCTGGATCCGTACGCGACGCGGACGCTGCTCGACCTCGTCCGCGAGAAGGCGGCGGCGGGGCGCACGGTCTTCTACAGCACGCACCTCCTCGACCAGGCGGAGAAGCTCTGCAAGCGGGTCGGCATCGTGCACAAGGGCCGGCTCGCCGCGACGGGCACGATCGAGGAGCTGCGCTCCCGGGGCTCGCTGGAGGAGGTCTTCTTCGCGGTGACCGGCGAGGCGGAACCGGCCCCGTGAACGAGGCGCCCGGCCTCGTCCGCGTCCAGCTCCTGCTCCTCGGCCTCGCCGCCCGGCGCTGGATGAACCGCTTCACGGCGGCCTTCCGACGTCCTCCCAAGGAAGGCGACCCGCGGACCGGCACCGCGCGCAAGGGGGCCGTCGGCGGCGTCTGGTCCGTCCTGCTGATCGGCGTCCTCCTTTTCCAGGGCGGGCACCTGTCGTACCAGCTCCTGGGCAAGTTCGCGGCGCGCGCGGAGATCCGCGCGGGAAACGTGCCCGCGACCGCGACCTTCGCCGATCCCGCGCGCGCGTGGGCGACGAGCGGCCCGCAGCTCACCCGCGCGCTCGGCGCCATGCTCCTGCTCGTCGCGCTATGCCAGCTCGTCCTCGCGTTCGGCGGCGCCAACCAGGACCTCGGCCGCGTCGAGTGGACCCTGGAATGGCTCTTCACCTTTCCCGCTTCCACCGGCGCGCTCTTCCTCGCCAAGACCGCCGAGTACGCCCTCGTGAACGCCTACACCTGGATCATGACCCTGCCGCTCCTCGGCGCCTTCCTCTTCGCCTCCGGCGCCGGGCCCTGGGCCATCCCCCTCGCCCTGGCCGGCACCCTCGCATTCTCCTTCATGCTCGCCGCCCTCCGCCTCCTCGCCGAAACCTGGCTCCGCACCCGCTTCCGGATCGAAAAGCTCAAGACCCTCCAGGCCGCCTGCACCCTCGTGGGCACCCTGCTGCTCATGGCCCTCTTCGGCGCCGGCGCCACGAGCGCGCTGCCCGCGTCGGTCCTCGACGCCCTCCTCGACTTCCCCGCGCGCGCCCTCTGGATCCCCTGGGCCCTGCCCGCCGCGCTCTGCGATCGGCCCGCCTTCGCCGTCCCGCTCGCCGCGTCGGCCGTCGCCGTCGTCGGCCTCTCCCTCACCCTCGCGCGCAGGCTGGTCCGCGACGGCCTCCTGACCTCCTCGGGCGTCTACCAGGGCGAACGGGGACGTCGGGCCTCCTCGGCCCGCGTGAGCGGGATCCTTGGCAAGGATCTGCGCGTGCTCCTCCGCGACCGGAACTTCCTCGTGCAGACCCTCGCCGTGCCGCTCGTCGTCCTCGCCTTCCAGCTGTTCCTCAATCCCGGCATGCTCAAGGGGATCGCGTCCGACTTCCGCCACGCCGCCGCGGCCGCCTACAGCGTCGGCGCCTACGTGCTCCTCTGCAGCGCCTTCCACGTGCTGACCGTCGAGGGCGGCACCCTGTGGCTGCTCTTCACGTTCCCCGTGCCGCTCGACCGCATCCTGCGCCGCAAGGCGCTGCTGTGGGCCGCGTTCGCCGCCGTGTACACGCTCGGCGTGCTGGGAGTCGCGGCGATCTACGCCCCGCCCCGCGACTGGACGGCGATCTTCGAGGCCGTGCTCGCGGTGGTCGGCGTCGTCCTCTACGCCTTCACGGTCGCCGCCCTGGGCGCGCTGGCGACGGATCCGCTGCAGACCGAAGTCCAGCGCCGCTTCCGGCCGGACATGGTCTATCTCGCGATGCTGCTGGCGGGCATCTTCGCCGCGACGATCTACTCGCCCTCGGCCTGGCAGCGGCTCGTCCAGACCGTCCTCACCACGCTGCTCGCCCTCGCGCTCTGGCAGAAGGTGCGCGACCGCATCCCCTACCTGCTCGATCCCACCGAGGCCCCGCCGCCCCGGGTCGCGCTGAGCGACGGCCTCATCGCCCTGCTCGCCTTCTTCGTGATCCAGGCCCTGCTCGCCGCCGCCTTCGGGACGATCCTCCCCCCGGCCCTCGCGCTCCTCGTCGCCTACTCGGCCGGCGGCGCCTTCGTCTCGGCCTTCTCCCTCTTCGTGTTCTGGCGGCACAAGGTGCCCGACCTCCTCCGCTCCACCGGCCTCCGGCCCGACCGCCCCGGGGCGTTCCCCCGCTCTCTCGCTTGGGGCGTCGGGGCCGGCCTCGCCGCGACGGCCGTCGCCGCCGCCTATCTCGCCGTGCTGAAGAGGTCGGAGGCCCTCCGGCCCTTCCTCGAGGACGCGACGTCGGTGAAGACGATCGGCGCCTCGTGGCTGGCCGTTCTCGCGATCGGCGCCGCGCCGCTGGTGGAGGAGTTCCTCTTCCGGGGCCTGATCTTCCGCGGCCTGCGCCGGAGCTGGGGCGTCACCGCCTCGGTGCTCGCCTGCGCGGGGCTCTTCGCGGCCGTCCACCCGCCCATCAGCTTCGTCCCCGTCTTCGCTCTCGGCGCCGCGGCCGCGATCGCCTTCGAGCGGAGCGGCTGGCTCCTCGCCCCCCTCATCGCCCACGCGCTCTACAACGCCGCCGTCTTCCTCGTGTTGAGTAGGTGATGCTCCTCCTCCTCGCGCTCCTGGCCCAGGACCTCGGCTGGTCCGCCGAGGGGACGAAAGGCGCCGTCGCCGGGGGCGGCGCGCCGGCCGTCGCGGCCTCCCTCGACGCCCTTAAATCCGGCGGCAACGCGGCCGACGCGGCCGCCACGATGCTGCTGGCGCTCACCGTCACCGACTGGGACCAGTTCTGCTTCGGCGGCGAAGTCCCCATCCTCGTCTACTCCGCGAAAACGAAGGACGTCGAGGTCATCGCCGGCTGCGGCGTCGCGCCGGCCCTCGCCCTCGGGCTCGACGAGCTCCCCGGCCGCGGCCTCCGCTCCACGCTGGTCCCCGCCGCGCTCGACGCCATCCTCACGCTCCTCGAGCGGCACGGGACGCGGAGCTTCGCCGACTGCGCCGCGCCCGCGATCCGGCTGCTCGACGGCCAGGCCGGCTGGCGCGCCGACTTCCAGCGCACCCTGAAGCGCCTCGTCGAGGCCGAAGGCGGAACGCGGAACCTGAAGGCCGTCGCCGATTACTTCTACCGCGGCCCGATCGCGAAGGAGATCGACGCCTGGATGCGCGGCCACGACGGCCTGCTCCGCGCCGAGGACCTGGCGGCCCATGTCACGCGCGTCGAGAAGCCCCTTTCGGTCGACTACCGCGGCCACACGGTCTACAAGTGCGGGCCGTGGACGCAGGGGCCCTATCTTCTTCAGACTCTGCGGCTGCTCGAAGGCTGCGACCTCAAGGGGCCCGACCAAGTCCATCTGGCCGTCGAGGCGATGAAGCTCGCGCTGGCCGACCGCGACGTCCACTACGGCGACGGAGCGCGAATGGACCGCCTGCTGTCGAAGGAGTATGCCGACGTCCGCCGCCCGCTCATCGATTTGAAAAAAGCGTCGCTGCTCCAGCGTCCCGGCGATCCCGCCAACCTGAAAGCGCTGCTGCCGGAAAGCGAGGCGCGGGCGGGCCTCGGCGGACGTCCGAACGACACGACGACCTGCCTGGTGGCCGACGGCGCGGGCAACGTGATCGCGGCGACGCCGAGCGGCTGGAGCGGGGACGTCTGCGGGCCGACGGGCGTCTGGCTGGGCTCGCGCCTGCAGAGCTTCAACACCTGGAAGGGGCACCCGAACGCGATCGCCGCCGGCAAGCGGCCGCGGATCACGCTGACGCCGACGCTGGTGCTGAAGGACGGAAAGCCGGTCCTCGCGGTGAGCGTGGCGGGCGGCGACGCGCAGGACCAGGTGGCCCTGCAGCTGATCATCAATCACGTCGATCTGGGGCTGAAAGCCGACGCCTCCGTGACCGCCCCGCGCTACCAGACGCATCACTACGTGGGCTCGTTCGGGCAGTCGGCGCCCCTCCTCGGCAGCCTCTTCATCGAGCCGAAGGCGGGCGACCTCCAGGACCTCCGCGACCGCGGCCACGACGTCACCCAGGTCCGGCCTCCGGTCTGGTGGCCGTGCGTGCTCACGATCGACGGCCCCCGCCTCCACGCCGCCGGCGACCCCGCCGCCAAGCGCCACGCCGCGGCCTGGTAGCGACGTCCGGTTCAGGTTCAGGTTCAGAAAATCCCCCCCCACGCCTTGCTGAACCTGAACCTGAACCTGTACCCTGGGGCGGGATGGACGACGCGCTGACGGTGCACCGCTTCCACTTCGCGTTCACCATCACGTACCACTATCTCTTCCCGCAGCTCACCATGGGACTGGCGCTGCTCCTCGCGATCCTCAAGGGCCTCGCCCTGAAGACGAAGGATCCGGCCTACGACGTCGCCGTCCGCTTCTGGACCAAGATCTTCGGGATCAACTTCGCGATGGGCGTGGTCACGGGCATCCCCATGGAGTTCCAGTTCGGCACCAACTGGTCGGCCTTCTCGAAGGCGGCCGGGGGCGTCGTCGGCCAGACCCTCGCCATGGAGGGGATCTTCAGCTTTTTCCTCGAGTCGGCCTTCCTGGGCCTCGTGCTCTTCGGCGAGAAAAAGCTCGGCCCCCGCGGGCACGCCGTCTGCGTCTTCCTCCTCTTCCTGGGCACCTGGCTCTCCGGCTATTTCATCGTCGCCACCAACGCCTGGATGCAGCATCCCGTCGGCTACACCCGGGGGCCCGACGGCCGCTTCGAGCTCGAAAGCCTGGGCGCCCTCTTCGCCAACCCCTGGTTCCACTGGCAGTACTTCCACACGATGCTCGGCTCCTGCGTCACGGCGGCGGTCGTCGTCGGCTCCGTCGGCGCCTACTACCTCCTGGCCGGCCGCCATGAAGCCCAGGCGAAGCTCTATGTCCGGCTGGGCGCGACGTCCGGCTTCGTCGCGGCCCTGCTCGTCGCCTTTCCCACCGGCGACCAGCAGGCCAAGAACGTCGCGGACCACCAGCCCGTCGCCTTCGCCGCGATGGAAGGGCTCTTCCACACCGAGCGCGGCGCCGACCTCGTGCTGATCGGGCAGCCGGACGTCGAGAAGATGAAGCTCGACAACCCGCTGGAGCTGCCGAACTTCACGAGCTTCCTGACCTACAAGCGCTGGAAAGCCGAAGTGAAGGGGCTCTCGTCCTTCCCGGAGAGCCAGTGGCCCAAGAACATCCCGCTGCTCTACTACGCCTACCACATCATGGTCGGCCTCGGGACGATCTTCATCGCGGTGCTGGGGATGTCGACGCTCCTCCTCCGCAAGGAGCGCCTCTTCCGGGCGAAGCCGCTGCTCTGGCTCCTCATGATGCTGCTGCCGTTTCCCTACATCGCCAACACCTGCGGCTGGATGACGGCCGAGCTGGGCCGGCAGCCGTGGCTGGTCTACGGGCTCCTGCGCACGAGCGAGGGCCATTCCGCGCACGTCTCCGCGGGCAACGCGCTGTTCTCCCTCCTCGGCTTCATGGGCACCTACACCGTCCTGAGCGCCCTCTTCCTCCTCCTGGTCTTCCGGAAGCTGCGGAAGGGGCCGGAATGACGAAACTCCCAACTCCCAACACGTCCCCCCCTCCGTCCCCCCTTGGGGGGGCGAGGGGGGAGATCCCTTGGGTTTTGAGATTTGGGATTTACCGGGGGGGCCGGTAGTGGAGGCGCTCTGGTTCGTCCTGGTCGGCGGCCTGCTGACGGCCTACGTCGTCCTCGACGGCTTCGACCTGGGCGCCGGCGCGCTCCATCTCTGGGTCGCGCGGACCGACGACGACCGCCGCCGCGTCTTCCGCTCCATCGGGCCGGTCTGGGACGGCAACGAAGTCTGGCTCGTCGCCGCCGGCGGAACGCTCTTCGCCGCGTTTCCCGTCCTGTACGCGACGTCCTTCAGCGGCTTCTACCTGCCGCTCATGATGGTCCTCTGGATGCTGATCGGCCGCGCGTGCGCGATCGAGTTCCGCGGCCTCGTCGAGGGCACGCCCTGGCGCCCCTTCTGGGACGCGATCTTCTGCGTCTCCAGCGCCCTGCTCGCCCTCTTCTTCGGCGTCGCCCTCGGCAACGTCGTCCGCGGCGTCCCGCTCGGGCCCGACGGGACCTTCTTCACGCCGCTCTGGACCGACTTCTCCGCGCGCGGCGTCACGGGGATCCTGGACTATTACACGATCACGGTCGGCCTGACCGCGCTCGCCGCGCTCGCCATGCACGGCGGCCTCTGGCTCGCGTACAAGACCGACGGCGAGCTGCGCGCCCGCGCGCGGAGGGCGTCGATCGCCGCCTGGGCCGTCGCCGGCTCCCTCGTCGTCCTCGCCGGGATCCTGACGGCCGTCGTCCAGCCCCACGCCCTGCACCGCTTCAAGGCGGCGCCGCTCGGCGCGCTCCTTCCGCTCGCGGCGTGCGCGGCGCTGGCGGGAGTCGCCGCCTTCTTCCGCAAGGAGCGGGACCGCGACGCCTTCCTCTGCTCCTGCGGCTTCCTCGCCGCGATGATGGCGACGGCCGCCTTCAGCGTCTGGCCCTTCGTGCTCCCGTCGACGCTCGACCCCGCGGCCGGCCTCACGGCGGAGCGGGCCGCGGCGGGCGCGAAGACACTCAAGCTGGCGCTGGCCTGGTGGATTCCCGGGGTGCTGCTCGCGACGGCCTACTTCGTCTTCCTCTACCGCAAATTCGCCGGCAAAGTGAATCTGGACGAAGAGGGCTACTGATTTCCCGTTGGGTTTCGCGCCCTCGCGAGGAGTAAGAGACGCATGAAGCGCGCCGTCTGGCTGCTGGCGCTGGCCGGCTGCGGGAAATCCGAGGACCCCGAGGGCCTCAGCCGCCGTGAGCTCCGCCCGGAGCACCGCGAGCTCGTCGTCCGCTTCGCGGAGGCCGTCGTCCGCAAGGACTACAAAGCCGCCTACAAGGATCTGTCCGCCACCTACGACGCGGAGGTCGGCTGGGACGGCTTCCTGGAGTCGATCGGGCGCTACCGCGACCGCGCGGAGGCCGACCCGACCTTCACGCTGTCGGCGACCGAGGACGACCCCAAGAGGATCGCGGAAGACTCGCTCGTCGAGCTCATGGTGCCCCGACACCTGCGCGGCAAGATCGCGGAGGAGGTCGCCGTCAGCTTCGACCTGAAGGGCGAAGAGGGCTGGACCCTGGTCTGCTGGATCGTGGACGAGGGAGGGACCTGGAAGATCCTGAACTATTACCAGGACGATTGAGGCGCGCCGCCCTCCAAGGCAGTGCTAACATACCTGAACGGAGGGTCGAGCCATGAGCAAGAAGCCCGCAAAACGTCCCGCGCCGAAGAAGCTCGCGAAAAAGGACATGAAGAAGAGCAAGGGCGGGTTCTTCGCGTACAGCCCGAACCTGAGCCCCAACATCAGTCCCAATCTCAGCCCGAATCTGAGCCCGAATCTGAACCCGGCCACGAACATCAGCGGGGACGTCAACGGGGACATGCCTTCCAAAGGCTAAGCGGCCCGAGTTAAGTTCTAGCACCCCTTGCGGGCCGCTTATCCTGAGCGAGCCGCGGGCGAGTCGAAGGATTTCCCTCGATAACCCTTCGACTCCGCTGCGCTCCGCTCAGGGTAAGCAGAGCGAGGGGATGTCACTAGTTTCCTCGCCCTGCTTAGGATCTCCGTCGACGGCGATCGAGGACGCTCGCTTCGTCGAGACCCGCCGTCAGCGGCCCGAGCTCGCGCAGGAGCGCGGCCAGTTTCGCGCGGGCGCGCTCCTGAGGGGGCGAGCCGGCGTTCAGGAACAAGGAAGCGGCCGGCTCCCTCCACCGCGGATCGCCCATCATCCTCCGCCCGATCGTTTCCAGCAGCACGTGCCGGAACGTGGGAACGTTGAGGGCCAGCGTGACATGGACCGAGTCCTCCAGCGTGGTCGGCACGTGCCAGGTGCCCCGCGGGAGGAAGAGCAGCGATCCCGGCGCGAGGACCACCGACGTCATGCGCCTCGGCAGCTTGGGCGCCCGGCCGGCGAAGAGGCCCAGGCCGTCGGTCTCCACGGCCTTGAACGTCCCTCCGTCGAACGCGAAGCCCGGCGGGAACGGGAAGTCGACGGCCTTGGCGTAGCGCCAGCGCTTGCGGCCTGACAGCTGCAGGAAGAAGACTTCGTGGCTGTCGAAGTGGGCCGTCGTTCCTCCGCCCTTCGGGCTCAGGTAGACGTTGCATTGCGTCGCGCGCGCCGGCGTCCCGAGCTCGCGGGCCAGCCCCTTCCGGAAGCGGTCGAGGGACGGAAAGCGGACGCCGTCGACCGTCAGCGTGGCGTCGCGCGACGCGAGGAGCCGCTCGGCGACGTCCGCCGTGACCCGGGCGCCGCCGGCCCCGGGACGCCAGACGCGGATCCCGTCGTGCGTCCCGCGCAGCAGCTTCGAGGGATCCGACCACGCCGGGTCGCGGACCCAGTCGCCCAGGCGGCCGACGTCCCCGTGCGCGACCCGCGGCACGCCCGGCCAGTGGCGGTCCAGGAATTGCGCCGCCGTCAGGGGACGCACCAGCGCGCCGAGCCTCATGGTGAGGATTGCAGCCGGTCTCCCCGGTGCGTGTCAAGGAGGGCCCCTGGCGGGCTCCGTTTCCGGCGGTCAAAAATCTCAATAGGAATCCGCCACATCTCAATGCGCGCTTGGGGTAGTTCGGTTATCGAGGTAACAGATCGAAAGGAGCCCCCGATGCGCCGCTTTGCCGTCGTCGCCGTCGCCCTGGCCGTCGCGGCCGCGGCCTTCGCCTCTCCCCAGGAAAAAGTCCCCTACCTCACGCCGGAGCAGGCCGTCGCCAAGATGACCTATCCGCCGGCCTTCGACGTCACGATCTTCGCCGCCGAGCCCAAGATCGGACAGCCCATCGCCTTCACGTTCGATCCGAAGGGGCGGCTGTGGGTCGTCGAGAACTTCAACTACCGAACCCGCGGCTCCCACACGGGCGACCAGGCGACGCTCGTCTCCATCCTCGAGGACACGGACGGCGACGGCCGCTTCGACGACAAGAAGGTCTTCACCGACAAGCTGACCTTCACGTCCGGCATCGCCGTCGGCCACGGCGGCGTCTGGGTCGGCTCCCCGCCCAACTTCAGCTTCATCCCCGACGCCGACGGCGACGACCGGCCCGACGGCCCGCCGCAGCCGCTCCTGGACGGCTGGGGCATCAACGACCGCCACGAAACCCTGAACAGCTTCAGCTGGGGCCCCGACGGCTGGCTCTACGGCTGCCACGGCGTCTTCACCCAGTCCAACGTCGGCAAGCCCGGCGCCCCCGAGGCCGAGCGCCAGAAGCTCAACGCCGGCATCTGGCGCTATCACCCCACGCGGAAGCGCTTCGAGGTCTTCGCCTCCGGGCTCTCCAACCCCTGGGGCCTCGACTTCGACGACCGCGGCCAGATGTTCGCGACGGCCTGCGTCATCCCCCACCTCTTCCACGTGTCCCAGGGCGGCTACTACCACCGCCAGGGCGGCCAGCACTACAACAAGTACGTCTACGACGACATCAAGACCATCCGCGACCACAACCACAAGTCCGCCCACGGCGGCGCCCGCTTCTACCTCGCCGACGCCTTCCCCGCCGAGTACCGGAACCGGCTCTTCATGTGCAACATCCACCAGCACCAGGTCCTCACCGACGTGATGGAGCGCAAGGGCTCCGGCTTCGTCGGGAAGCACGGCGACGACTTCCTCTCGGCCAACGACCTCCAGTGGGTCGGCTTCAGCGTCGAGATCGGGCCCGAGGGCGGCGTTTACATCCTCGACTGGCACGACCAGGACATCTGCGGCAAGGTGGTCCAGCACGCCGACACCGGCCGCGTCTACCGCATCCTGCCGAAGGACGCGAAGAAGATCGCCCGCCCGAACCTGCCGGCCCTTTCCGACGCCGAGCTCGTCGCGCTGCAGACCCATCCGAACGACTGGTACGTCCGGCAGGCCCGGACGCTCCTGCACCAGCGCGCCGCCTCCGGGAAGCTCGATCCCTCGATCTCCGGCAAGCTCAAGGCGCTCTTCGAGGCGCAGACCGACCCGGGCCGCCGCCTCCGCGCCCTCTGGGCCTGGCGCCTCGCGGGCGGCCTCGATCCCGCGGCGCTGCTCGCCCACGAGGACGAATACGTCCGCGCCTGGGCGATCCAGTTCCTCTGCGAAGACGGCACGCCGGCGGCGGACGTCCTCGAAAAGCTCGCCTCCCTCGCCAAGGCCGATCCGTCGGCCGTCGTCCGCCTTTACCTGGCCTCGGCGCTCCAGCGGATCGAGCCGGAGAAGCGCTGGGGGATCGTCGACGGCCTGGTCGCGCGCGCGGAGGATGTCGGCGACCCCAACCTCCCGCTGATGTACTGGTACGCCCTGGAGCCGCTGGTGCCGCTGGACAAGGACCGGGCGCTCAAGCTGATGGTCGCGAGCAAGATCCCCCTGCTGCGCCAGTTCGTGGTGCGGCGGATCGCCGGCGAGACCGGCCTGGCGGGGCGCGGCCCGGCCGAGTGGACGAAGACGATCAGGAAGGTCGCGCCGGCCTTCAGCGTGACGGCGGCGGGCGACGGCGAGAACGACGTCCAGTTCCTCCCCGTGTTCCGGAACCGCCCCGCCGTGAAGACCCATCCGGCGGGCAAGGACAAGCCCTGCGTATTGAAAGGCGAGCTCGACGTCCCCGCCGGCGGGAAGCCGCGGCTGCGGGTGAAGGTCAGCCATCACCCGCACGCCGACTGGCGCCTGATCGTGCGCGCCGACGGCAAGGACCTGCTCGACAAGATCATCGGGGCGGCCAGCGTCGTCGACGAATGGGCCGACCTCGAGATCGACCTCTCGGCCTTCGCGGGCAAGCGCGTGAAGCTGGAGCTCGAGAACCGGGCCAACGACTGGAACAACGAGTGGGCCTACTGGAACGAGGTCAGGCTCGTCGGAGACTAACCTCCCGCTCACGCGTCCTTTACGTCCCCGCGCTACTCTCCAGGCGTCCCAAGACCCCAGCCCCCGCGACAAGGGGGCCCTCCCCCTGGAGGGCCCCCTTTCCATTTTCAGCGCCTAGAATCCGCGTCCCGTCCCCTCTGTAAGTAGGGTATGGACCTGGAAGACGACGGACCCGGCCGCGTGGCCCGCCTGCTGATGCGCCATCGCGGCGTCCTCTTCGCGTATCTCCTCGCCGCCCTCCGGAACCCCCACGACGCCGAGGACCTCCTCCAGGACGTGTCGCTCGCCGCCACCTCCTCGTGGAGCCAGTACGACCCCGACACCCCGTTCCTGCCCTGGGCCCGCGAGATCGCCCGCCGCCGCGTCCTCGACTTCGCCGGCCGCCGCGCCCGCCGCCCCGCCCTGCTCGATCCGGAGGTCCTCGCCCGCCTCGACGTCGCCGCCGCCCGCCTCGATCCGGAGCCCGTCGAGCCGCGGCGCCTCGCCCTCCGCCGCTGCCTCGAAGGGCTCGGCGGCCGCGCGCGCCGCGTCCTGGAGCTGCGCTACGACGAGCGCCTCGGCGTGGAGGACGTCGCCGACCGCGCCGGCCGCAGCGTCCAGGCCACCTACGCGATGCTCAAGCGCGCCAAGGAGGCGCTCCGCGACTGCGTCGCCCGCCGCCTGGCGTCGGAGGGGCGATGAACGACCTCCTGAGTCGCGCCTTCGACGAGGAGCTGTCCGAGGCCGACGAGCGCGCCCTCGCCGAGCTCCTCAAGAGCGACGAGGCCGCCGCGCTCCGCTACCTCGAGCTCGCGCGCGACGAGGCCCTGCTCGCGGAGGCCGTCGTCGAAGCCCGCGCCGTCCGCGCGCTCGAGGCGCCGTCCCGCTCGCGCTGGCTCGTCGCCGCCGCCCTCCTCATCGCCGCGGGGACGCTCTTCCTGGCGCCGACGCCCTCCACGCCCCCGCGGCCCGCGGCCGGCACGGGGCTGCGCGCGGAGTACTTCGACCGCCCGGACCTCACCGAGCCGCGCGCGACGCGGATCGACTCCTTCCTCGATTTCCACTGGACCTCCGGCTCGCCGGACCCGGCCGTCGCGCCCGGCTCGTGGTCGGCGCGCTGGTCGGGCACGCTGCGGCCCCGGACGTCGGGCCCCCACACCTTCCACCTGACCGCCGACGACGGCGTCCGCCTGTGGATCGGCGACCGCCTGCTGATCGACCACTGGAAGGAGCAGACCCGGACCGAGCGCGCGGGATCGACGCTCCTCGAGGCCGGCGTCACCGTCCCGATCCGGCTCGAGTACTTCAACCTCAACGGCCCGGGCGCGCTCCGCCTGACCTGGAGCGGGCCGTCGTTCCCGAAGGAGACCGTGCCCCCCGACGTCCTCTTTCGCTAACCCGCGCCTAAAACGGCGCGCGGGAGCCCTACCTAGGCATGATGATTCTCCTCCTGATTCAAGCGATCGAGTGGGAGCCCCATCCCGGCTGGAAGATCGACGGCGACCGGATCGAGCGCGTCGAAAAGGCGGGCACGCTCTGGTCGAAGGAGACGTTCGGCGACTTCGCCCTGCGCCTCGAGTTCAAGCTGCCGGAGGGCGGCAACTCGGGCATCCTCTTCCGGAGCCGGAACAGCGTCGAGCACCAGGTCGAGCTGCTCGCCGACGCCGGGCGGCCCGTCCACAGCGGCTCCTCCGGCTCGATCTTCCGGAGGGCGATTCCGACCTCCAACGCCGCCAAGCCCGCCGGCGAATGGAACAGCCTGGAGCTCGAGGTCCGCGGCCGCGTCGCGAGCGTGACCTACAACGGAACGAAGGTCGTCGACCGCGCCGTGATCGACGACCTCCCCTTCCGCGGCCCGATCGGGCTGCAGGAGCACGGCACGGACGTGGCGTTCCGCGGAGTCCAGGTGAAGCGGCTCGACGCCCCCCGCCCCGCGTGGGACGTCGATTCCGCCGCCCCGCTGACCGCCGACGAGACGAAGGCCTTCATGCGCGCGCTCGCGGGCTTCGTCTTCGACAAGCATCTGAAGAAGGACTCGGAACAGCGCGGGATGATCTACGAGTACTTCGACGTCCCGACGGGCCGGTGGATCCAGGGCGAGGCCCTCGACACCATGCACGACGGCGCGTGGTTCGGCGCCGCGCTCGCGACGGCCGCACGCGCGACCGGCGACGCCTACTACAAAGAGCTGCTGACGACGTGGACGCTGCCGTTCTACCTGAAGATGCTCAACCACTCGGACACGCTCTTCAACGCGGACCGGGACGACGTCGACGAGAAGGGCCACCGCTGGGGCCTCGAGCACCAGCTGCAAAAAGGCGAGAAGGGCTTCGTGCCGTACTGGTGGGACGACGGCGCGTCGTTCAGCCTGGAGGCGGCCCGGAAAAAGTCGGGCAAGCCGGTCTTCTCCTCCACGGACCGGCTTTCGGAGAAGCCCAACCCCGACATGCGCCTCGACGGCTGGGCGCACGGCAGCTCGAACCATCTGGCGCAGGACCTCGCGATCCTGCTGCAGACCTCGTGGTGCCTCCTGCGCGAGAAGGAGGTCGCCGCCGAGATCGCCGAGGCGGCACGCAACCTGCAGGACTGCCGCAAGCGCCACGGCGCGGCGGGGATTCCCGCCGTGCTCGCCGCGGCCGGCCTCACGAACCGCGACGCGGCGCTCCTGCGGCGGATCGGCGAACCGAAAGGCGAGCTCCGCGTGCCGGCGCTGGAGCCGGGCGACAAGACCGTCCAGGCGCCGGGATTCGCGGACAACCAGGAATACGAGTACTACGCCGCGATCGCGAAGGGGACCCTCCCGAAGGCCGTCGCGCTCCGCCTGGTCTACGACGCCTTCACCATGCCCCAGCTGCTTCGGATCTGGTCCGACGCGGGCGAGATCCCGCCGGGCCTCGGCCGCTTCGACCTCGGCGCGCTGCCCTTCAAGAACGGCCGGCCCGAGGCATATCGCTCCGACCGCCTCATCCCCATGGGCTCCCGCGTCGGCCCCCAGACCATGGTCGTCTGCGGCTGGGCCCTCCAGGCGCTCGAGGCGTTTCCGGGACTCTGGGAGGAGGGCGTGCCGGTGCTCGACGGCCCCTACGGCGTCGACACGAAGCCGGCCGAGGCGATGAAGGACGTCGCGGGCTTCCGCGTCGCCGCCCATCCCGCCGCGCTGCTCGTCGCGGGCTCCGCGAAAGGCGAGAGCGTCACGGTGCGGGTCGGCGCGAAGAGCGGCTGGGCGGACGTCACGCTGCGCAAGAACCGCAGGTGGGACGCGGTCAACGACAAGGGGGAGACGCTGCGCGTCACGGGCAACACGCTCTCCGCGCCGGAGGGCTTCGTCTTCGAGTTCGCGCTGCCCTGGACGTCGACGAAGGACCAGAAACCCTGGGCGAATCTGATCGAGCGCGGGACGTACGAGATCGCCGGCGCGCCGTTCCGGATCGCCTCGAGCGAGGCCCGCGTGAAAGCGGCCCTGCGCCGCGAGCTCGGCGAAGGCCTGCGGACCTGGAAGACGCTCTTCGACAAGCTCGGCTACATCCCGACCGGCTTCGGGCGCTGGGACACGTACTCGGACGCCGGCGGCTACGCGCACCTCCTCAAGGCCGCCGCCCAGTGGCTCCTCGTCCTGGAAGGCAAGCGCGACTGGGAGGTCCAGCGCGTCCCGAGAATCGAATGATCCTCGCCCTGCTCCAGATCGTCCTCGTCGACGCGCCCGACAGTCCCGCGGCGCGAACGCTGAAGGCGCTCTGGCCGGAGCTTCGGGTCGTCGACGCCCCCGTCGAGGCGAAGCTCGTGATCGGGATGAAGGGCGAGCTCGCCGCGTATCGGGCGCTGAAGGGCGCGACGGTGGTCGTCGACCTCGCCGTCCTCGGGCCCGTGGAGGAAGTCCGGATCGAGAATCCGAACCGACTCCCGATCGATCCCTACGACATCCGGACCATCGAGGAGGTCGGGCGCGACTGGGAGCGGCATCTCACGAAGAAGGAGCCGGCCGCCGAGCGGACGCTGAAGGTTCGCGACGGCCTTCGCGCCGAAGTGGGCGAGCCCATTCCCCGGATGCGGATCGTCGCGGAAGACCCGGCCCTTCGCGGCTTTCCCGTCGGCGCGCTCGTGCCCTGGTGCGCGCATCGCGACGGCGTCTACGTCCAGCGCACGAGCGCGGCGGACGGCGCGCTGGCGGTCTCGGAACAGAACGGAAAAGCGGTGATCCTCCGCCAGGGCTCGCTCTACGCGATGGACCTGAGACTCGAGGAGCTTCGCGGGACATGGGATCACCGCGGCGCGCTGCACAAATGGGTGCCCGTGTCGAACCTCGCCGGCCGCGGCGTGCTCGCGGGACGGTTTTGGACGTCGAAGCCGACCTACAAGGAGTACTTGAAGGAGCTCCGCGCGTTCGCGGCGGCCCACCCGGAATGGGCGGTGAGCGTCATCGGACGTCGAGGGGACGACGAGATCCTCGCCTTCACGAGGGGAGATCCGTCCCAGGAGCTCCATGTGTTCGTCGGGATGTTCCACGCCTCCGACGAGTGGGCGCCCGCGCTCGGCGCGCTGAGCCTGATGGAGCTGCTCTCGCGGGCGAGGCCGTCGCGCTCGATCAAGGTCATCCCGATCATGAAGCCCTCGCTCTACGACTTCGAGGGGGAGGATCGCGTCGACGTCCAGAAGAACGACCGGATCTACGCGCTCGCGCAGCTGCATCAGGGCGGCGACGTCCTGGTGCCCGCGTGCGGGACGTCGACGGCCCTCGCGCGGCGCGTCGCCGAGCGCGCGCGGGAGTCCTTCGCGGGGCGGCACGCGACCTGGCCGAGCGGGCTGTCGAAGGTCGCGCCGATGCCGACGTCCTGGGCCTCCTACTTCTGGCAGGGCGGGAAGACGTCGATCTACGGCCTCTACCCGCACGACGCGGTCTTTTCCGCGAAGGCGCTCTACCTGGTCGAGCAGGACTTCATGCTGCTGATGCCCGAGCGCTTCACGCAGTCGAACGCCCACCACTGGCACCACCGGATGTTCTTCGAGCACTCCAGCGTGGCGACGCTGCTGCTGACCGACCAGACGGCGAACTGGGGCCTGGCGCTCGTCACGACCGAGCACGCCGGCGACGATCGCGATCCCACATGGAAGCCTTGACGCCGTATAATTGATGCATGTCGATCCTTCTCGCGCTGCTGCTGCAGGCCGTCGACCAGAAGGCGATCGACGAGGCGGTCGCGAAGGGCATCGCCTGGCTGAAAACGTCGGGGTCCCCGGCGTTCGCCAAGCCGGAGGACGGCTGGCACGTCCCCGACTCCGACGAGCTCATCCTCTGGACGTTCACGCACGCGGGCGTGCCGGAGTCCGATCCCAAGTTCAAGGAGTACTTCCAGAAGATGGTCGAGGCGCCGCTGGGCCGCACCTACAAGGCGGCCCTGCAGGCCATGATCCTGGAGGAGGTCGACCGCAAGACCTGGCAGAAGCGGATCTCCCACTGCGCGCATTTCCTGGTCGACAACCAGTGCCGCAACGGGCAGTGGGGCTACGGGGAGCCGGTCGCCGCGCCGCCGCCATCGACGCCCAGCGGAGGCCCGGCCGTGCGATCCGTGGGCGGCAAGGAAGGCGGCCCGCGCGTGAAGCCCGCCGTCTCCAAGCGCCTGAACGTCACGCAGACGCGATTCACCGGGGAATCGGGCGACAACTCGAACAGCCAGTATGCCGCGCTCGGCCTCCGCGCCTGCCAGGAGGCCGGGATCAACGTCCCCAAGAACGTGATCAACCTGGCGCGGACGTGGTGGGTGTCGACGGCCGTCAAAGACGGCGACAAGGACGCGGTGGCATCGGGGGTGGGAGGCGTCCCGCAAGGGTGGGGTTACCGGATCAACGACGGCGCGGAGCCGTACGGCTCGATGACGGCGGGGGCCGTCGGGGCCGTGGCGATCTACGACCACCTGCTGGACAAGGACTTCCGGAAGGATCCGGTCGTGCAGGGCGGGCTGGCCTGGCTGGCGAAGAACTACTCGGTCGAGAACAACCCTGGGGCGAAAGTCCACTTCGGCGACGGCGGCCCGAAGGCGGCCCGCTACTACTATCTCTATGCCCTCGAGCGCGCCGGCATCCTGACGGGGAATCCGCTGCTGGGGAACAAGGACTGGTACCTCGACGGCGCGCGCGTGCTGCTGGCGGCGCAGGACAAGAACGGCTCCTGGAACAAGGACAGCTCGGGAGAGAACGCGGTCTGGCAGACCTGCTTCGCCATCCTCTTCCTGAAGAAAGCCACCCAGCCGCTCATCGCCTCCGTCGACCGCTAGAAGTCGGTCCGCGAGGCGAGGTCGGGGACCACCTCCCCAAGGTCGATGGCGGCGGACAGGACGTGATCTTTCCTCAGATCCGTCCGCAGGACCTCGCGTCCCGACGGCGCCACGAGGACCGAAGGCAGCGGCTGGGTCGGGGCGCCGTTGTTCACGCTGCAGACGAAGAGCCCCAGCTCCATGGCGCGGGTCGGGAAGACGTGGATCCACACGGCGTCCTGAGGCTGGACGGCGTTGTTGAGGTGGACGATCAGCTTCGCGCCGCGTTCCCGCAGGCGCATCCAGGCGGCCGGGAAGAGGATCTCGCGGCAGGCCAGCACGCCGACGGGGACGCCGCCGACGTCGAAGAGCTCGCCGGCCGCGGGCCCGGGGCTGAAGTGCCGGCGGTCCAGGCCCGAAAGCTCCGCCTTGTGGTAGCGCGGCGCCTCGCCCGGTCCGCCGAGTAGCACGACGGAGTTCCTCCAGGCCCCGCCCGACCGGGTCGCGCTGCCAAGCAGGCAGTGGCAGCGGCGGGCGGCCGCCCGACGGGCCGTCTCCGCGATCCCGTCCTCGATCGCGCGTTCGTCGAGGGAGGCGGCGTAGCGGTCGTCCTCCGGGGCGTATCCGGAGAGCATCCCCTCGGGGAATATCACGAGCTCGCCCGGACGCGCGCTTTCGAGCACGGCCAGGATCCGGGCCAGGTTGGCCGCGAGATCCCGCCCGACGGCAAGCTGGGCGACGCGGATGTCCATCCTAGAGCCGCACCCCCGCGAACCACGCGGCAAGATCGATCCGGCGGTCGGCCTTCGCGGGCTGAAACGCGATCCGGACGTCGACGCTCCCCACGCCCCACGATTCGCGCATGAACTGGCTGTCCTGCAGCGGCCCCCAGGGATTGAAGTCCCGGATGGGATCCCGGACCTTTCCGGACAGCGCCGGGAAGTCGCCCGCCTTCGACGCGGCGATCGGCCACAGGACGTCGAGCGCCTTCTGAAGCCGCGGCCGCAGGGCGGCGGCGACGTCCGGCCGCGCCTCCATCCGGACGCCGACGTAGAGGCCCAGGCGGTCGCCCCAGCGCACCGCCGCCACGGGATTCTGGAAGTCGGCGACGTCCTTCCCCTCGACCCGCGATGCCGCGTCGCGGAGCGACGTCCGCAGCTTTTCGAGCGCGGCGGGCGGAGTCGCGAAGGTCAGCTCGAGGTGTTCGGCGACATCCTCATCGCGGCTGACGTCGAGGCGGACGTTTTCGCGGAACGGATCGAAGGGCAGGACGCCCGCGTTCGCCAGCGCGGCCTCCCAGAGCGGCTCCGCCGCCAGGAAGCGGGCCTTGGCCTCCCGGTCGTGCTCCTGGTGGTAGTCGTCGGCCTGGTCGTCGTCCATGAAGATCTTCCGGACGCGGCGCTCGACGTCCCAGCAAAGCCGCGTCCCGAGGAACCGGTTGGCGTACGCTCCGCTCATCTCCGGAGGATACCAAAGCGGCCCGCCGTCGTATAAACTCTGACCGTTCGGAAAGGACGCGCCATGCGGATGATCCTGCGCACCCTGGTTTTCCTGCTCCCGCTGTCGGCGGCGGCCGGCACGGCGGGCGACAAGCGCTTCCTCTGGAAGGCCTCGTCCGGGGGCGCGCACGTCTATCTCCTGGGCTCGATCCACGCGGCGAAGAAGGAGATCTATCCCCTGCCCGCCGAGATCGAGAAGGCCTTCGCGGCGGCGAAGATCCTGGTCGTGGAGGCGGACCAGAGCAAGGTCGATCCCGCGAAGCTGCAGCAGATGGTGCTCGCGCGCGGCCTCTACAAGCCGGGCGAGTCCCTCTCGACGAAGATGCCGCCCGAGGGCGCCCGGAAGGCCCTGGAGCTGGCCGCGAAGATCGGCCTTCCCGCGGAGCAGGCCGAGCGCATGAAGCCCTGGTTCCTCTGCCTGAACGTCTCGATGGCGAAGATCCAGGCGCTGGGCTACGACCCCAAGTTCGGCATCGACCACCACTTCATGGAAGCGGCCCGGGCGAAAGGCAAGCCGATCCAGGAGCTGGAGTCGACGGAGTTCCAGCTCGACCTCCTGGCGGGCTTCTCCGACGACCTCCAGACGCTCTTCGTCACCTCGACGCTCGAGGACCTCGACAAGATCGAGGAGAACATGAAGAGGATGTTCGACGCGTGGACCCGCGGGGACGCCGACGCCCTGGAAACGCTCGTCCTCAAGGAAGGCATGGCCAAGAAGCCCGAGATGACCCCGCTGCGCCTGAAGCTCTTCGACGAGCGCAACGCCGGGATGGCGGAGAAGGTCGCGGGCTACCTGAAGAGCGGCGACGTCCACTTCGTCGTCATGGGCGCCGGCCACCTGCTTGGCGAGAAGGGCGTCGTCGAGCTCCTCCGCAAGAAAGGCATCCAAGTCGAGCAGATCGAAGCCCCTTAGCGTAGGATGGGCGGATGAAACTTCAGCTCTGCCTCCTCCTCGCGGCGCTCTCCGGCTGCTCGCCCAAGCCGCCGCCGCCCCCGGCCAAGAAGCCCGCCGCGGCGATCAAGAAGGAGGCCGTCACGCTCGAAGGCACCGCCCAGAACGCCAAGGCCGGGGCCGTCCTGAAGACGAGCGACAAGACCGTCAGCATCCACGGGCTCGCGGCCTGGCCGGCCGACGTCGTGGGCAAGCGCCTCACGCTGAAAGGCGAGCTGCACACCGTGCCGCCCCCGCCCGCCACCCTCGATCCGATGGGAAACCTGGTCCAGAGCGTCCTCACCACCCAGTACGTCCTCCACGACCACTCCAAAGTCGAGTAGCCCCCCCATTTCCTGGTGTCTCATCCGGTCCACCGCTATTCTGAGGACGCCATGAAAGCGCTCGTCAAAAAGAAGGCCGAACCCGGGCTGTGGATGGAGGAGGTCCCGACGCCCGCGATCGGGATCAACGACGTCCTGATCCGCGTCGAGAAGACCGGCATCTGCGGCACCGATCTGCACATCCACGGCTGGGACGGCTGGGCCCAGAAGAACATCAAGCCGCCCCTGATCGTCGGCCACGAGTTCGTCGGCAAGATCGTCGACGTCGGCTCGAACGTGAAGGACTTCAAGGCCGGCGACCTCGTCAGCGGCGAAGGCCACGTCGTCTGCGGCCGCTGCCGCAACTGCATGGCCGGGCGCCGCGCCCAGTGCAAGGACACCCAGGGCATCGGCGTCAACCGCGCCGGCGCCTTCGCCGAGTTCGTCGCGCTGCCCGTCACGAACGTCTGGGGCCACGACCCCCACATCCCGCGCGACCTCCAGGCGATCTTCGACCCCTTCGGCAACGCCGTCCACTGCGCCCTCGCCTTCCCCGTCCTGGGCGAGGACGTCCTCATCACCGGCGCCGGCCCCATCGGCATCATGGCGGCGGCCGTCGCCAAGCACGCCGGCGCCCGCCACGTCGTCATCACCGACATCAATCCCTACCGCCTCGAGCTCGCCCGCAAGATCGGGGTGACGGCGGCCGTCGACGCCCGGAGCGAGCGGACCTCCGACGTCCAGAAGCGCCTCGGCATGAAGGAAGGCTTCGACGTGGGGCTGGAGATGTCGGGCCATCCCGCGGCGTTCCGCGAGATGCTCGAGAACATGACGCACGGCGGCAAGATCGCGATGCTGGGCATCCCCGAGAAGGAGATGGCGATCGACTGGAACAAGGTCATCTTCAACATGCTCACGATCCGGGGCATCTACGGCCGCGAGATGTACGAGACCTGGTACCAGATGACCGTGCTCCTGCAGACGGGCCTGGACATCTCGCCGGTGGTGACCCACCGCTTCCCCGCCGCGGACTGGGAGAAGGCCTTCGAGGTGGTGAAGTCGGGCAACTCCGGCAAGGTCATCCTCGACTGGGCCTAAGCGGCCCGACGTAACTTCTGGCACTCCTCGCGGGCCGCTTATCCTGAGCGAGCCGCAAGCGAGTCGAAGGATTTCCATCGATAACCCTTCGACTCCGCTTCGCTTCGCTCAGGGTAAGCAGGGCGAGAGGATGCCACTACTTTGCTCGCCCTGCTTAGTTTTCCCGCGCCGCGTCGCGCTGGCGGGCGTCGACGTAGCCCCGGCGGCGGATGTCGTCCAGATACTCCCCCGGCGACAGCAGCGTCCCGCGGCACAGCTTCCGGCCGTTCTGGGGCGTCTCGTGCCGGCGGCGGTCGAGCTCCTCGAGCACCCACGCCGGCACGGCGCCGTGCTCCGAGGGGAAGGTGTAGCCGAAGAGGACGAGGTGGACGAAGAGGACCGGCCAGTGGGAGCCGAAGCGGTCGAGGAGCCGCGTCCAGTTCAGCGACTTCCCGCGCGCGCGGACGAGCTGGGCGATGTCGGCGCCGTCGAAACGGTCGCGGGCCATGACGAAGGCCTTGGACCAGACCATCTCTTCGGGCGGGACCCAGCGGACGGGGAGCCCGAGCAGCCGGCCGGACTCGGCGTGCCGGAACCAGTCCCGGTCCACCGCGCAGATTCCGTTGCGCGAGCCGAAGATCAGGTCCACGTAGGCGTCGCCGGCCGAGACCTTCCCGAGCCAGTGCGGCGAAACGATCCGCGCGGCGTAGCCGCGGCGCGACAGGAAGCGGACGACCTCCCGCGACTTCCCGCGCTCCAGGAACAGGTCCAGGTCCTTGGTGTCGCGACGGACGTCGGCGTAGCGCCGCATCGCGTAGGCGCCGCCGACCAGGAAGGGGATCTTCGCGTCGCGCAGCTCCTTCGCCACGCCCCGGTAGAACGCGTGGCGGGCCTTAGTCTCCATGCGCGGGTCCCGCGACGACCTCCAGCGACCGGAACGCGGGGGCGTCCGGACGTCGCCGCTTGAGCAGGGGAAGCGCGACGTTGTAGACCGGGATGCCGTTCGAGGTGGCGCCCTCGAGCGAGCCGTAGTGGGCGTGGCCGTGGAACACCGCCGCCACGGGGTGGCGGTGCATGGGCTCTTCGAGGCGGCTCGACCCCAGGAAGGGGATGATCTCGGGCGGCTCGCCCTCGAGGGTGGCGCGGATGGGCGAGTAGTGCAGGAGGACGATCCGCGTGGGCGTCTTGAGCCGGGCCAGCGCGGTCTCCAGCTTCAAGGCCTGGTCCATGTCCTCGCGCACGATCGCCTTCGTGGCCGCCTCTCCCCAGGACTGCAGCATCCGCTCGCCGAAGCCGCCGAGAAAGCCTTTGACCCCCGCGACGCCCACGCCGAGGACCTCGCAGGCGTCGCCGTCGAGGACGCGCGCGCCCCCCGCCGCGAGGATCTCCATCACTTCCTTTTCCCGCCCGGACTCGTAGTCGTGATTGCCCAGGACGGCGATCACCGGCCGCGGCGCGATCGCCTTCAGCTCGGCCGCCAGGATCCGGGCTTCCTCCGGCAGGCCGTAGTCGGTGAGGTCGCCCCCCAGCAGGATCAGGTCGGCGTCCTCCGCCATCCGCGCGAAGAGCGGCTCCAGCACCCCCCGCGAACGGCGCGTGCAGTGGAGGTCCGCGACGGCCGCCACGCGGACGAGATTCGGCCCGCCCCGCCGCGACGGGCTCGCGCGCGACACTTCGTGCGCTTCCACACGAGGTCGATCCGCCCTTCCGGGGAACGTTGCGGGCGGGTCCCGCATGCCTTATCCTGAGCCGCTTGAAAATCTCGCGGCGCGCCTGGCTGGCCGGCGGCGCCGGCGTCACCGCCGGCTTCCTGGGCCTGCGCCACGCCCTGTCCGCGCCCGCGCCGGGGATGTCGAAGCGCTACGGCCGCCTCCGCGCCGAGCCCCTGGGCTACCTCGCCCTTCCCGAGGGCTTCAGCTGCGCCGCGATCTCGCGGGCCGGCGAGACCATGGACGACGGCCTGCGGGTTCCCGGGCACCACGACGGCATGGGCGCCTTTCCCGGCCCGGACGGCCGCACCCTCCTCGTCCGCAACCACGAGCTGGAAGGACGCCAAGCCGCGGTCGGCCCCTTCGGCTCCGGCCTCGAGGGGCTGGGAAAGATCCCCCCGTCCCGCCTCTACGACGCCGGCGGCGGCCGCTATCCCGGCCAGGGCGGCACCACGACGCTCGTCTACGACACCCGCGCGCGCCGCCTCGAGCGGCACTTCCTCAGCCTCGCCGGCACCTGGCGCAACTGCGCGGGCGGCCCGACGCCCTGGAACTCCTGGCTCTCCTGCGAGGAGGACACCCGACGGGCGAGCGGCCTCGTCGAACGCGACCACGGCTACGTCTTCGAGGTCCCCGCCTCCGGCACGATCGGCCTCGCCGACCCGATCCCCCTCAAGGCCATGGGCCGCTTCAACCACGAGGCGGCGGCCGTAGAACCCGTCTCCGGCGCGGTGCTCCTCACCGAGGATCGCCCCGACGGCCTCCTCTACCGCTTCACGCCGAGCGTCCCGGGCGAGCTCCGGAAGGGCGGACGGCTCCAGGCGCTTGCCCTCCCGGGCCGACCCACGACCCGCGGGATGCGCGCGGGGGAGACGGCGGAGGTCGCGTGGATCGACCTCGACGGAGTCGACGCCCCGAACGACGACCTGCGCCGCCGCGGCGCCCGGGCGGGCGCGGCGACCTTCGACCGCGGCGAGGGGATCTGGACCGGCGCGGACGGGATCTACTTCTGCGCGACGGCCGGCGGAGCGGCGCGGAAGGGCCAGGTCTGGCGCTACCGTCCGGAGACGCTGGAGCTGTTCTGTGAGCCGGGCGACGCGGACCTGCTGGAGAACTGCGACAACGTGACGATCGCGCCGTGGGGCGACCTCTTTCTCTGCGAGGACGGCCCGGGCTGGCAGCGGATCGTGGCGGTCACGCCGAAGGGTGAGCTCTACACGTTCGCCGAGAACGTCTACAACACCTGCGAGGTCGCGGGCGGCTGCTTTTCCCCGGACGGCACGACGTTCTTCTTCAACATCCAGCGCCCGGGCGTCACGCTGGCCGTGACGGGGCCCTGGAAGTCGGCCTGAGGGAAACTCCCAACTCCCAAACCCCAACTCCCAAGGCCTGACACGTTTTCCAGGCGGGATGGGAACCTCGAGTCCTTGTAGATCCCGCGCACGTTGGGAGTTGGGGTTTGGGATTTCCGTCAGGGCAGCGGGCGCTGCTCGACCGACAGGATCCGCAACGACTTCCCGTTGAAGGCGATCTGGATGCGGCCGCGGCGGGGCCGGCCGATGGGTTCGACCGTCGCCGCCTTCCCGTCGACGGTGGCTTTGACGTCGTCGCCCGCGCAGGTGAACACGATCTCGTGCGGTCCGTCGGAGATCGGGCCTTTGATCTCCGCGGTGTACCTCCCGTCCACGCCTTGCCGCACGGACACGGCGATCCGCGACAGCCCCGCCGCCTCCACCCGCATCCGGAACTCGCCGTCCCCGATATCCAGGCGGCTCTGTCCCGCGTCCATCGAGTCGGACGCCCGGACCAGCGCGCCGTCCTCGATCTTCCACGTCTTTTCGCTGTCGTTGCTGAGAAAGCCCGGCTTTCCGTCGAACATCGCCGTCCAGGGACGGCTCTCCTCCGGCGTGCCACCCGATGCCGTGTACAGCGCCATGACCTCGGCGTCGCTCAGCCCCCGCGCGTAGATCCGGACGTCGTCGACGCTCCCCTCGAACATGCGGGAGCCGGTGGACACCGGAAAGACCCCGATGGACAGCGGCTGCGTCGTCGTCGCCGGCCCCGGCGGCCCCAACCAGGGCGCGGCGCCCTTGCGGACGCCGTCGACGAAGAGCCTTCCCCCGTCCGCGTCGACCACGAAGACCACGTGGTGCCAGGCGCCGTCGTTGATCGGCCCGCCGCCGACGCCGTCCGGGGATTCCATGACCTTGTTGGTCGCGCTCCGGAAGTACCACGCCTTGATCTCGCCCTTGAGCAGGTGGAGATTCCACCCGTTGTTGGACCCGGCCAGGTACTTGCAGACCACGCCCCCCTTGTCGCCGACGGCGGTCGTCCGCGCCCACGCGCTCACCGTGAGCGGGAACCCGTTCAGCGCGGGCCGATGGGGGGCCTCCAGCTGGCCGGCCGCGCCGACCTTCACCGCGCCGCCGAGCTTGCCGTCCTTGAGCCACTCGACGGCCCCCTTCATGAGGAGCATCGGGCCCTGGCCGCTCGACTCGACGCCCGGCTCGTCCATCCGCCACCACGCGACGAGCGACGGATCCGCGTCCTTCCCGCGGCCCAGCCGCTCGCGGAGGTCGGCCTCGCCGGGCGGGGTGGCTTTCTGGGAGGACACGAACGCGCAGCCGACCGAGAAGCCTTTCTGGTTCGTGAGGACGCGCACGCGCTTGAGCCCGCCCGCCGCGAACTTCGGGAGCGGCAGCGGCACCCAGGCCCACTTCTTGGGCGACTTCGGCCCCATGTGGTCCTCGTGCTTCGGCTTGACGGAGCTCACGCCGTGCCGCACGGGGACCCACGCCTCGCCGCCGGGCGCCGCGGACGCCGCCTTGGGTCCGGCGAGGTCCGTCGCCTGCAGGCTGAAGCCGAACACTTCCCCGCAGCAGCCGCCCGCGTAGACCCAGGCCTTGTAGGCGGAATCCGCGACCGCCAGGAACTCGAACTCGAGGAAGTTCGCGACGGCCTTCGCCGGATCGCTGTCGTCCGACGACGTCCAGACGGAGCCCAGTTTCTCGTCCTTCGCCGGCTTGAACGTGCCGCCCGCCTTGAGCGCGCCGGGGCCGAGGAACGCCTCGCGGCCCTCCTCCGCCCGGCGGCGGACGAGGTCGGCGTCCCCCTTCACGATCGCGGCGTCCGCGAACTCGGCCGCGAGCTTCCGGTAGAGGGCGACGGCCTCCGCGCGGCTCGAGCCGTCGCGGTAGGCGCGCTCCGCCTCGTAGAAGGCCTTCCGGGCCTCCCGCTCCTTCTCCGTCCGCTTGGGCACGCGCGCCGCGCCGTCCTTCACGAGAGAGCGGACCCGCTCGGGGAGCGTCGTGGCGAGGCGGAGGGCGCGCGTCCCGTCGCCCTCGGCCGCGCAGAGCAGGGCGAGCGCGCGGGAGTCCGTCCACGCGAGCTTCCGCGTCAGGGCGAGGACGTCGGCGACCGCCCCGGCGCAGAGATCCTCGAGCTCCACGAAGGTCGTCGGCTCGCCGGCGAGCTCGACCCGGCCGGGCCAGGCCTTCGCCACCTTGCCGCTAATCTTCACGCGCGCGCCGTTGTCGTTGAAGACTTCCAGGGAGAGATCCTTGCCCGCCGGCAGCCGCTCGGCCGCCCGGCCGAGCTCCGCGTACAGCTCGCGCAGGCGGACGAGATCCTCGAGGTCCCGCTTGGCGTCGAGCTTCGGGAGCTCTTCCTTCAGCTCGGCCGCGATCTTCGTCAGCTCGGCCTCCGCCCCCTCGAAATCGCGCGCGGCGGTCCGCGGGGCCAGCTTGATCCAGGCCTCGCGATAGGCCTTCTCCTCCGCGGTCGCGGGACGCGGCGCGGGCGGCTTCTCCGCCGGCTTCACCGCGGCCAGCGCCGCGCGGAACTCCGCCAGCGGCTCCGGATAGCCCAGGCGCGCGACCGCCTCCTCCGCGGCCCGCGCGCCCGCCGCGTCGCCCTTCCGCGCCGCCTCGACCGCGTCCGCCGTCAGGCGCCGCCCGGTCTCCGCCGCGTCCCGCCGGAGCGCGGCCGTTTTTTCCGACAGGGCGGCCGCCCATTCCGCGTCCGCGTGCCGGCCCCGGGCCGCCTCGTACACGGCGGCCGCCTTGGCGGGCTCGCCCGCCGTCGCCAGAGGACGCGCGACTTCGTCCAGCTCGGCGAGCTCCTTTTCGCGCGCGGCCGCGCGCCGCTCGATCAGCTCCCGCTCGCCGTCGAGCGCTTCCTCGTACAGCGGCGTGCCCCGCGCCAGCCGGGCCGCCTCCGACCACAGGGCCAGGCGGACGGCGGGATCCGTGACCGACGGGTCGCGCGCCTTCTCGACGGCCCGCCGGGCGGTCCGCAGCGCTTCGCCTTCGGTCGAGGGCGCGGGATCCGCGATTTTCGGGGGGTCGGGCGGCGGCGGAGGCGGCGGGGGCGTCCGCAGGAGGATCAGGCCGACCACGAGCACGAGCGCCGCGCCGGCGCCCAGGCCGATGCCCAGCGCCATGCCCTTCCCTTTCGGGACGTCGCCCTCGCCGCGGCGGCGGGTCGTCGACGGCCTCGGCGTGAGGGGGATCCGGGTCGAAGAGGGCGAGTCGGCCGGCTTGGACGCCCGGACGAACTCTTCCTGCTCGGCGGGGCTGAGTTCCTGAAGGAGGTGGGGGAGGCAGGCCTTGCAGGAGACGCGCGGCCCGTAACGGAACGCCTTGCCCTTCTCGAAGTCGCCGCCGATCAAGCGGGTGAGGCACTTGAAACAGTAGACGATTTCCTGGCCCATGCCCCCCGGTCCGTTCAACTAATTATCTAACTGAATCTATCACATCCCGGGTGTAACCGGGGGCCCCTCCCGCGCACTTACCTCCATGACGCGGCCCGCTTCTGGTAACATCTCCGGCGGTCCTGGCTATTCGACACCGACTTCGTGAAACGCTCCGATCTTCTTCGCTGGACGTCCGCGGCCCTCCTCCTCGCGCTGCTGCTGCCCGCGCGCGATGCCGAGGCGGTGATTCCATCGGCCTTCGGACCCATCCAGGCCCTCCTCGTCATCCTTCCCCAGCTCATCCTGGCGTTCGCGCTCGGCGTGGTCGCGCTGTTCAAGCCGCGCACCTACAAGCTCCTCTTCGCCTATCTCTGGGCCCACAAGGCCCTCTCCGCGGCCCTCGTCGTCGCCCTCGCGCTGGGCGTCTGGGGCCTGGGCCGCCTCTTCACGGCGGGGGTCACGGCCGAGAAAACCGGCGACGCCTGGACCGCGTTCCGCGGCGGGCCGTCGCGGACGGGCGCGACGGCCGGCGCGGCCGGCCCCCGACGTCCGCCGCGCGCCGTGTGGCAGGTGGGGGCCGACGTCCTGGGCGGCGGCGGGGCCGTCGATTCGTCCCCGGCGGTCGTCGGCAACCGCGTCTACTTCGGCTCGGGCGTCTCGTCGGTAATGGGCAACGCCTCGGGCGCGCTGCACGCCATCGACCTCGACACGGGCGGGCGGGCGTGGAGCTGGACCGGCAAGGGCGAGCTGCCGGCGCCGCTGCGGCCGGTGTTCGCGTCCCCCGCCGTGGGCGCGCGCTACCTCGTGTCCGGCGAGGGCTACCACGAGGACCGCGACTGCCGGCTGATCGTCCTCAATCTCGAGCCCGTCCGGGCCTCCGGAGGCAAACGGCCGCCCGCGCTGCACGCCTGGGTCCAGACCACGAGCCATGTCGAGTCCAGCCCCGCGATCCTGGACGGCCGGGCGTTCGTCGGGGCGGGCGACGACGGCTTCTACGCGTTCGATCTCGCGGCCGGCAATGTCGCGTGGCGGATCGAAGGCGACGCGTTCTACGAGATCGCCGCCGGACCCCACGTCGAGGCGCTGGGCAAGCTCGTCGGGAAGACCGTCGCGGCCGTCGGCGCGTCCACCCGCGTCTTCACCGGCGAATCCGCCGACGCGAACATCCACGTCCTGCGCGTGAGCGCCTTCCAGGAGGCGCCGCCCGGGCCCGCGCCCGCCGGCCCCTCGCCGACCGAGCGGGTCGTGATCGGGAAGGTCGTCGAGGCGCCGAAGGACGCGAAGCGCACGAAGGACGGCTCGGGCTTCCGCCTGGAGATCGCCACCTGGATCCCCGACTGCGAGTCGTCGCCGGTGGCCGTCGACGGCAAAGTCATCTTCGGCTCCGGGCTCGGCGGCAACGCCGTGGTCTGCGCGGACGCGAAGACGGGCGCGATCCTCTGGAAGACGCCCGTCCCCCACCCGGCGTTCGGGGCACCGACGGTCGTCGACGGCAAGGTCCTCATCGGCCTGGGCAACGGCATCTTCACGCGGAGCGATCCGCATCCGGTGGGCGCGATCGTCGCGCTCGCGCTCGCCGACGGCAAGCCGGCCTGGACGCTGCCGACGGGCGACGTCGTCCTCGGCGCGGTGGCCGTCGACGGCGGCCGGGGCTACGCGGGCTCGCGCGACGGCGGTCTCTACGTCCTCGACGTGAAGGACGGCAAGCTGCTCCAGAAGATCCCGGTCGGCGCGCCGATGGTCTGCTCGCCGTCGCTCACCGCGGACGCGGTCTACGTCTCCACCGACGCGGGCAAGCTGCTGTGCGTCGACCGCGCCGCCGGAAAGATCCGCTGGACGTTCCCGCTCCACTCGCCCGTCATCGCGTCGCCCGTCGCCTCCGCGGACAAGATCCTGGTCGGCACCAGCAAGAAGGGCTTCCTCGCGCTCGCGGAAGCCCCGGGCGAAGAGGAGGCCGTCGCGATCCGCCCCTGGAGCGGGCCGGGCGGCGGGGCCGACCGCCTGGGCCTCGCGGACGACCGGGGCCTGCCGGCGATCCCGACGGACGCCGACGGCAACTGCGAACGCAAGTGGCCCGCGGACGAGGGCCTGAAGCGGCCCGTCTCGGGCCCGGTGATCGCGTGCGGGACCCGCGTCTTCGTCCCGTTCGCGCAGGGCCCCGCGACCCGGCTGGCCGCGCTCGACGCAAGGACGTCCAAGGCCGTGTGGGAGGTCGACAGCCCCGCGGTGGCCGCGATGGCGGCCGACGCCGCGCGCGTCTACGTCTTCGCGGGAGGCGAGGTCCGCGCGCTCGACGCCGCCACGGGCCGGGCGCTCTGGGGCCCGGTCAAGGCCGGCGACGGCGCGCCGTTCGTCGCGCTCGACGGCGACCGCCTCTACGTCCCGGCCGACCGGGGCCTGCGCTGCCTGCGGGCGTCCGACGGGACCGCGTCCTGGACGGCGCCGTGCGGCGCGCTGCTCGGCGCGCCCGCCGCCGCGCACGACCTGATCGTGGCGGCGACGACCGGCGGCCTCGCGTGCCTGAGCGCGGAGGGCGGCGCGGCGCTCTGGACGGTGGAGGGCGCCCCGCTGGCGGCGCCGGCCGTCGCGGGCGGCCGGATCTTCACGGCGGTCCGCGGGCAGGGCAAGGCCAAGTCGACGCTGCAGGCGCGCGCGCTGCCCGACGGGGCGCTGCTGTGGGCGAAGGACCTGGAGGACGTCGTGATCGCCCACGCGGCGGCGACGGAGGGCGTGGTCGCGGTGCCCTGCGAGGCGATGATGCGGATCTTCGCGGCGGCGGACGGCAAGTCGCTGCACGAGCTGCCGGTGGGCCCGTCCCCGGTGCCGCCGGCGATCGCGCGGGACATGCTGGTGATGGGCGCGGAGCAGCGGATCGCCGCGTTCGACCTGGCGGCGGGCGAGTGGCCGTGGAACTTCAAGGACCAGGACCACATCGGGAAGGCGACCTCGGCGCCGGTCGTGGCCTTCGAGACGATCTGGGTGGGCACGAGCGCGCGCGGCCTGGTGATCCTGGGTGCCAAGTGATTAGCCACAGAGACACAGAGACACAGAGGCGGCTTTGTGGAGCATCCCCCCTCCCCCCCGGGGGGGCGGGGGGGACGCGCCCCAAGGGTCGTCTCTGTGTCTCTGTGCCTCTGTGGCCAATTCGGTGCGGACGATGACGCCGCCCGCGCTGTCGATGATCCACTTCTTCTATCCGGGTCTGCCCGGCGACCCGGCGCCAAAGGAGATCCTGGGGGGCAAGGGGCACAGCCTCGCGGCGATGAGCAAGGCGGCGCTGCCGGTGCCGCCGGGGTTCACGATCTCCACCCGCGTGTGCAAGGCGTACCACGAGGGCGGACGGAGCTGGCCCGCCGGGCTCGAAGAGGAGCTGCGGCAGGCGATGGACTGGCTGGAGGCGCGCACCGGCCGCCGCCTCGGGGCCGCGCCGAACCCGCTGCTCGTGGCCGTGCGCAGCGGCGCCGCCGCCAGCATGCCCGGCATGATGGACACGGTCCTCAACACCGGCCTCCACCCCGGCCTGGAATCCTGCTTCCCCGACCCCGCCCGGTTCCGGGAGGACCTGCGCGACTTCGTCCGCTCCTTCGGCGAGACCGTGCGCGGGCTCGACGAGAACGTCTTCGACGGGACCGGCGACGCCTTCGAGGCCTACCGGAAGGCGACGGGCCAGGCCTTCCCCACCGACCCCTGGACGATGCTCAAGGAGGCCGTCGCCGCCGTCTTCGAGTCCTGGAACAACGAGCGGGCCATCAAGTACCGCCAGCGCAACAACGTGCGCGGGCTCGACGGCACCGCGGTGACCGTCATGGCGATGTTCCCCTCCCAGCGCTCGGGCATCCTGTTCACCGAGGACCCGAACCGGCCCGACGAGGGACGGATCATCCTCGAGGCCTCCACGGGCCTCGGCGAGGCCATCGTCCGCGGGCACGTCGAACCCGACACCTTCACGGTCGACCGCGCCACGCGCTCCATCCGCGACCGCCGCGTCGGGACGGGCGAGCGCGCGTGCCTGAGCGACGAGCAGGCGCTCCAGGTCATCGACCTCGGCCTGCGCGTCGAGGCCTACTTCGGGACGCCGGTGGACGTCGAGTGGGCCATCGCCGACGGCGCCCTCGTGCTCCTCCAGAGCCGGGCCGTGCGCGGGCTGGACGTCGCCCGCGCGGTCCCCAACCTCCGCAAGGAGGAGATCGACCGGATCCACACGATGTCGAAAAAGCGCCCGGGCGCGACCTGGGCGATCCACAACCTGGCCGAGACGCTGCCGGCGCCCACGCCGCTCACCTGGGACCTGGTGGGCCGGCGCTTCATGACGGAGGGCTTCGTCCGCTTCTACCGCGAGCTCGGCTTCACGCCGTCCGAGCGGGTCGCGCGCGACGGCTTCCTCGAGCTCATCGCCGGGCGGATCTACGCCGACCTCGAGCGCTCCGCGGAGCTCTTCTTCGACGACTTTCCCATGGAGTACGACGTCGCGAACGGCAAGAGCACGGAGGCCCTGCTCGGACGGCCGACGAAGTTCAACATCGAGAAGGCCGGCCTGGGCTTCCTCTTCAAGCTGCCCCTCCACATCGGCCGCATGGTCCGCGCGGGCCGCGTCCTCAAGCGGCTCAAGGCGTCGTGCCTCGACGACCTGAAGGCGAAGACGCTGCCGGCGTTCCGGAAGGCCGTCGACGACGCGCGCGCGCGCAAGCTCGACGGGATGTCGGACGCCCAGGTGCTGGCGGAGCTCGACGCGCGGGCGACGCTGGCGCTGGTCGACTACGGCGGCGAGCTGCTCAAGCCCGGCTTCCTGGCGGGCTATTACCACGGGCGGCTGACGTCGACGCTGGAGCAGGCGCTGGGCGAGCAGGACGGCCGGGCGCTCGCGGCGCGGCTGCTGACGGGGCTCGAAGGGGACAAGACGGTCGAATCGAACATCCTGCTCTGGAAGGTGTCGACGGGGGAGGTCGCGCTCGAGGCCTACCTGAAGGAGTTCGGGCACCGGGGCGTCGCCGAGTTCGAGCTGGCCGAGGCGCGCTGGAGCGAGGACGCCGGCTACGTGCGGCAGCGCGTCGAGCAGTACCGGCGCGTGGCGGGCGTCTCGCCCGCGGAGCTGCACGAGCGCAAGCGGAAGGAGCGCGAGGCGGCGGAGGCGGCGCTCGACGTCCTCCTCGCCCAGGCGGGCGCCGCGTCGCTGCGCGAGGAGATCCGCGCCGACCTCGCGGGCGCCCAGCGCCACATGCCCTGGCGCGAGACCTGCAAGCACTGGTTCATCCTCGGGCTCACGCTCGTGCGTGAGGCGGTCCAGGAGCTCGCCGAGCGCTGGGACCTCGGCAAGGACATCTATTACCTGAAGCGCGGGGAGCTCGACCGCTGGGGCGCCGAGAAGGAGGTCTTGCGCGCGACGATCAAGGAGCGCCGCCTCCGCTGGCAGGCGTTCCAGAAGATCGCGGCGCCCGACGTCCTGCGCGCCGCCGACGCCGAGGCGCTCGGCCGCGAGGAGGCCGCGCCCGCGTCGTCCGACGGCGTCTGGACCGGCCTCGGCGTGGCGACGGGCACGGGCACCGGCCCGGCGCGGATCCTCATGAGCCCCGCCGACGCCGGCGACCTGGGCGCCGGTTACGTGCTGGTCTGTCCGACGACCGACCCCGCCTGGACGCCGCTCTTCATCAACGCGGCCGGCCTCGTGGTCGAGCGCGGCGGCATGCTCTCGCACGGGGCGATCGTCGCGCGCGACTTCGGCATCCCCGCCGTCGTGCTGCGCGACGCGACCAAGCTGCTCGCGGACGGCGCCTCGGTGAAGGTCGACGGCGGCAAGGGCCGCGTGGAGCTGGTGAGGAAATGACGGCGGTCCTCGACGTCCTGTACGCCGGCTGCGACCTCCTGTTCGGATGGACCGCGTTCTTCGGCGCGACGGGGGCGCTGACGATCGTCGGCGTGCTGTCGGGCCTGGCGGTGATCCTCTTCCAGAAGTACGCGAGCGACCAGGATCTCCTGGGGCGCTGCAAGGCGGACCTGAAGATCCTCAAGGCGCGGATGAAGGCCGCGAAGAGGGATCCCGAGGGCGCGCGGCGCCTGCAGGGCCTGTCCGGCCGGATCGGCGGCAAGTACATGTGGGCCGCGCTGAAGCCCGCGCTCTGGACGGTGCCGATCATCGGCGTCGTGGGGCTCTGGGCGGGCGCGCGGCTCGCCTACCTGCCGCCGCGGCCGAACGAGCCGCTGAAGGTGGTGGCGCACTTCGAGGACGCCGCGGAAGGCTGGGCGCACGTGGTGCCGGGCGACGGCTTCGCCGTCGAAGGGCCCGCGATCGCCGCGGCGGCGGTCCCCGACGGCGCCCTCGGCAAGCAGGCGGCGTGGACGGTGAAGGCCCTGGGCGGGGGGGAGCGGACGCTGCGGATCCGGCACGGAGGGCGGACCTACGAGGTCCGCGTGCCCGGCTCGCGGCCGCCCGACCTCGTGACGGTCTTCGGCGCGGCGTCCCCGCGGCAGGACCGCCTGCAGGCCGTCGAGCTCAAGCTGGCCGACAGCGTGCCCTCGGCCTGGTGGAACCTCTGGCTGCAGTGGGGCGGCCTCTACCTGGTCGCCGCCATGGTCGTCGCGCTGCTCCTCCGTCGCGTGATGAAAGTTCAATAGTCTGCTATCATTCCCCGCATGATGCGCCGACTCTTCGCGCTCGTTTTCCTCGCGCTCGCAGCCTGCGAGCTCACGCCCGAGACCGGCGTCACTCCCGAGCTGACCCCGCCGGCGCTCACGGCCCGGCCGGCCGCCGCGAAGGCGAAGCGGGTGGTGGTGATTTCGATCGACGGCCTCCGCCCCGACGCGATCGAGGCGGCGCCGGCGCCCGCGCTGCTGGGGATGATCCGCCGCGGAGCCTACTGCGAGAAGGCGGAGACGATCCGGCCGTCCATCACGCTGCCGAGCCACACGGCGATGCTGTCGGGGCTCGACTACCGGCGGCACGGAGTGTCGTGGAACAACTACCGGCCCGGCCATTTCGGGCATCCGTCGGTCTTCTCGGTGACGGCGCAGGCGGGGATGTCGACCGCGATGTTCTTCTCGAAGGACAAGTTCCACTACCTCGCCCATCCCCAGGCGGTGACGTGGATCTGGGGCAACGTGATCCCCGGCAAGGTCCCGAAGCTGGAAGACTACAACGATATTGAGTGGGTCGAGCGGCGGCAGCGGTTCTACGACGAGAACGACAAGAGGATCGCGGCGGGTCAGAAGGCCTTGCCGGATCCGGAGGCGCCGCCTCCGGGAACGCCGGCGCCCGCGAAGGCCCCGGAGCATCGGACGTCGGCGGAAAACATCGGCCGCGCCTTCGAGAAGGAATGGCCCCAGGGGGGCTGGGCGATGACGTTCGTGCATGTCCGCGAAGCGGACGGCGCCGGGCACGGCAAAGGCTGGATGGGCCTGGATTACCTCGACGCCGTCCGCAAGGCGGACCGGGCGGTCGGGCGCATCCTCGACGCGATCCGCGACAGCGGCCAGGCGGAGACCACGGCGGTCATCGTCACCGCGGACCACGGCGGGAGCGGCAAGGGGCACTACCGGATCTTCGAGCCGAACAAGGTCGAGAACGTGACCATCCCCTGGATCTGCGTGGGCCCGGGCGTGCCGGCGGGGCTCAAGATCGACCGGATCGTCCGCACCTACGACACGGCGCCCACCGCCCTCGCCTTCATCGGCCTCGGCTACCCCGAGGGCATCGACGGCCGGCCGGTCCTCGAAGTGTTGTCGAAATGACGCGGTCCTTTCGTCAACACGTCCGGAGACCAGGATTTTCCCGGAGGTTCCTCATGCGCGGCGCGGCCCTGCTCCTCGCGTCCGGCCTCGGCGGCTGCCTCCAGATCGAAGAGATCGTCACGCTCTTCCCCGACGGAAGCGGCAAGATCGAGCTCCGCATGGCCTCCAGCAAGGCGTACCGCGCGGTCTTGGACCAGAAAGCGCGGGCGGCGGGGAGAACCCCGCCCGCCTCGGGCCTGCCGGAGGTCGGATTGTTCTTCCACAAAGCCGAAGGCATCGTGGCCCTGAAGCCCGGCCCCGTCACCGATGACGGCGCCTGGGAACGCGGCTCCGCGATCGGTTATTTCGACGACGCCAATAAGGTCCGCATCCCCGGGTCCAAAGAGGGCTTTTTCGACCAGAAGTACTATCTGCGCGCGACGTCCAACTCCCTGACCTTGAACAATCCCTTTCGGGACGTCGAAGCGAAATACCTTCGGATCCTCGGACCCGACGCCATCGAGAGGTTGAGAGTCGAGCGGGCCCGTTTCGCGGCCGAAACCCAGGGCATGCGGATCACCGTGCGCGTCGTCGTTCCGGGCTCCGTCACCGACACGTGGGGCTTCACGTCCAAAGAGGGATCCGCGGCCGCCGTCGCGGTCGACAACGAGCTCATGAACCGCTACCTGGGGGACCCGGAGAGCGACGAGGCGCGGCGCGCGAAGGAGATCACGGCCGCTTCGGAATTGCGCGTCGTCTGGACCGACGCGAAGGTCGACGCGGAGCGGCTGGCGGCTTGGAAGGCGGAGCTGGCGGAGGTCAAAGCGACGGGCATCGTGCCGGGAGTCGGTGGCGACCTCAACGATCTGACGGACGACGAAGTCGACCGCCTCTTCATCGAGGCCCAGATCAAGATCGCGCGCGAACAGATCAGACAGGGCCGGGAGGCCAAAGCCCGCGCAACCTTGGAGTCCGTTCTCAAGGACTACCCGAAGGCGAAGGCCGCCCAGGAAGCGAAGAAGCTCCTCGAGGGCCTGAAATAGCCCCGGTAACGGTGCCCCTTCCCGAGGCACAGATTTCCCGGAGGGGGGCGTGAAGGTCGCTCGTCGCGAGGGCAAGGCATGATCGCGGTTCTGCTGGGACTGGCTCTGCAGGCGCTGGAAAAGCCGGCGGTCGACGGCACGACGGTGTCGTTCGGCGCGGTGACGCTCAAGCCGGAGGTCTACGCCCAGCTCAAGGGCGCGATCGAGTACGTCCTGGTCAACAAGGGCGGCAAGGCCTACGAGAGCGTGTTCGAGTCGGCCGTCGATCCGATGGCCCTCTACGAGGGCCTGAAGAAGCTGGGCGCCGCGCCCGGCAGGCCCGCGCGCGAGGAGGACGAGAAGAAGCTCCCTCCCGAGGGCGGCAAGCTGCGGATCTTCGTGGAGTGGAAGGACGGCGACAAGGCCCGCAAGGAGCCGATCGGCGCGTTCGTGCTCGACACCACGACGGGCAAGCCGATGGGGGCCGCGGACTGGATCTTCACGGGGTCGAAGAAGGGCTTCATCCCCGACCTCGAGCGCCAGGACCTCCTGGTGCTGGTCGCCAAGAACCTGGTCGCGCTGCACCACTCGGACCCGACGGTGCTGGCGACGAACCCGACGGCCTCCGCCGACGGCAACCGCTACAAGGCGAACAAGGAGCTGCTGCCCAAGGAAGGCACGCCCGTGAAGGTCATCTTCGAAGCGGTCCGGTAGGAGGCGACGCCGTGGCCCTGCTGCTGTTCTGCCTGCCTTACGTCGAGGCGATCTATCCCCTTCAGCAGGTCCTCAACGAGTCCGAGGTGATCGCCGAGGGCGTGATCGACAAGGTCGACGCCACGAACCACGTCGCCTTCATGAAGGTGACGCGCTCGCTGAAGGGCTCCTGCGCCTACGCGGTCATCCGCATGAACTTCAGCGGCGGCCAGGCCTTTCACCCCGACGCCATCCGCAAGCATCTCGTCGTGGGCGCCCCCGCGCTGATCTTCTACAACGCGGGCCGCCAGGCCGAGGTCTACCTCAACCGCTTCTTCTTCCAGCTCTACGGCGACGCCGGCGCGCCGCCCGAGAAGGCCTGGTGGACGTTCACCCACATCGAGATCCGCATGAACCGGACGTTCGTCGGCCCCGCGCCCGAGCTCGCCGACCTCGTGGGCCGCGTCCTCGCCGGCAAGGCCAAGGCGCCCGAGCCGAACGCCAAGATCCCCCCGATGGACGCCGCCACGCTCAAGGCCCTCCCCGCGCCGCTGGAGGCCGTCGCCGACGAAGCCGCCCTCCCCGCGCCGTTCGCCCGCGGCGCCCTGAAGCCCCGAGCGCCGGAGAATCCGGCGTCGACGTCCGCCGGCCTCGCCTTCGACTACTACGAAGGGCAATGGACGTCGCTCCCCGACTTCAAGGCCCTCAAGCCCGTCAAGAGCGGCGCGACGGCCGAGTTTTCCAACGTCCACCGCGGGCGCGAGACGCACTTCGGGCTGCGGTTCAGCGGGTATCTCGACGTCCCGCGGGAGGGCGTCTACACGTTCCGGACGCTGTCGAACGACGGCTCGAAGCTCTACATCGGCAACCTGGAGGTGGTGAACAACGACCACCACCATGGGGCCGTCGAGATGGCCGGCCAGATCGCGCTGAAGCCCGGCAAGCACGCGATCGCGCTGACGTATTTCCAGGAGGGCGGGAACACGGTGCTCGAGGTCTACTGGGAAGGCCCCGAGCTGCCGCGGCAGAAGATCCCGCCCGCCGCCCTGTTCCGCTAGCGCTCCAGCCAGGCGAGGACGTCCGCGGCGCTCCGGTCGGGCGGAAAGACGGGATAGAAGACCTTCACGATCCGACCCGCCTCCACCGCGAGGACAAGCCGCGTGTGCAGCTTCACCCCCTGGAAGACGAAAGTCGGCAGCGCGAGCGCGTCGGCCAGCGCGAACTCGCGGTCGGAGAGGATCTCGTAGGGGAGGCCGAGGCGGTCGACGACCTCCTTCTGGACGGCCGTCTCCTGGGAGCTCAGGCCGTAGATCGTCCAGCCCAGGCGCGCGAATCTGGAGGCTTCGGTCCCGAAGCCCGCGCACTGGGGCGTTCAGCCGCGCGCGCCGGGGATGTCGTTCCAGCCCTCGGGCGTCGGCTGGCCGGGCACTCCGGTCCGCGGATAGACGAAGTAGATCGCGCGGCCGGGGGCGTCGAGCTCCACGCGTCCGCCGGACGTCGAGGGGAGCGACAGCCGCGGCAGGGATTTCCCGGGCAGATGATCGCAGGCGCCGTCCTGGACGGGGACGGGCAGGCCGGCCGGGAGGCGGAAGAAGTCGTCTGCCATGGCGCGGATTATATTCCGTCCGGCCGGAGCGTTGAATAGGATGTCGGTCCACCCAACGAAGGAGACAGCATGCGCTTCGCCCCCCTCGCCCTGCTGCTGCTGGCGGCGGCCCCCCAGCAGAAGCAGGAGTCCCGCGACCTGCCCGCCTTCCTCGGGCCGCTGCCGGCGCCGCCCGTGCCGAAGGACAACGCGATGAGCGACGCGAAGGTCGAGCTGGGGCGGATGCTCTACTACGATCCGCGGCTCTCGGGCAACGGGACGATCTCCTGCGCGACCTGCCACAACCCCGCGCTCGGCTGGGCCGACGGCCTGGCGAAGGGCGTCGGCATCAACGGCGCGAAGCTGGGCCGCTCGTCGCCCTCGGTCCTGAACGCGGCGTACTACGAGACGCAGTTCTGGGACGGCCGGGCGGCGACGCTCGAGGATCAGGCCAAGGGTCCGATCCAGAGCGCGGCCGAGATGGGCGGGTCGGCGGAGAAGGCGACGTCCACCGTCGCCGGGATCCCCGGCTACGCGAAGCGCTTCAACGAGGTCTTCGGCGGCGAGGTGACGTTCGACCGGATCGCGATGGCGATCGCCGCGTTCGAGCGGACGGTGGTGGACCTCGACTCCCCCTTCGACCGCTGGGCGCGCGGCGACGACAAGGCGATGACGGACGCGCAGAAGCGGGGCTTCGAGCTCTTCACCGGCAAGGCGCGCTGCGCCGTCTGCCACTCGGGCCCGGCCTTCATGGACAAGCGCTACCACAACATCGGGCTGCCGGGCGACGACCAGGGCCGCGTCGCCGTCTCGAAGGACGAGAAAGAGACCGGCGCCTTCCGCACGCCGACGATCCGGAACGCGGCGCTGACGGCGCCCTACATGCACGACGGCTCGCTCAAGACCCTGCGCGAGGTGATCGACCATTACGAGAAGGTCGTGGGCGAGAAAGAGAAGCACCCGAAGATGTCGATCTTCATGCTGCCCTTCAAGCTCGACGAGGCCGAGAAGAAGGACCTCGAGCTCTTCCTCCACGCGCTGACGGGCGACAAGCGGGACCCGCGGGCGGCCGTCATCCCGGTCCTCCCGCAATAACCGGAACAGGTCGGTTCCGGGTCCGGGTCCGGTTTTCAGTCGCGGGCCTGGGCCTCGGGACGGCGGGGGCGGTCCGCGTCCCGGCGCACGCGTTCGAGCTCGGCCTGGGTCTCCTCGAGCTTCACCCGCGCTTCGTCCGCGTCGATCCGCGCCCGGGCGGCTTCGCGCCCGGTCAGGGCCCGCGGCTCCCCGGGCTCGCGCTCGAGGATCCGGTCGTAAAGCTGCAGGGCGGCGTCGGGATGCCCCTCCGCCATGTACTCCGCCGCCTTCCGCAGCGTGCGGTCCGTCCGGCTCTCCCTCGTCGCCAGCGCGAAGGCCGCGATCAGGCCCGCGACGCCGACCAGCGCGCCGGCCGCGATCGCGATCCAGCGACGCCGGCGGTCGACCCGCTTCGGCCGCGGCGCCGCTTCGGCCTCGCCCTTGAGCCAGGCCGAAAGCTCGTCCGCGAAGGCCTTCGCGGAGGCCGGACGCCGGGACGGCTTCTTTTCCAGCGCGCGCAGGCACAGCGTCTCCAGCGGGCGATACACGGCGCGGCCCGCCTTCGACGGCGCGGCCGCCGAGGGCGGCGCCGGCGATTCGCACATCACCTTCGAGAGCGTCGACTCCGGCGTGTCGCCGTGGAAGGGCGGCGCGCCCGCCAGCGCCTCGTAGAGAAGGACGCCGAGGGACCAGACGTCCGCCGCCGGCCCGAGGTCGCGGTCGCCGCGCGCCCGCTCGGGGCTCATGTGCGCGGGACTCGCGGCCGCGCCCGCCCAGAGATCGACGATCAGCGGGCGGTCCTGGGCGCCGAAACGCACGCTCTCCGGATTCAGGTCGCGGTGGACCAGCCCCCGCTGGTGGGCGTGGTCGAGCGCGAGGGCGACGTCCCGCAGCGCCCGGATCTCCTGCCGCGCCTTGAGGGCTCCCGACTTCCTCAGCTCGCCCAGCGAGCGGCCCTCCACGCGCTCCGCCGCCACATAGGGCCGGCCGTCGAGCAGCCCCGAGTCGTAGATGGCGGCGATGTTCGGATGCTTGAGGGCGGCCGCGGCGCGGGCGCGTTCGACGTCCTCCGGCCGGTTCCGCTCGAGGACCCGGAGGGAGACGCGGCGGTCGAGCTCGGCGTCGTGGGCATCATACAGGACCGCCGCGTCGCTCTTTTCCAGCGTGGCGCGGAGCTGGTAGCGGCCGAGGGTGGCGACGTCCGGCGCCGGAGCCGCGGGAGCGACGACCGGTCTGGGCGGGATCACGGCCGACTCGGCGCGGGGCTTGAACGCGCCGCCGCAGACCGGGCAGCGGTCGACGTCGTCCGACAGGCTGCATTCGCGCCGGCATTTCGCGCAGACCTGGACCATGGACTTCTGGAGCGCGAGGGCCTGGGCGACGTCCTCGCGCGTCGCGTAGCCCTTGAGGACGAGGAGGTCGCCGAGCCGCGGCAGCGGGGTCTCCCCTTCCTTCCAGCGCTCGGCCTGGTCGAAGAGGCAGTCCTCGACATGCTTGGGCGCGACGAGGTCGGCGTCGATGAGGATCTGCCCGAGGAAGGCGTCCTTCCGCCGGCCCTCCGCCTCTTTCTCGATCCGGCCCTCGATCTCGCGAGTGAGCTCGACGACCTGGGCGTCGCTCAGCTGCTTCTTGGCGGCGAGGATGGCGCCGATGGGCCGCGGCACCTTGCGCCCCCGGGCGACGCTGAGCGCGCGCTCCGACAGGGCGTCGCGCAGCTGGGCCTCGGAAATGAGGCCCCGCTCCAGGGCCACACGCCCCAGGAGCAGATCCATCCGAGGATCGTCCTTGCGCGCCATTCTAGGGGTATAGCATACCCCATGGGTGCGTTCAAGGGTGAACTCAGGGCAATCCCGCCAGGTATTCGACCAGGTCCCGGACGTCCCGCCGGCTGAGCGCCTTGAGCGCGTCCTCGGGCATCGCCGACAGGCCCGCCTTCCGCGCCCGCACGTCCTTCTTCGCCAGCGTCCGGCGCTGGCCGTCGGGCAGGATCAGGACGAGGTCGACGTCCGACTCCTTCTCGATCCGGCCGGTTTCGACGGCCCCGCTTTCCATCTGGAGGAGCGTCTGGCCGTAGCCCTCCGCGATGATCGCGTTGGGCTTCGTCAGGGACTCCAGGAGGTACGCGCGGCTCTTCTTCGTGGCCGGGGTCGGCAGGGCCGGACCGACCTCCCCGCCCGTCCCCCCCACTTTGTGGCAGCGCGCGCAGTTGGCGTCGGAGCGCTCGAAGAAGATCCGGCGCCCCGCGTCCGCGTCGCCGCCTTCCAGGCAGTCGCCCCACCCGGCCTCGAGCTTCTTCAGCCCGGGCCGCTTCGCCGCGGCGTCCAGGAGGTCGAGCCGCAGCGCCGCCGGGAACGACCCCGCCGCCGCCCGGTCCAGGTAGCGGGCGAGGATCGCCTCGCCCTCGGGCAGGTCCGCGAGCGCCCCCAGCGCCGCCTGCCGCGTCTCGACCGGGCCGTCCTTCGTCACCAACTCGTCCAGCAGCGCCGCCGCGTTCGCGATCTTCGCCTGGCCCGCCAGCCGCGTGGCCTCCTTGCGGACCCCGGCGTCCGGATCCGACAGCCCCGCCGCCACCGCCGCGTTCAGCGCGGGATCCTTCAGCCGGGCCAGCGCCTTCAGCGCCTCCGCCCGCGCCGCGCCCGGCGCCTTCCGGTCCAGCGCCAGCGCGGACGCTTCCCGGCCGACGTCCTTCGCGCCCAGCGCGAGCGCGGCCTTCAACGCCTCGATCCGCACGGTTGCCGGCGTCCCGCTCAGCAGCGCGCCGAGGCGCGCGTCCATCACCTCGCGCGCCGGACCCGGATCGCGCGGCTCCAGCGGCCGCCACACGTGGAGCACGCGGTCCCGGCCCGAGGGTTTCTCCCAGTCCGCCAGGGCCTTGAGCGCCTCCGCCCGCGCGGCTTCCCCGACATCCCCCCGCGCCGCGAACGCCGCGAGCTCCGCCGCCTTCCCCGTCCGGAAGGCCGCGTTGATCGCCCGGACCTGGATCCGCTCCGACAGGCCCGGCCGCGCCAGCAGGGCCGCGAGCGCGGGCATCGCCGCGTTCACCGGCGCGTCGTTGATCGCGCGCGCCGCTTCCAGCGCCAGCTCCGGATCGTCGAGGAACGCGGCCACCTCCGGCCGTCCCATCCGGCGCAGGGCCAGCAGCGCGGCCAGCCGGACCGTCGTCGCTTCATCCTTCGCGCGCGCCGCGAGGGCCGCGGCGTCCCCGATCCACGCCAGCGCGATCACGCCCGCGTGGCGCAAGTGGGCGTCCTCGTTGCCGCGGAGCATCGCGAGGATCGGCCCGACGGCCTCCGCCTTCCCCAGCTTGCCGAGCGCCATCGCCGCGAAGCCGCGCACCCTCAGACTCGGATCCTTGAGGAGGTCGAGCAGCCCCGGCATCGACAGCCCGTGCCGGCCGTCGCCGACGACCCGCGCCGCCTGCGCGCGCACCTCGGCCTCGGGATCGTTCAGATGCGCGAACGCGACGCCGAGGGCGCCGACCTGTCCCGCGCCCCACAACGCGTGAAGCCGGCGGTGGATCGGGCCATTCTCCGCCGCCTTCGCGAAGACGGCCGCGGAGGACGTCCCGCGCCGCGCCAGCTCGAACTGGGCTTCCTGCCGGACGCGCCGGTCCGGATGGCCGAGGAGCGTGGACAGCTCGTCGGGCGTCCGCTTCTCGAAGCCCTCGTTCAGCAGCCGCTTCACGCCCTTGGCCCCCTCCGCCCGCGCCGGATCGAAGAGGCGCCAGAGCCGCCCCTTGCCCGGCATGCCCCAGCCGTCGACCCAGTCGGACACGTAGAGGCCGCCGTCGGGGGCGAAGTCGACATCCGTCGGCCAGACGTTGGACATCAGCTCGCGGAGGTTCTGGACCTCGAAGCCCGCGCCCTTGGGCCGGACCGTCCAGGTCAGGACGTTGCCCGGGAAGTTGCACATGAAGAAGTGGCCGTCGTAGGCGGCCGGCAGCGCGGCGCCGCCGGGGTTGAACGTGAGGCCCGACGGCCCGTGCCCGACGTGCGCGATCGGCGGCAGCTGCGACGGCGCGGTCTTCCAGGCGTCGAGCTCCCAGAGCTTCTCCGCCATCCAGGGCCCGCGGCCCGGCGCCTGCTGGTAGCCGATGCGCCAGCCGACGTCGCCGCCTTCCATGAGATAGGTCCAGCGCGCCTTGTCGCCGGCGTCGCAGTTGTTGTCGCCGGTCCAGAGGTTGCCGACGTCGTCGAAGCAGAGCTCCTGCGGATTGCGCAAGCCCGTGCAGTAGACCTCGAGGTTCGAGCCGTCCGGATCGCAGCGCAGGACCGCGCCCGAATCCGGATTCGAGATCACCCGGTCGCCCTGCTTCACGTGCAGCCCGCGGTCGCCACAGGAGAAGTACAGCTTCCCGTCGGGCCCGAACGTCAGGCCGTGCAGGTCGTGGCCGATGAACGCGAGCCGCACGCCGTAGCCCGTATGCACGACTTGGCGGACCTCGGCCTTGCCGTCGCCGTCGACGTCCTTCAGCTTCCACAGGTTCGGAATGTTCGCGAACCAGACCTCGCCCTTCCGCGCGAGCACGCCGGAGGCGATGCCGTCGGCCGGCGTCCCGAAGTTCTCGGCGAAGGTCGTCGCCTTGTCCGCGCGGCCGTCGCCGTCCGTGTCCTCGACGAGCCGCACCCGCTCCGACGCGGTCAGGGCGTCGTACTTCGCGCCCATGTGCTTGCGGTGCATGGCCTCGCGGTCGGCCACCGTGCGGCAGGCGAGGTCGTCGTCCACCCAGGCTCCGCGGCCGCGGATGTCGAAGGTCGCGTTCCCCAGGCGGTGCGTCTCGACGACGTAAAAGCGGCCCTGTTCGTCGGCGTGGAAGGCGACGGGATTGACGAACTGCGGCTCGGCGGAGAAGAGCTCGATCGAGAGCCCCGGCCCGAGCTTGAACATGCCCTTGGACTTCTCGGCTTCCTGGGGGACGAGGAGAAGGAGCGAAACGAGGAGCGTTCTCATGCCTTTAATACGGTCGAGGGAACTCTTCGTCCAAGGCGAGCTCGTATGCTTCGAGCTGCCGGCCGATCTCCTTCGCGTCCCAGCCCAGGCGGGCGGCCATCCGGCGCGCCACCGGCTCCGCCACCGAACGCCCCCGGTCCTCCGCGAAGAGCGCCAGCCGCGTCCGCCGCGACAGGACGTCGACGAGCCCCCGCGCCATCTCCCGCTCCATCGCGTAGTCCACCTCGCCCCAGACGTAGGGCAGGCCGTCGACGATCAGCGTCCGGTCGACGATCCGCGCGGCCTCGGAGCCGTAGCGGCGCGACAGGGCGTCCCGGCCCTCCGTCGCGTAGAGGTCGATCTCCTGCGTCCGGCACTTGCGCCGCGTCAGGCGGTCGACGACCTCCCGCGCCATCAGGCGGTAGGTCGTCAGTTTGCCCCCCGTGATCGTCAGCAGCCCCGACGGGTCCTCGAAGAGATGGTGCTCCCGCGACCGGGCCGACGGGGCCTCGGCGTCGTCCCGCAGCAGCGGCCGCAGCCCGGCGTAGGTGCTCAGGACGTCGCGCCGCGTCAGTCCGACGCTAGGCAGGCTCGCGTTGACGAGGGCGAGGAGATAGTCGACATCCTCCGCCTCCGCGCGGGGGCGGTCGAGAGATCCCGCGTAGTCCGTGTCCGTCGTCCCGACGATGGCCCGGTCGCCCCAGGGGATGAGGAAGGCGATCCGGCCGTCGGCCGGCGAGGGCAGCATGGCGGCGGACGTCAGCCGCAGCCGTTTCATGGGCACCACGAGATGGACGCCCTTCGACGGCCGGACGGTGCGCTCCCCGCCGCGGACGTCGTCGCACCAGACGCCGGTCGCGTTGACGACGCGGGCCGCGGCGATGTCGAAGTCCCGCGTCCGCGCGCCGGCGACGCGGTCGCGGTCCTTGAGGAAGCCGACGACCTCGACGCCGTTGGCCGCCACGACGCCGAGGTCGGCCGCCTTGCGGAGCACGTGCATCACGAGCCGGCAGTCGTCCGCGCGCGCGTCGTAGTAGAGGTAGGCGCCGCGGAGGCCCTCGGGGCGCAGCGAGGGGAGCGTCTCGAGCGCCTCGCGCGCCGAGAGGTGCCGGTGGACGAGCCCTTTCGGAAAGCCGGCCGCCGCGTCGTAGATCCAGAGGCCCGAGCCCAGGAGCGGCCGCGCGGTCCGGGTCCAGAACGGCAGCAGGAACGGGAGGTCCTCGACGAGGTGCGGCGCGAGCCGCTTCAGCCGGGCTTTCTCCCGCGAAGCCTCGATGGTCACCTTGAACTGCAGCTGCTTCAGGTAGCGCAGGCCGCCGTGGATGAGCTTGGACGAGCGGCTCGACGTCCCGCACGCGAAGTCGCCGCGCTCGACCAGCGCCGTCTTCAGGCCGCGCGACACGGCGTCGAGCGCGATGCCCGCCCCCGTGATCCCGCCGCCGATGACGAGGACGTCGAAGCGCTCCCGCCGGAGCCTCTCCAGGTTCGCCGCGCGATCCACGCTTCGATGGTACCATGAGACCATGCGACCGCTGGTGCTGGCCCATCGGGCCCGGCAGGGGCACCGACATCCCGAGAACTCGCTCGCCGCGCTGCGCGCGGTCCTGCGGGGGCGGACGGACGGCGTAGAGATCGACGTCCGCCGGAGCTCGGACGGCGCGTACTTCATCCACCACGATCCGGCGTTCGCGGACGGCACGCCGGTGGAATCGCTGAGCGCCCAGGGACTCCGCAAGCGGAAGCTGTCGAACGGCGAACCGATCCCGACGCTCGAAGACTTCCTCCGCGCGGCGACGCGGGGCCTGGTCTTCCTCGACCTCAAGGAGACCTGCCTGCCGGTGGAGGTCGCGGATCGCGCGCTGCGGGTCCTGCCGCCGGAGCGCCTCTTCTTCTCCTCGTTCTGGCATCCGGGGATCCGGGAGCTGGGACGTCGACATCCCACCCTGCGCCGCGGCGTGACGCTCGAGGCGCGCCTGGTGGCGCCGGAGAAGGCGATGACGGAGGCGGGGGCGAGCGTGCTGGTGCTGCCGGCGTCCTGCGCGGACCGGACGACGGTCACGGCCGTCCGGAAGGCGGGCGGCGAAGTCTGGTGCTGGGGCTTCCGGAGCGGGGACGCCACGTCCCGCGCGCTGGCGAAGCGCGGCGTGTCCTGCCTGATCCCCGACTAACGTCGAACGCCAACCGTTCGGATTGTGCCGGGCAGCTTCCGAACGGGCTAGTCGGCGGCTTCCTTGGCGGCGCGGCGTTTGGCGGCGACGCGGCGGACGATCTCGTCGGCGACGACGCCGCAGAGCAGGACGGCGCCGATGATGACGAACTCCCAGGTGTTCTCGATGCCGAGCACGTTGATGGCGTTGTAGAGCACGCGCATGACGGCGGAGCCGATGACGACGCCGAGGATGGAGCCCTCGCCGCCCCGGAGGGAGCAGCCGCCGAGGACGGCGGCGGAGATCGCGTAGAGCTCGTAGAAGTTGCCGAACTGGGCGGGCTGGATCGAGTTCACGTCGAGGGCCATCAGGATCCCGCCCCAGCCGGACAGGAAGGCGCAGATCACGTAGGCCATGATCGTGACGGCGTGCGTGTTGACGCCGCTGTAGAGGGCCGCGCGCTCGTTGCGGCCGATCGCGTAGAGCCAGCATCCCCAGACCGTGCGGTTGAGGAAGACCGAGGCGCCCACCGCGATGATCGCCATGATGATGAAGGGCGCCGGAACGCCCATCACCGGCTCGACCAGGCGGTGCAGGAGCGGATAGTCGCTGCCGAAGCCCTGGCTCTGGTCGTCGGTGACGACCCGCGCGATCCCGCGGTAGATCATCAGGCCGCAGAGCGTCACGATGAACGCCGGCACCTTCAGCTTCGTGATGAGGAGCCCGTGGGCGAAGCCGATGGCCACGGAGAGCCCGAGCACGATCGCGAGGGCCAGGGGGACGGGGACGCCCTTCGAGAGCAGCAGCGCGAGCAGCGTCCCCGAGAGGCCGACCACCGCGCCGATCGAGAGGTCCACGCCGCCCGTGATGATCACGAAGGCCGCGCCCACGCTGATGATCGAGTAGAGCGAGGACCAGCGCAGCGTGTTCTGCAGGTTCCCCGCCCCCAGGAAGCGCGGATTCAGGATCGACGTGAGCACGATCACGAAGATCAGGATCCCCAGGATGCCCCAGACCTTCTTCACGCGGCCGTCCCCGTCGCCAGCAGCATGACCGCCTCCTCGCTCAGCTTCGCCCGGGGCAGCTCTCCCGCGATCTGCCCCTGGTGCATCACCAGCGCGCGGTCCGACATCCCCAGGATCTCCTCCAGATCGCTCGACACGAAGAGGATCGCGACGCCCTTCGCCGACAGCTCGTCCATCAGTCTGTAGATCTCCTGCTTGGCGCCCACGTCGACGCCCCGGGTCGGCTCGTCGAGGAGCAGCACGCGGGGATTCAGCGCCAGCCACTTCCCCAGCACGATCTTCTGCTGGTTCCCGCCCGAGAGGAACTGCGCGAGCTGACGGTCGTTCGGCGTCTTCACGCGCAGCTTGGCGATCGACTCCTCCGACATCGTCCGCTCCGCCGCGCGGTCGACGAAGAGCCCCCGGCCCCGCATCCACGCGACGCTCAGGTTGTCGCGCAGCGCCATCTCCAGGAACAGCCCCTGCTCCTTGCGGTCCTCGGGAACGAGCGCCAGGCCCGCGCGGATGGCGTCGAGCGGCCGCTTGAACTCGACGGCCCGGCCGCCCACGCGGATCGTCCCGCCCCGCGCGCGGTCGATGCCGAACAGCGTCGTCAGCAGCTCGGTCCGCCCCGAGCCCACGAGGCCCGCCACGCCCACGATCTCGCCGGCTCGCAGCGAGAGCGACAGCGCGTGGCGCGGATGCGCGGCGGTGCGGAGGGCGTCGACCTCCAGCGCCGGCTCGCCCGGCGGGCGCGCCTGATGCGGGAAGAGCTGGGTGAGCTCGCGGCCGACCATCAGCTTCACCATGGCCGCGTGCTCGATCTGGCTCTTCTCGAGACCGCCGGAATTGCGGCCGTCGCGCAGCACCACGACGCGGTCGGCGACTTCCTTCACCTCGCCGAGGCGGTGCGAGATGTAAACGACGCCGACGCCGCGGCTCTTGAGGTCGCGGATCACCCGGAACAGCTGCTCCGTCTCGCGCTGCGAGAGGGAGGAGGTCGGCTCGTCCATGATCAGCAGCTTCGCGTCGACCGAGAGGGCCTTGGCGATCTCGACCATCTGCTGGCGGCCGATGGAGAGCGTGCTCACGAGCGTGCGAGGGTAGGCGTCGAGGCCGACCCGCTCGACGAGCTCCGCGGCGTCGATCTCCATCTTCACGCGGTCGACGAAGGGCCCCCGGCGCGGCTCGCGGCCGAGGAAGATGTTGGCGGCGATGTCCAGGTTGTCGCAGAGGTTCAGCTCCTGGTGGATGAGGGCGATGCCGAGCTTCTCGGCGGCGCGGACGGAGTCGATCCGGACCGGCCGTCCCTCGACGCGGATCTCGCCGGCGTCGGGCGTTTGCACGCCCGCCAGGATCTTCATGAGGGTGCTCTTGCCCGCGCCGTTCTCGCCGATGACGGCCACGGTTTCGCCGCGGCCGACCGTGAGGTCGACGCCGTCGAGGGCCCGGACGCCGGGGAAGCGCTTGGCGAGGCCGCGGGCCTCGAGGAACGGGTCGGCCATCTATTGGCGGAGCTTCTTGAGCTCCTCCCAGAAGCCGTCCACGTTGTCCTTCTTGACGACCGTGCTCTGGACTTCGAGGAAGCCCGTCGGGGGCAGGACCGACTCGTCCTTGCGGGCCAGCGCGGCGAGGATGCGCACCGAGTGGCGGCCGTACTGGTAGGGCTGCTGGCTGACCGTCCCGTGCACCGCGCCGTCCTTGATGCCCTGCAGCGTCGCGTCCTGCTCGTCGAAGCTGACGACCTTGATCTTCCCCACCTTGCCCGCGCCCTTGATCGCCTCCAGGCACATCGGGGCGTTGTAGGCGAAGAGGCCGACCATGCAGGCGAGGTCGGACGTCGAGCTGATCGCGTCCTCCGCGTTCGCCTTCGCCTTCGCGTAGTCGAACCCGTCCGTCCGGGTGCTGACCACGGTGAACTTGCCGCCCTTGAGCTCGCCGCTCGCGGGGTCGGTCTTGAGGGACGCCGCGCCGGCCTGCGAGGGGCGGTCGAGCACCTCGTCGATGACGCCCTGGCGGCGCTGCTGGGCGTTGAGCTGCTCGAGGCGGCCCACGAAGATCATGATCTTGCCGCCCTCCGGCAGCGCTTCCTTGACGAGCTTGCCCGCCGAGCGCCCGGCGCTGTAATTGTCCATGCCGATGAAGCAGAGGCGCTTGGAGCCGGGGGCGTCGGAGTCGTGCGTGATGATCTTGGTCTCCTTGGCCGCCTGGTCGATGAAGCCGACCTGGTTGGTCGCGTCGATCGGGCTGATCGCGATGCCGTCGATCCCCCGCGCCAGCAGGCCTTCGATCATCCGCTTCTGGTCGGGCAGGTCCTTCGGGAAGAGGACCTCCACCTCCGCGTTGAACTCCTTCGCGCCCGCCTTGGCGCCCGCCGCCGCCACGTTCCAGAAGGGGTCGATCCCGTTCGTCACGTAGGCGACCTTCGGCTTGCCGCCGGCGGAGGGCTGGCTGTCGCAGCCCGACAGGACGACCGTCGCGGCCAGAATGCAAAGCGCGTTCTTCATCGATTGATCTCCCTAGGAAAGCCTGGACACCTTATCAAAGGCGTCCGTGGGGCATCCACTCTTAACCGTCGGCCGGATAACGCAGCCCCCAGGGGCGGCGGAGGGCGTCGAGCGTCCGCATCACCGAGAGCGAGAAGGCGTGCGACATCCGGGGGCTTTCGAGCTCGCCCTCGACCAGGCAGCGCGCCACCTCGAGCGCCTGGTGCGTGTAGCCGTTGCCGCGGAAGGGGAGGTCGACCGCCTCCTCCTTCACCATCAGCTTCTGGCTCTTCCAGAACGGCGCCTCGATCCGGATCCGGCCCTCCGTCCCGGACAGGACGGCCGCGTGCCCCGTCTCGCAGCGGATGGCGCTGGACAGGACGGCCTGGGCGCCGCCCGCGTACTCCAGGATCATCGAGGCCTGCTCGTCGACGCCCGTCTTCCCCAGCACCGCCGCGCTCTGGATCTTCGCGGGCTCGCCCAGCAGCCGCGTGGCGAGGGAGACGGGGTAGACGCCGACGTCCAGCAGCGAGCCGCCGCCGAGCGCCGGGTCGAAGAGCCGGCCCTTGGGATCGAAGGGCGCGCGGAACCCGAAGTCCGCCTGGACCATCAGGAGCTCGCCGATCGCGCCCTTCTTCACGAGCGCCTCGGCGCGGACGATCGCCGGCAGGAAGTGCGTCCACATGGCTTCCATCAGGAAGCGCCTTTCCTTCCGGGCGACGTCCACCATCTCCCGGGCCTCGCGCTCGTTCATCGCGAACGGTTTTTCGACGAGCACGGCCTTCCCCGCCCGCAGGCAGAGGATCGCGTTCTCCCGGTGGCACGGATGCGGCGTGGCGACGTAGACGGCGTCGACGTCGTCCTTCGCGAGCGCCTCGTAGCTCTCGTGCGCCCGCGGGACCTTGTGCTTCGCGGCGAACTCCTTCGCGGAGCCGGCGGAGCGGGAGCCGACCGCGGCGAGCTCCATCTCCGGCAGGACGGCCAGCGCCTCCGCGAACGTCCCCGCGATGCGCCCCGTCCCCAGGATCCCCCAGCGCAGTTTCTTCACGTGTTCACCACAAAGACACGAAGAATCCGTTCTTCGTCGCTTGTACGCCCCGTCCTCATGGTTTCGTCCTTCGTGGTCTTCGTGTCCTTCGTGGTGAACGTCACCGGATCGTGGCCGCCGGATCGTCCAGGGTCTGGGCGACGGCCGTCGCGCCCCCCAGCGTCTCGAAGTCGCGGTACGACCACACGATCTTCTTCTCCGGGGAGACCTCGATGAGCTGGGGGTCGGTCGGCTTGCCGTGGCAGTTGACGATGAACGTGTTGCCGTTCGGCAGGCGCTCGACCTGCGTCATCCACGCGAGGGTCACGCCGGGGAGCTCGTCCTTTCCGATCGACCAGACTTCCTTGCCGGAGGGGTCGACTTCGAACACGCGGTGGCCGTCGCCGGCCGAGATCAGCGTGTTGCCGTTCTTCAGGCGGACGGCGCCGTAGACCTTGGACTTCACGTCGTGCTCCCAGACGGTCTTGCCCTCGCCGTCGTACTCGCGCACTTTCAGCAGGGACTCGTGGCACACGAGATAGTTGCCGTTGGCGAGCTTGCGGGCGTTCCGGGTGTCGCGATGCGGATCGGGCTTCTCGATGGGGAGCTTGACCAGCTTCTTGATCGCGCCGTCCTTGTCGACTTCGATGATGCGCGCGGAGCCGGACTCGACGATCATCGTCAGGCCGTCGGCGAGCCGCTGGAAGGCGTGGACCTCGATTTTCCTGCCCTCGTTGCCGTTCATCTTCGCGGCGTCGTAGGACCAGACTTCCTTCTGCTCCGGCGTCACTTCGAGGATCTTCGTCCAGCCCTGCTGGTAGAGGATGTTGCCGTTGGGCAGCACCCAGGCGTCGTGGATGGCCCCGATCTTGGTCTTCCACTCGACCTTGCCGTCCTTGCCGAAGATCGCGAGGGTGCCCTTGGAGTAGTCGGCGGCCAGGAACCGCCGGGGCGTCCCGACCTGCTGGACCTTGACGTCCTGAAGAACGAGCGACAACAGCAGCGTCACAAGCATGTTTCCTTACCCCTTATTGGCCACAGAGACACAGAGCCGCAGAGACCCGACCCACCAGAGGCGTCCCGGTGGCTCCGCGGCTCATCACGCGATGATTTTGTGGATGGGCTCCGCCCCTTCGACGCCGACGAGCTTCTGATCGAGCCCGCTGAAGAAGAACGAGAGCTTCTCGGGATCGAGGCCGAGCTGGTGGAGGATGGTCGCGTGGAGGTGCTTCACGTGGAAGCGGTCCTCGATGGCCGCGCTGCCCAGCTCGTCGGTCTTGCCCACGCTGATGCCGCCCTTGATGCCGCCGCCCGCGACCCACATCGTGAAGCCGTAGGAATTGTGGTCGCGGCCCGTGCCCTGCGCGTATTCGGCGGTGGGCTGGCGGCCGAACTCGCCGCCCCAGACGACCAGCGTCTCGTCGAGCAGCCCGCGCTGCTTCAGGTCCTTGAGCAGGCCGGCGATCGGCTTGTCCGTGTTCCCGGCGTGGAAGGTGTGGTTCTTCACCATGTCGCTGTGGGCGTCCCAGTTGTCGTCGTTGTGCGCGCCGCCCGAGTAGAGCTGGATGAAGCGCACGCCCCGCTCCACCAGCCGTCGCGCCATCAGGCACTTCTTCCCGAAGTCCTCCGTGCGCTTCTCGTTCAGCCCGTAGAGCTCGCGGATGTGGTCGGGCTCCTTGGAGAGGTCGACGGCCTCCGGCGCGTGCTTCTGCATGTTGAAGGCGAGCTCGTAGCTGGCGATGCGCGCCTGGAGGTTGGAGTTGCTGGAGCGCGTCGCCTCGTGCTCCTGGTTGAAGTCCTTGAGGGCGTCGAGGATCCTCCGTTGCGCCGGCTCGGTCATCCCCGCCGGCCGCTCCAGGTCGAGGATGGGCTGGCCGGTGGGGCGCAGCACGACGCCCTGGTACGAGGCGGGCATGTAGCCGCTCGACCAGTTCTTGGCGCCGCTGATGGGACCGCCCTTCTCGTCGAGCATGACGACGAAGCCCGGCAGGTTCTGGTTCACGGTGCCGAGGCCGTAGTTGACCCAGGAGCCCATGCAGGGATGGCCGCTCAGCACGCGGCCGCTGTTCATCATCAGCATGGCCGAGCCGTGGATCGGGGAGTCGGCCGTCATCGAATGCAGGAAGGCGATGTCGTCGACGCAGGTGCCCACGTGGGGGAAGAGGTCGGACACGAGCTTGCCGCACTTCCCGTAGGGCTTGAAGGCCCACTTGGGGCCGACCACGCGCCCTTCGTTCTTCTTCCCGCCGCGCCCGAACGTCTTCACCGGGATCGTCTTCCCGTCCAGCGGATAGAGCTCGGGCTTGTAGTCGAACGTGTCCACCTGGCTGGGGCCGCCGTACATGAAGAGGAAGATCACGCTCTTGGCCTTGGCCTTGAAGTGCGGCTTCTTCGGCGCCAGCGGGCTCGTGTACGCCGACTGCCCGTCCGCCGCCAGCGCCTGGGACGCGAAGAAGTCGTCGCCGAGCAGGCTCGACAGCGCCGCGGCCCCGAAGCCGCCGCCCGCCTGCCAGAGGAACTCGCGCCGCGTGCGTCCGCAAAAGCTCATAACTCTCAATCCAAATAAACGAATTCGTTCAGGTTCAACGCCATCAGGCAGAAGCCCGTCAGCGCCCGCCCCGCGTCCAGGCCGTCCTGCCCGCGCAGGGCGTCGATCAGCGCCCGGCCCCGCGCGACTTCCTTCGCCGAAGCCGGCCGCTGCGTCACCGAGCGCAGGGCGAGGCGGATCTGGGCGTCGACGTCCCCCGGCGCCTCCCGCTCCAGCTTCCGGGCGAAGAGCGCGGCCTGCTCGTTCATGAACTCGCTGTTGAGCAGCGTCAGGGCCTGCGTGGGCACCGTCGTGGCGAAGCGCACCGCGCAGCTGGAGTCCGTGTCGGCGAAGTCGTGGGCCGCCAGCAGCGGCACGAGCAGCGAGCGCTTGACCTTGATGTAGACGCTGCGGCGCGCGGCTTCCTCGGGCGTCGACTTCCCCCACGCGCTCTTGGGGGTGGAGGACGTCGCCAGCACCTCCTTCGGCAGGGGCGGGAAGACGCTCGGCCCGCCCGCCTTCAGGTTGAGCGTGCCGTTGACCGCGAGGATCGAGTCGCGGAGCTCCTCGGCCGTCAGGCGCCGCATGGGATAGCGCCAGAACAGCTCGTTCGCCGGGTCCTTCGCGAGGGCGGAGCGGTCGTCCGCCGAAGCGGCGCGGTAGGCGTTCGACGTCATGAGCAGCCGGTGCATGTCCTTGAGCTTCCAGCGGCGCGCGACGAGCTCCGAGGCCAGCCAGTCGAGAAGCTCCGGATGGGTCGGCGCCTCGCCCAGGCGGCCGAAGTCGCTGGACGTCGGGACGATCGCGCGGCCGAAGTGGTGCTGCCAGAGGCGGTTGGCCATGACCCGCGAGGTCAGCGGGTTGGCGGGGTTCGCGATCCACTCGGCGAGGACGGTGCGACGTCCGCTGCTCTGGCCCTTCTTCGTCTTGGAGAGGTCGGGGTCGGGGAAGCCGAGGACCACGGGAAAGCCCGGCTCGACCTTTTCGCCCTCGACGCGCGGATTGCCGCGGCGGAGCAGGAAGGTGTCGGGGGGGCGCCCGGTCTCCGCCACGCTCAGGGCCTTCTCGTCCTTCGGCGGCGACTTCTTGAGGTCCTCGATCGCCTTCTGCAGCGCCTTGCGGCGGGGCTCGTCCGGCTTCCGCTTCAGCTCCTCCTCGAGGGGCCGCAGCTTCTCCTCGAAGGCCTTGTGGCCGGCCTCGTCGCGCGCCAGGACGGTCTCGGCGCCGGGGCCGTCGCGCGCCGTCGGATTGACGCCGTGGAAGAACGCCAGGAAGCGGTAGTAGTCCGTCTGCGGGATCGGGTCCTTCTTGTGGTCGTGGCAGCGGGCGCAGCCGATCGTCAGGCCGAGCATGACCTGGGACGTCGTCGAAACGTAGCCGTCCAGGCCGTCGAATTTCGCCTGGTCGCGGTCGGCGGGCTCGTCGTCGACGAGCCCGAGGCGGTAGTAGCCGGTGGCGATGATCGCGTCGGACGTCCGCGGCTCCATCTCGTCGCCGGCGAGCTGCTCCTTGAGGAAGAGGTCGTACGGCTTGTCCTCGTTGAAGGCGCGGATCACGTAGTCGCGGTAGCGCCAGGCGTTGGGCTTGTCGCCGTCGCGCTCGTAGCCGTTGGTCTCCGCGAAGCGGACGAGGTCGAGCCAGTGCCGCCCCCACTTCTCGCCGTAGCGCGGGCTCGCCAGGAGCCGCTCGAGCAGCTTCTCGTAGGCGTCGGGCGCGGGGTCCTTGAGGAAGGCGTCGACCTCCTCCGCGCTCGGCGGCAGGCCGGTGAGGTCGTAGGCCGCCCGGCGGATCAGGACCTCGCGCGACGCCGGGCGCGAGAGGCTCAGGCCCTTGTCGCGGAGCTTCGCGAGCAGGAGGGCGTCGACGGGATGCGCGCCGGCGGGCACGACAGGCCGGTTCACGGGCCGGTACGCCCAGTAGGCCCGGTCCTCCGCGCGGATCTCCATCCCCTCGCGCTTGGCCGGCTTGGCCGCGTCGCCGCCGCCGGGCCAGGGCAGGCCCATCACGATCCAGCGGGCGAAGTCGTCGACGACCGCCGCCGGCAGCTTCTCCTTCGGCGGCATCTGGAGGTCGGGGTCGGTGTAGCGGAGCGCCTTGATGAGGAGGCTCTTCTCGGGATCGCCGGGGACGGCCGACGGCCCGGTGTCGCCGCCCTGAAGGATGTCGGCCCGGCTGTCCACCCGCAGCGCGCCCTTGAGCTTCTTCGCCTCGGCGCTGTGGCAGGAATAGCAGCGCTCGACGAGGACCGGCCGGATCTTCTTCTCGAAGAACTCGAGGGCCTCGGGCGAAGGCTTCTCTTGCGCGACGGCCAGGACGAGCGCGGCGACCAGCATCACTCTCTAGTTGTCCTCCGCGAGCGGCCCTTTCGGGGGCTAATTCTCCCGCTCGCTTCTATAGTACGCCGCTCCCGCCCCTTGTTACACCGAATTAGTAAACATTCTTAAATAACTACGAGAAATGTGCCAGGCACTTTTCTCCGCCGCGCGCATAAGATGTCCGCGTGACCAACACCGCCGCGCTGGGAGAGGTCGAAGGCGTCCCCGTCCGCCTCTTCACGCTCGCCAGCGGCGGCCTCACGCTCCGGGCGATGTCCTACGGCGCCATCGTCACCGAGCTGCGCCTGCCGGACGGGACGGACGTCGCCCTCGGCCTCCCCGACCTCGCCGGCTACGTCGCGGGCCACCCCTACTTCGGCTGCGTGGCGGGCCGCTGCGCCAACCGGATCGCCGCGGGGAGGTTCTCGATCGACGGCCGCGGCCACCAGGTCTCCCTCAACAACGGCCCCCACCATCTCCACGGCGGCGTCCGCGGCTTCGACCGCCGCGTCTGGGACGCCGAGGCCGACGGCACGCGCGTGCGCTTCACCCGCGTCAGCCCCGACGGCGAGGAAGGCTATCCCGGCGCCGTGCGCGCCGCCGTCGAGTACGCGCTCACGCCGGCGGGCGAGTTCCGCGTCGAGATGACGGCGACCACCGACGCCCCCACCCTCGTCAACCTCGCCCACCACACCTACTGGAACCTCGCCGGCCGCGGGACGATCCTCGACCACGTCCTCACGATCGACGCCGACGCCTACACCCCGGTCGACGCCGGCCTCATCCCGACCGGCGAGATCGCCCCGGTCGCGGGGACGCCGTTCGATTTCCGACGTCCCAAGCGCGTCGGCGACGATCTCGCGAAGGTGCCGGGCGGCTACGACCACAACTTCGCGTTCCGCGGCGTCGCGCGCCTCGAGGATCCGGCGTCGGGCCGCGCCCTCGAGCTCCGGTCCAGCGAGCCGGGGATCCAGTTCTACAGCGGGAACTTCCTCGACGGGACGTCGAAGGGCAAAGCCGGCGCGACCTATCCGAAGCACGCGGGCCTCTGCCTCGAGACCCAGAAGTTCCCCGACGCCGTGAACCGCCCGGGCTGGATTTCCCCCGTGCTCCGCCCGGGCGAGACGTATCGCCACGTGATGGTCCACCGCTTCTCCTCGTGAGGGTGCGATGATCCTGCTCCTCTTGCTCGTCCAGGCCGAGCTCCCCGTGCGCGACGGCCTCGAGCTCTGGCTCGACGCCTCGCGCCTCAAGGCCGACGCGCCCGTCGAGGCGTGGCCCGACGCCTCCGGCCGCGGCCGTCACGCGGTCGCCCCCGATGAAGCGGCCCGGCCCGTCCGCGCGGCCGGCGGCGTCCGCTTCGACGGCGCGCGCCAGCATCTCCTCGTGAAGGGCCCCCGCGCGTCGTTCGAGACCCTGACGCTCTTCGTCGTGGCCGCGCCGACCTCGAATCGCGGCGCCTTCCCCGCCTTCCTCGCGCTCCACGCCGACGGCGCCAACGACTTCGTCAGCGGCCTCACCCTCGACCTGGGGCCGGCCGGCACGGAGCGCTTCGACGTCCTCAACGTCGAAGGGGCCGGCTTCGGCGGCGCGCGCAACCTGCTCAAGGACGGCGCCGACTTCGGCGTGCTCGCGCGGCTCTGCGCCACCGTCTCCGCCGGAACGACGTCGCTCCACCGCGACGGCGCGCTCCAGGCGTCGCGCGAGCGCAAGGGCCCGGCCCTCGCGATGGACGTCGTGGCCGTCGGCGCCCGGCGCTACGCGTTCGGCGGTCCGCCCGCGACCACCGGCTTCCTCGAGGGCGAGATCGCCGAGATCCTCGTCTACGGCCGCGCCCTCGGCGACACGGAGCGCGGGGCCGTCGACGCCTACCTCGCCGCGAAGCACGGCACGGGGCGGAGGGTGCCGCTCCCCCGCCTCCCCGCCGGCGCGAAGCGGCTCGAGCGCGTGGCGAAGCCGCCGCCGGTCAAAGTCTTCGCTCCCGGCTACGCCGCGCGGCCGCTGCCCGTCGACCTCAACAACATCAACAACGTCCTGTACCGCCCGGACGGCGCGCTCCTGGCGCTCGCGTACGACGGCGACATCCATCTGCTCCGCGACACGGACGGCGACGGCCTCGAGGACCAGGCCGAGCTGTTCTGGGAGAACAAGGGCCGCCTGCGCGCGCCCATCGGGATGGCGCTCCTCGGCGACGGCGTGATCGTGCCGTCGAAGGGCAAGTGCTCGCTGATCCTCCCCGGCGGCCGCGAGACCGTGATCGCCGCGGGCTGGACGGAGCTGCCGCACGGCGTCGACGCCCTGGGCGCCGCCGTCGACCCGCGCGACGGCAGCGTCTATTTCGGCCTGGGCTGCGCGAACTTCACGAACGCCTATCTGCTCAAGGACGGCACGTCCGACTACCGCCTCGACGGCGAGCGCGGCACGGTGCTGCGGGTGTCGCCGGATTTCACAAGCCGGGAGATCGTGGCGACCGGGATCCGCTTCCCCGTCGGCCTCCGCTTCAACCGCGAGGGCGACCTCTTCGCCACCGACCAGGAGGGCGCGACCTGGCTGCCCAACGGCAATCCCTTCGACGAGCTGCTGCACGTGCAAAAGGGCCGGCACTACGGGTTTCCGCCCCGACATCCCAAGCATCTTCCGAACGTTCTCGACGAGCCGAGCGTCTTCGACTACGCGCCGCAGCACCAGTCGACCTGCGGCCTGGCGTTCGACGAGAGCGGCGACGCCTGGGTCGCCGGTTACTCGCGCGGCAAGATCTATCGGACGTCGCTCGTGAAAACCCCCGCCGGCTACGTCGCGCGGTCGCGGCTCTTCGCGTCGATGACGACGCTGCCGGCGGACGTCTGCTTTTCGCCGAAGGGCGATCTCGTGATCGCGGCGCACGGCGGCGGACCCGACTGGGGCAGCGGCCCCCAGGGGAAAGGAAAGCTGTTCAAGATCCAGTCCGTCGCCGCGCCGCGGCCGGTCCTGGCCTGGGCGCAGGGGCCGCGCGAAGTGCGCGTCGCCTTCGACCGCCCGATCGAGCCCGACCAGGCGCGCGGCGCCGCGATCGAGTTCGGCCGCTACGTCGAGGCGGGCGACCGCTACGAATCCGTGCGCCCGGGCTACCAGGTCGTGCAGGACCAGCTCGCCGCGCCGCGCTTCGAGCTGCGGGTCCTCAGCGCGCAGCTGACGGCCGACGGCCGGACGCTGATCCTCCCGACCGCGGCCCATCCCGAAGCGGCGAGCTACGCGCTGACGCTCCCCGACGCCGAGCTGCGCTACGACCTCCGCGGCGTCGAGGCGGTCTGGGAAGGCGAGGACCGCTGGGCCGGCTGGCTGCCGCACCTGGATCTGGACGTCGCCCGCGCGTTCACGAAGGGCAGCGCGACCCACGACGAGCTCTGGGCCCGCTGCGCGCGCCCGGGCAAGCTGACGCTGCGCACCCGGCTCGATCTCCGGAACCTCCTCCGCCCCGAGGTCCAGCCGGGCGCGCGCCTCGACTACGTCCTGCCCGAGGAAAACGTCCGCGTCCTCGCCGGCGACCGCGAGCTCGGCGACGGCCTCGCGGAGATCACGATCGCCACGCCCGGCGAGCTGCGCGTCAGCGTCTCCACGAACGAGGACCCGCGGCCGCGCGCCCTGCCCCTCCGCCGCTTCCTCCTGCCCTGGGCGCCGCTCCAGCGCGAGCGCGCCCCCGCCGCGCGCGAGATCCCCGAGCTCGCCGGCGGCCGCTGGAGGGAGGGCCGCGACCTCTTCTACGGCGACCTCGCGGGCTGCGGCAAGTGCCATCGCGTCGACGGCCTCGGCGGCGAGATCGGCCCCGACCTCTCGAACCTCCCCCATCGCGACTACGCGTCCGTGCTGCGGGACGTCGCCGAACCCAACTTCGCCATTCACCCCGACTACGTCGCGCAGGTCTACGCCCTCGACGACGGCCAGGTGCTGTCGGGCGTCGCGCGCGCGGAGGGCGACGACCTCCTGCTCGCCGACGCGAAAGGCCAGATCACCCGGTTCCCGAAGAAGAAGGTCGCGAAGGCGCGGCCCGCCTCGATCTCGATCATGCCCGAGGGCATGGCGAAGGCGCTCGGGCCCGAGCGGATGCGCGACCTCCTGACCTTCCTCCTGCAGGAAGGGCCGCGCATGCCCGAGTACGGCAAGGAAACGCCGCCGCCGCCGCGCCCGCGCGAGGAGCTGAAGGCCGTCCTCGCCGGCGCGGCCGCCGCGCCGACCCGGCCGATCCACGTCGTCCTCGTGGCCGGCCGCAAGGATCACGGCCCGGGCGAGCACGACTATCCCGCGTGGCGGACCGTCTGGACCCCGCTGCTCTCGCGCGCGGCGGACGTGAAGGTGACGTCGGCGATGGAATGGCCCTCGGCCGAGGACCTCAAGACGGCGGACGTCGTGGTCTTCTACCAGCAGGGCACCTGGACGCCGGAGCGGGAGAAGGATGTCGACGCCCTCCTCGCGCGCGGCGCGGGCCTGGTCTACGCGCACTACGCGGTCGACGGCGGCAAGGATCCGGCGGGCTTCGCGAAGCGGATCGGCCTGGCGTGGCAGGGCGGGCGCTCGAAGTTCCGCCACGGGCCGTTGGAGCTGAGCTTCCGGGAGCACCCGGTCACGCGCAACTTCGGCAAGGTCCGCTTCCACGACGAGAGCTACTGGAACCTGGTCGGCGATCCGAAGGACGTCGAGGTGCTCGCGTCGGGCGTCGAGGACGGCCAGCCCCAGCCGCTGATCTGGGCGAAGGCGTCCGGGACGGGCCGCGTCTTCGTCTCGATCCTCGGCCACTACATGTGGACCTTCGACGACCCGCTCTTCCGCGTGCTGCTGCTGCGCGGCATCGCGTGGGCGGCGAAGGAGCCCGTCGACCGCTTCAACGAGCTCGCCACGCCCGGCGCCCGTCTCGGCGACTGAGAGCTCCAAGCTCCAAGCCCCGAGCCGCAGCCCCCCCAGGGGGGCGAGGAGGGGGGGGAACGCCTTGGCGCTTGGCACTTCGCATGCGTCCCTTTCCGTCCCAACCGCTTTGGATGATCAGGACCGACGGGAGGGACGACCCATGCGACGCGATCTGATCCTGGTGCTCTGCCGCGCCTGCGAGGCCCGGCTTCCCCTGCGGCACGATCGGGCTCCCCGCGCGATCCGCTGCCCGCTTTGCGGGACGACCAATGAGGTGCTGAAGTTGTTGCGACGACGTCCGGCGCGGCGGCGTAAAGCTACAATCTCCACATGAACATCTGCCTCACGCTCCTTGCCCTGAGCTCCGTCGAAGGGCTCCCGCAGGACTGGTCGCAGTTCCGCGGGCCCGCGCAGGGCGTGAGCGCCGAGAAGACGCTCCCCACCACGTGGAGCGCGACGCAGAACGTCGTCTGGAAGACGGCGCTCCCGGGGCCGGGGACGTCGAGCCCCATCGTCGTCGGCGACAAGATCTACCTGACGGCCTACAGCGGCTTCAACGTGCCCGGCGCGCCGGGCGACATGAACGCGCTCAAGCGGCATCTCGTCTGCCTCGAGCGGAAGAGCGGCAAGTTGCTGTGGACGAAGGACGTCGAGGCCAAGCTCCCCGAGCAGCCGAAGATCCGCGACGAGCACGGCTACGCGTCGAGCACGCCGGCGAGCGACGGCAAGCGGATCTACTGCTTCTTCGGGAAGTCGGGCGCGAAGGCCTTCGACCTGACGGGCAAGGAGCTGTGGACGGCGGACGTCGGCGACGCCCTCAACGGCTGGGGCTCGGCGGCCTCGCCGCTGCTCTTCGAGAACACGGTGATCATCAACGCGAGCGTGGAGAGCCAGTCGCTGGTCGCGCTGGACGTCGCGACCGGCAAGGAAGCCTGGCGGACGCGCGGCATCAAGGAGTCGTGGAATACGCCGGTGCTGGCGAAGACCAAGGAAGGCGCGACGGAGCTGCTCGTGGCGATCCTGGGCAAGATCCTCGGCCTGGATCCGAAGACGGGCAAGGAGCTCTGGTCCTGCGAGACGAACATCCCGTGGTACATGGTGCCGACGGCCGTGGTCGCGGACGGCGTCTCGTACTGGATCGGCGGGCGGTCGGGCGGCGCGCTGGCGGTGCGGCTCGGCGGCCGGGGCGACGTGACGGCGACCCACCGCCTCTGGATCGCGGAGAAGAACTCCAACGTCCCCTCGCCGCTCTACCACGACGGGCATCTCTACTTCGCGAGCGACAGCCAGGGCATCGCCTTCTGCGCCGAGGCGGCCACCGGCAAGATCGTCTACCAGGAGCGGCTGGGGCGGGGCGACCAGGTCTACGCGTCGCCGATCCTCGCCGAAGGGAAGATCTACTACGTGGGCCGCGGCGGGCGGACGTACGTCGTGGCGGCCTCGCCGACGTTCCAGCTGCTCGCCACGAACGAGCTCGGCGACCGCAGCCTCTTCCACGCCGCGCCGGTGACGGCCGACGGCCGCCTGCTCATCCGCTCGAACACGCACCTCTACTGCGTCGACGAGCGTTGACCCGGCGCTCCGGATGGTCTACCCTCGACGACCATGAGGATCCGATCGCTTCCCCTCTGGGTCCTGCTGATCGCCTCCTGCTCCGAGCCGCCGCCCCCACCTCCTCCGCCGCCGACGCCCGCCCAGCGCCTCGACAAGGGCGTCGAGAAGCTGCGAAAGCTCGCCGACGAGCAGCTCGCGGCGGCGCCGAACGACGCCCAGCTCCAGCTCTGGGCCGCCGCGTTCAAGGGCGGAACCCTCGACGGCCCCAGCCCCCTCGCGGCCGTCCTGCGCGCGTCCGCGACGCCCGCGGATGAGGCGGCGGTGAAGGCCGTCGAAGAAGCCCTTCCCGGCTCCTCTCACGCGTCGCTCTTCCGGGCGCGGTGGATCCTCCTGAACGCGCGGCAGAACCCCGACTATTGGAAGTCCGCGACGGAGGCGGTCGAAGAGGCCCTCAAGCGGAACAAGTGGGACTGCCCCGTGCGGGCCTTCGACCTCTGGAGCCTCGAGTGGCTGGAGAAGCACGAGCCCGACCCGCTGGTCCGCGCCTGCTTCCAGCATCGCGCCATCAATCAATCCCGCTTGATCCTCCCGGCGTTCGTGAACATCCTGGAGGGCTTGGCCGCTCCCGCGGGGCCGCCGCGGATCGACGCCCCTCGCGTCGCCAAGGCCGCCCGGCGCCTGATCGAAGAGCGCCTGCTGAAGAGCCCGGAGGCCGTCGACTTCCTCCTCGGGCACTGGCTGCATCCCCGCGTGCTGGAAGCCCAATTCCTGCTCGCGTGGCGGGCCAAGGACCTGGAGACCGCCCGTTCCGCGAGCCTGGCCGTCGAGGACTATGGAAGGCGCGACGGGGCGCTCGCTTCCTACCGAGGCGGCTACCTCGAGCCGTTCGCGGTGGAGGCGACGCTCGCGACCTTGTTCAAGGCCGGCGCGCTCAAGCCGCCCTTCCCCTCCGGCGTCAAGGTCGAGCCTTTGGACGTCGACACGGTCAAAGAGGCGCTCAAGGAAGCCGACAAGGGCGCCAAGGCCTACGTCGCCGCGCGCAAGAGCCACGCGGCGCGGACCACGCCCTTCTACGCCCTCTTCGAAGCGAAGCTGCCGGCCCGCTCGAACTTCATCAACTACCTCGGGCAGGCCCTGCGCGACCGCGACTTCCTCTTCACCGACGCGTATCCGAAGGACCGCCACGAGCAGTTCCTCGACGCGGCCTGCCAGGATCTGAAGCAAGGCCTCGGCGTGGGGGAAGCCGCCTACGGCTGGGTCATCCGCGAGAACCTCGTCCGCACCGTCACGATCCCGTCCAAGGATCTGGCGCGGCGCTTTTCCAAGGACAAGGACGAGCCGAACTTTTCCCGGGACATGGACCTCTTCGCGATCCTCAAGGCGCGCGGCAACGAGGCGGTTTCTCCCGACCGACGTCCCTCGCCGGCCGCCGTCGTGAAGGAGGGCAAGTCGACGCACGGCTACGTCCTCCTGCTGCGGGCCGCGCTGAAGGCGAAACCCGCGGACGCCCTGGAGTGGCTGCCGGAGGTCGACACGACCCAGACGCCGTCGGCGGGGGAAGTCGCGATCGCGGAGACCCTGCGCGCGGCCACCGAGAAGGACTTCGGATTAGACTGGGCGCGCTGGAAGGCCTTCCTGGAGGCGGGCCGCTAGGGGTTCGACGGGCTCACCCCTGGCGTGCCGCCAGCCATTCCTTGAGGCGCGGCAGGATCGGGTCGAGGCAGAGGGCGTCGGGGATCGACAGCCAGCGGATCTCGTCGACCTCGTGCGGATGCGGCACGGGATTCTGATCGTTGGGCTCCAGGCGGGTCAGGAACCAGTGGAGCCGGTACGTCCCGTCGGGAGAGACGCACTCGTGAACCTTGTCATGGACGCGGACGCGGAGGCCGACTTCCTCCAGCACCTCGCGGGCCATCGCCGCTTCGAGGGTTTCGCCGGGATCGACTTCCCCGCCCACGAAGCACCACCAGCCGGGCGAGCGCTTCACGTTCGCGCCGCGCCGGATGAACAGATAGCGGCCCGCCTCGTCGGCGAGCACCGCCACCACGCCGTCCTTGAGCACGAGGGCATGATACCGTGATTCGCGACGTCCTTCGAGGCGCCCTGGGTTTCGCGGCCGTCAGCGTGGCCGCCTTCTCGGTCTGGGCGTTCGGACCGCTCACAGGCGCGGCCATGTACGCCGGCGTCGCCGCGGTCTTCGTCGTCCTGACCGGGTTCGCGCTCCACCGGCTGGCGCCGTCGCCCGTCCGCTTCGCGAAGGCCTTCATCCCGGCGTTCGTCGCCTACGCGTTCGTCTGGTCGGCGATCTACTTCCGCTTCAAGGGGCGGGATTATCTGGCGACCGTCGCGGCCGTCGCGGCGTTCACCGCGATCCTGGCGGCGGCGCTCGGAGGACGTCGGGCCTGGCTCCACGTCTGGCCCGTCGCGACGGCGCTGCACGCCGCCGGCTACTGGCTCGGCGGCGTCGTCTGCTACGGCGTCTTCCAGCACGACCGCCTCGGGATGCTCGCCTGGGGCGTCGGCTACGGCCTCGGCTTCGGCGCGGGCATCGGCTACGCCTTCCACGTCTTTCAGCGCCGGGCATTGCCGACGGCCGCCTGAGCGATTATCTTGAAGCGGTGCCGGTCGACCTGAACTGGATTCTCGAGTCCCTGCCCGTGGGCCTCTGGGTGGCCCGCGTCCCGGACGGCGAGGTCGTCTACGCCAACCCGGAGTTCCAGCGGATCCTCGGCGTCGGGGCCACTCCGGGCGTGACGATCGGCGACGCGCCGAAGGCCTACGGCATCTTCACCCGCGACGGCCGGCCCTATCCGGTCGAGCGCCTGCCCTTCTCGCGCGTCGTGGCGACGGGCCGCCCCGTGTCGGTGGACGACATCGTCATCCACCGGCCCGACGGCCGGAAGATCGACCTCCGCGCGTTCGGCTATCCGGCCTTCGACGCCCAGGGCGTCCTGGCCCACGTGGAGGTCGCGTTCCTCGACATCTCCGCGGAGGTCGCGGCGAAGGTCGAGCGGCAGCGGATGGAGGCGCGCCTGGCCCTCGCGGTCAACAACGCGCCGATCGTCATCTGGGCGACCGACCGCGACGGCGTCATCACGCTGTCGGAAGGCGCCGGCCTCGCCGGCCTCGGCGTCGCGTCGGGACAGCTGGTGGGCCAGAGCGTGTTCGCGCTCTATAAGGACCACCCCGAGATCCCCCGCTTCATCCGCCGCGGCCTGGCCGGGGAAACCCTGTCCTACACCGTGCGGGTCGGCGACACCGTCTTCGACACCTGGATGATGCCGATCCGCGACCCGTCCGGCGCCCTCAACGGCGTCTCCGCCCTGTCCCACGACGTCAGCGAGATGCGCAAGCTGCAGGCCAACGCCATCCAGAACGACCGCGCCATCGCGATCGGCACCCTGGCGGCCAGCGTCGCCCACGAGATCAACAACCCGCTCACCTACATGCTGGGGCATCTCGACCTCCTGAACGACGAGCTCAACCGCCTCGAGCGGGACCTGCCGTCGCTGCCGGAGGCCGCGCGCGACGCCCTCAGCTCGCGCCTGGGCCGGCTCCGCGAGGCCGTGGAGCCCGCCCGCGCGGGCACCCAGCGCATCGCCTCCATCACCCGGGAGCTGGGCACGTTCAGCCGGCCCTCGGCCGACGAGGACGCCCGGGTGGACGCCCGGGCCGTCGTGACCTCCGTCCTGAAGCTCGTGCGGAAGGAAGTCGAGGCGCGCGCCGAGCTGCGGCTGGATCTCGGCGAGACCGCCGCGGTCCGCGGCAACGCGTCCCGGCTGACCCAGGTGGTCCTGAATCTCATGGTCAACGCGACGCAGGCGCTGAGCGAGGAGCGGCGGGGGTCGAACCGCATCACCGTGCTCACGCGGAACGAGGGCGGCCAGGTCGCGATCGAGGTCGGCGACAGCGGCCCGGGCATTCCGCCGCGGGACCGGGAGCGCGTCTTCGAGCCGTTCGTCACGACGAAGGAGGTCGGCCAGGGCACCGGCCTGGGGCTCTTCGTCTCCCGCAACATCGTGCGCGGCTTCGGCGGGACGCTGACCGTCGGCGACCAGCCGGGCGGCGGCGCCCTGTTCCGCGTCCTCCTGCCGGCCGCCGGCCCGGCCATGCTGCCGCCGCGGCTTCCGAAGCCGGCGGCGTCGAGCGGCCCGGCCTCCGCCCACGTGCTGATCGTCGACGACGATCCGCCGGTCGCGGCGCTCCTCCGCGCGCGGCTGGCCGCCGGGGGCTACCAGGCGACCATCGAGAAGGACCCGACCCAGGCCGTGGAGCTCCTGGCGAGCGGCGGGGATCGCGTCGACCTCGTGTACTGCGACCTGATGATGCCCGGCATGTCGGGCATGGACGTGGCCGACGCGCTCGAGGCGCGCGCCCCGGGCCAGCTGGCCAAGGTCGTGTTCATGACGGGCGGCGCGTTCACTCCGCGCGCCCAGGCCTTCCGCGAGCGCCACGCCGACCGCGTGGTGGACAAGCCGTTCGACGTCTTGGCCGAGACCGCGCGCCGTCTGGGGCGCTAGAAGTCCCAGCCCAGCTCCAGATAGGGCCCATGAAGGACGCCGTCCACGTCGAAGTTCGTCGAGTCTTCGGTCGCCTTCACGTCGACGCGGTACAGTCGATAGCCGAGTCCCGCTCGAAACCCGCCGCCGGGGCGGACGGTCGCCGCCGCGTCGAGCTCCAGCCAGCGCAGCGCCACGTTGGCCGCGGAGAACGCGATCGCGTGAAGATCCAGATCCGCCGTCAGCCAGGGCGCCAGCCGCGCTTCCGCCTTCAAGCCCGGCATCAGCAGGGGCCGGTTCAGCTTCGCCTTCGACGCGGCGCCGCCGCCTTCCAGCTCCATCCGTCCCGACACGTAGCGCATTCCCGCCTCGCCCTCGAGCCGGAACGCGCCGGTGGTCCAGAGGACGAAGCCGTAGTCGAAGGACCAGAGATCCAGCGCGAGGCTCGCGTCGACCCGCGTCCCCGCGGGAAAGAGGTCGTCGTCGAAAACGACCTCCCCGGCGAGCGTCTCGCTTCCTTCGAAAGCCAGCCGCGCGTACTCCAGCGTGAAGCGCCCCAGGTCCGGCCACCGCAGCGTCAGCTCCGCGGCGCCCGCGGGCTCCGTCCCGTCGAGGCCGAGCTCCCCGGCGTCCGTCCGCGTCCCCTGCCCGCTCCGGCCATCGGCCAGCGTGGCGCCGTCGAACCACGCGAGCCAGGCCCTCGCGCGGGCGTCGACCGCGGGCTCCTGCGCCAGGAGCAGCAACGCCAGGATCATCGCGTCGGCGGCTCCTCGCCTTCGGCGTACCAGACGCGGCCGCGCGCGACGGCCTCCTCGCCCGGCGCGAGGTCGGGGAAGGTCGGATCGGAGTGGATGCACGGGCAGGGCGGATTGTCCCAGGTCTTGCCGCCCTCGAAGACCACGGCGAGCCAGCGGCGGCCGTCGTCGGAGCGTGCCGCGCAGACGGCGTCCGGCAGATGGCGCTTGTTGTCCTTCGTCTGGGCGGTGAAGCCCGGCGCTCCCTTCAGCATGACGCAGACCTGGGCGCGCAGGGCCGTCCGCTTCCGGTCGCTCCCGTTTTTCAGGCGCAGCTCCATCTTCGCGCCGCGGTCGGACGGGGCCACGCGCGCGTGGAACTCGAGGCCGTCGGGCAGCACCCGCGTCGCCTCGAGCCCGTCCGCCGTCCGCGTCCAGTCCATCCGCGGGAGCTTCACGCCTTTCTTGTCCCACGCGGTCGGGATGTGCGTGTGCGCGAGGTACTGCAGCTCCTTGTCCGCCCAGACCGCCTCGGGGAAGTCGATCACCGCGTAGCCGCCCCCGGGCAGGAAAAGGCTGAACTTCGTGTCGCGGTGGGGGTCGATCGCCCCGTCGAGGAAGCCGACGCGCGGATGCCGGACGCCCGGATACGGCAGGATCGTGAAGGGCGGCGGGGGCGCGGCCGGGACGCCGCGGCGCGCGACATCCTTCGCTTCCAGCCCCGTCGCCATCGCCGTCTCGGCCTGCGTGAAGCCGTGCCGCGCGCAGGTCTCGAGCCAGAAGGACGTCGCGTCCCGCGGCGGCGGGGCGGCGGTGCATCCCGCCAGCAGGGCCAGCCAGGGCAGTCGCTTCATCGTGCCAGTCTCCGCATCGCCTTTTCGGCCGCCAGTCTACTCCTTTTTCGCCGGCGCGCGCGGGGGAGCCGCCTTTCAACGGGCCTCGGGAATCATTCAGGTTTTCCCTGAACTCACTTTCCCTTTTTCAGTTGCATATTAAATGTGCGGGGACATACTCCAGAGGGAGGGGGGAGCGCAGATCAAGTGAGGGAGCCCCCGGTCATGGACAGTCCGAAGCGCGATCTGATCCCCCCCCGCCTGCTCGAGCTGATCCGCAAGGCCGAGGAGCTGCTCAGCTCGCCCGATTCCCAGCGCGACGGCGCCGCCGTCGTCTCAGTCGAAAACCTGCTCCGCTCCGCCATCCAGTCCGAGATGGATGTCGCCCGCCTCCGCCGCCTCAGCGTGATCCTCAGCGAGTTCGAGCGCTTCTATCTCATGCCGTCCGGCGAGCGCGGCAAGGACGACGCCGTCATCGTGATCGCCGAAACCCCGATGGAGGCGCGGCTCACCTTGGTTCCCGCCCGGGCCGGCGGCGCGCCCCTCTCCCCCGCCCAGGTCCTCGCCCGCGTCCGCTCCCTCGGCATCGCCCACGGCGTCCAGGAGGACGTCGTCAAGGCCGCCTGCGAAGTCGCCTCCGTCCGCCGCGAAACCGTCTACCGGCTCCTCGTCGCGACCGGCCAGCCCGCCGAGGACGGCGAGGACGGCTCGGTGTCCTTCGGCGTCAAGGCCTTCGACAAGCGCATGCTCATCGATCCCGACAGCTCCTTCTTCGGCGACCTCGCCGCGCTCGTGGAGGACGTCAAGGCCGGCACCCTGGTGGCGCGGATCACCCCCGCCACCCCGGGCAAGCCGGGGCGCGACGTCCGGGGCAACAAGCTCCCCGCCGTCTCCGGCAAGCCGCTCAGCCTCGCCATCGGCGAGGGCCTGCAGCTCCAGGCCGAGGGCCGCGAGGTCTACGCGCTCGGGCGCGGCAGCCTCGTCGTCGGCGACGAGGCGCTCGACCTGGTCCCCTTCCACGTGGTCGACGGCCAGGTCAGCGTCGGGCAGGACGTCGCCTTCGACGGCAACGTCCTCGTCACCGGCCACGTCACCGGCCCGGTCCGGATCCAGGCGCGCGACATCCTCATCGCCGGCAACACGGAGGCCGCGTCGCTCTCGGCCTCGGGGGACATCTGGGTCGGCGGCGCGATCGAAGGCAAGGCGACCGTGGAGGCGGAAGGGCGCGTCTTCACCCGCTCGGTGACCGACGCGACCGTGCGAGCCGTCGGCGACGTGTTCGTGGCGGACGCGATCGTGGAGAGCCGGGTGGCGTCGAGCGGCCGCGTCGTGGCGCGCGCCTCCCGCGGGCGGATCGAAGGCGGCGAAGTCTCGGCCTTCCGCGGCGTGGTCGCCCATACGATCGGCTCCGCGTTCGGCCTGCCCACCACCGTCCGCGTCGGCGTGCAGGACCTGCGGGGCCCGCTCCTCGCCGAGCTGGTCAAGCGCATCCGCGAGAACGTGGAGACGCTGGTCAAGATCGACGACCTCAAGGGCCAGTTCGTGGGCGCCGGCCGGTCGGCGGTGAGCCTGGCGCCGGACCACCAGGCGCTCTACATCTCGATCCTCCGCAAGGAGATCCAGGCCCTCGACGAGATCCGGGGGCTGCGGCGCCGGCGGCAGCGCCTGGAAGCGGGGCGGGAGGACGGACGTCCGACGTCGATCGCCGTCACGGGCCACCTCCATCCGCCCGTGACCGTGGAGATCGGAGAAGGCTCGGAGGTCATCCAGGAGCCCCTGCAGGACGTGGTGCTCACGCTGGGCCCCGACCGCAAGGTCGTGTCGGGCAAGCCCGCCGCCGCGAAATCTTAGATTCCGTTTTTTTCGGGCCAATCCGGGCGGTCTCCGTGAAATGCTCGCGGATGCTGAGGAGAACCGCGATGAAGCACGCCCTGATGCTGTGCCTGGCCGCCGCCGGCGGAGCCCTGGCCTGGGGACAGGATCCCGCGCCTCTCACGCCCGAGGAGTTCACGTCGATCCACGCCCAGCTGCGCGCGAAGGAGAAGTGGGAGTCGGTTCCCTGGAAGACCGACCTGCACGACGCCCGGGAGACCGCCATCCAGCAGAAGAAGCCGATCTTCATCTGGGCGATGGACGGCCAGACCCTCGGCTGCACCTGAAACAACGGCGTGGTGGACCGTGAGTCCACCTTCGCGAACGACGAGACCCTGAAGCTCCTGCGCGACCATTACGTCGCCTACGCGCCCAGCGTCACGGAGATGCTGAAAGCGCGCGACGCGGCCGGCGACTTCTTCCGGAAAGTGGTCAACCAGCGGGCGGAGCCGAAGCACTCGAAGCAGGGCTACTACATCTGCGCGCCCGACGGCACCCTGCTGAAGGGCTGGATGTACCCACGCCCCGACAACGGGACCATGACGCGCAACCTGAAGGAGGTCCACGAGGCGTACAAGCCTCCCGCGGACGTCGCTCCTCTCGACCGTTCCAAGGTGGACCGCAACGCGACCCCCCTGCCGCCGGAGGGAGGCCTGGTGATCGAGGTGGCCGCGAAGCTCCTCGAAGCCAAGTGGCAGGCCACGAATCTGTCGCGCTACCAGATGATCCGCGACGCCGTGGGCAAGGACCGCCTCTGGGCCACCCAGGTCGAGGCGCGGGAGCTGGCCAAGGGCTCCCTGCCGAACTCTTTCGTGGAACGCCTGATCCGCTTCCACCTCGTCGACAACACGCGGGGCGTTCACGCCCGCTGGATGCCGGAACACCTCAAGAGCCTGCGGATCCAGATCATCCCCGACGGCAAGACGTTCCTTCTGGAAGGGAGCCTGCTCCTCGAGGAAGCGGGCAATCGCCGCTTCGAGGCCCAGCTGAGGGGCGTCCTCGAGGCGAAGGGGGATGTCGTGACGCGCTTCGACGTCCTGGTGCGCGGGACCCACGTCGCCACGAAGAGCCCCCTGGGCGAGCTTCCGCTCGGACCGACCACGCTGGCCGTCGCGTTCGGCCTGGCGGAGCCGGGGGAGTCGACCAAGGTGCCGCCCCTGTACAGCTGGCTTCAGGGCGAGTACCTGAGGTCCAACGGCCAGTGCGTCTCCGCGCTGCGGAACACCGCGACCAAGTAAGATCGATCGGGCCGGCGTCCTCGGAGGTCGAGGGCGCCGGCTTTTATTTTCTGCCGCCCGCCTTGTAGACCACCTCGACTTCCTCCGGATCGAGCGCGCGCTTGTAGATCCGGACGTCGGCGATCTCCCCCTTGGCGTAGCTCCGGAACGTCTCCGGGCGCGTCTCGTGCGCGCCGATGCGCCAGGGCTGGGACGTCCGCAGCTGGGGCTCGCCGTCCTTCCCCCACGGGGCCGCGTGGCGCGGACGGGCGTCGATATACAGCCGGGTCTCGCGTTTCTCGCTGTCCATCGTCGCCGCCGCGTGGTGCCAGGTCCCGGGAGGATACTCGTCGTTGTAGGTGAACGCGCCGTCCCTCGCCGGCCCGACCAGATGCTTCATCACGAACCAATGGCCGCCGGTGTACAGCAGCCCTTCCGCGTACGGGCCTTTCAGCAGCAGGGCGTGGTAGCCCTTGAAATTCGTCCCGTCGTCCAGCGGCGGCGCCCCGGGCTTGAACCAGGCCGTCATCGAGAAGCTCGCCCTGTACGCCTCGTCGAGCTCGGGATCCTTCGGCAGCGCCACCTGGCCGGCCCCGTCGAGCCGCAGGGCCCCCTCGACCCACTCCCCTTTCCCGATCAGCGTCCCGTCGCGACGGCGGCCGGAGGAATCCGGGGCGACGGCCCCCCGTCCGTCGTCGAGCTTCCAGTGCCCGATGAGGCTGGCGTCCGCGCCGCCCTTCATCCGGAACTCCTCGAGCCTGCCCAGGACGATCGGCTTGACCTCGAGCTCGCCGGCCTCCCGGATCGTGATCCCCATCCCCTGGGGGACCGCGATCCGCCGGCCGTCCCGGATCCGCGTGACGGCCGCCTCGCCCGATCGGACCTCCACGCGCGTGGAGTCCGCCGCCCTCTCGACGCTCGCCTCCCCGTCGGGGAGCTCCACCCGGGCGAGCGGGGTGATCACCAGCGCGCGCGCCGCGGTCTTCAGGCAACCCCGCTCGAGGATCCAGGCCTTCTCCTTGAAGGCGTCCGAAGGACGTCGAAGCGTCGTGTGCTCGCCCGCTTCGAACCGGGCGAGATCCGGATACTTCAGGATCGCGCGACCGCCGGCCCCCGTCCGCTGCGCGTCGCCCGGCCGGACCTTCATCCCGCGCCGGGCGACGTCCCCGGCCAGGGCCACCTCTCCCTGGACCTTTTCCAGCTCGGGGGCTTCCAGCAGCAGCCGCGCCTCCCGCTCGGAGGCGGTCTTCTCCAGGAGCTCCCGACGGCCCTTGCCCAGCTCGGCGTCCGCGTGGCCCCGCGACCACAGCGTCCAGGCCCCCGCCGCCGCCACCGCCAGGAACGCCGCGACGCTCGGAAGGACGGCCGCGCGGTGCTTCGACGCCTTCCGCCACAGCCGGGTCGCGGCCGACGCCGGCCGCGCGCGGATCGGCTCCCCGCCGCCGAGGCGCTTCAGGTCGTCGGCCATCTCTCCCGCGTCCGCGTAGCGCCGCGCGGGATCCTTGTCCAGGGCCTTGAGGAGGATGATCTCCACGTCCCGCGACAGGTCCGGCCGGAGCGCGCGCGCGGGGGCCGGGTCGTCGCGGGAGATCCTGGCGTAGAGCTCCAGCAGCGTTTCGCCGGCGTGGGGGACGCGGCCGGTGAGGAGCTCGTAGAGGATCGCGCCCAGGGCGTAGACATCCGTCCGCGGGGTGATCTCCCGCGCGCTGCCCCGGACCTGTTCGGGCGACATGTACAGCGGCGTCCCCAGGACGGCTCCCGTCTTCGTGAGCTCGGCCGACGACTCCGTCAGGTGGGCGAGGCCGAAGTCGCCCACCTTGGGATCGCCGCCCGCCGAGACGAGGATGTTCGCCGGCTTGAGGTCGCGGTGGACGACGCCCCGGGCGTGGGCGGCGGCGACGCCCCGGCAGATCCGCTCCAGAAGCCGGACCGCCTCGCTTTCGGAGATCGGGCCCGCCTCCATCCGCGCGCTCAGGGGCTTGCCGTCGACCAGCTCCATGACCAGGTACGGCCGGCCGCCCGCCTCTCCGACGTCGTGGACCGTCACCACGTGGGGGTGGGAGATGCTGCCCTGCGCGCGGGCCTCCCGCTGGAACCGCTCGCGGGCCGTCGAGTTCAACTCGGAGGCGGAGCGGAGCACCTTGATGGCGACCGGACGTCCCAGGTCGCGGTCCCACGCGCGATACACGACGGCGGCCGTGCCCTCGCCCAGCCGCTCGCGGACCTCGTAGCGCTCGATCCCGGGAGGTCCCTCTCTCCGGCAGACCTGCTCCTTCAGGACGCGTTCGAAGTCCGCTTTCTGAAGCCAGCGGCGCTCCACCAGGAGCTCGCCCAGCGGGGCGTTCCGGCCCTCGCCTCGCGCCTGGCGCTGCTCGCGTAGTGCTTCGACCAGCTGATCGGGCGTGACCAGCTTCCATTCCAGGGCGATCTGGCCGAGCAGGAAGTCGTCGGGGCTGGTCGACCCGGCCGGGATCGCCCGGCCGGCCAGGGCGGGGAGCGTGTCCCAGAGGGAAGCGGCGTCCCTCCGGTCGTCGTTCTGGAGCAGGTCCACGATCCGCTGGACGTCCTCCGGCTTGAGGAGACCCCGCGTGAGCAGGGTGTCCTTCAGGCTCCGCCCGCTCTGGGCGTCGACCGCCACCCGCAGGTCGTCCCTGGAAATCAGGCCCTCGCGGACCGCGGTTTCGCCGAACTCCCGATCGTCGTCCATCCCCCCGGTACTATAGCCCTCTCTTCGGAGGGATGGGACGACTAGGGCAGTTCCTTGATCCTCACGTTGCGGTGGCGGACGGGGTCGGGATACGGAAAGTTCTGAAGTCCCACGTAGCCGGACAGCGGACGGCCGGCGGCGTCGGTGTAGTCGAGGACGGGCTTTCCGTTCAGGCTCACCTGGTATCGCTTCCCGGAGCAGGTGATTTCATAGCGGTTCCACGAGCCCACGGGGTTCAGGGGAAGCTCGGTCGGCCCGTGGAACGCGTAGATCGATCCGGTGGACTTGAACGAAGGCTTGGTCTGGTCGCCGATCTCCACCTCGTGGCCCTGCTTCACGGCGATCCAGGGATCGTTGCCCGGATCCGGGAACCGCACGAAGACGCCGGAGTCCGACTTCCCCTCCTGCCGGAACTCCCCGCGCAGAGTGAAGTTCGCGTACGTCTTCTTCTTGTAGTACCAGAGCCCCATGCCGCCCGACCCGGTGGCCACGCCGCCCTCGACCTTGAAGCCGCCCGGGCCGCATTGAACCCACTCCGCCAGGCGGTCCGGCTCGAACAGGGAGACGAACCCCGCTTCGTCATCGGGGGACGCCCCCAGAACGCACAGCAGGAGACCCATCGTCATTCCGCGCATGTTCAGTCCCTCGACCGCATTTCGCGCGGCCGCGGGGGAGTGGCCCGAAAAACGATATTCGAGCCAATCCGGAGGGGACGCGCGAAGTGCTTCCTGAAGGAGGCGACCATGGAAGACCTCAGCCGGCGTGGCGTCTTGAAGCTGTCGACCTGGGCGGCCGCCGCCGCCGGAGCGGTCGCGCTCCCCGCGGTTTCCCAGGACACGCGGACCGTCCGCAAGACGAAGGTGCTGTTCGTGGGCGCGCATCCGGACGACGTCGAAGGCGCCGCCGGCGGCACCATGGCGCGCTACGCCGACCAGGGCCACGACGTGGTCGCGCTCTACCTGACCCGCGGCGAAGCGGGGATGAAAGGCAAGAGCCACGACGAGGCCGGGGCGATCCGCGCGGCCCAGGCGGAGAAGGCCTGCGCCCTCCTCAAGATCCGCGCGCGCTTCTCCGACCAGATCGACGGGACGACCGAGGTCAATCCCGCCCGCTGCGACGCCTTCCGGAAGACCCTCGAGGAAGAGAAGCCGGACCTGGTCTACACCTGGTGGCCGATCAACTCCCACCGGGACCACCGGAACGTCTTCGGCCTGGTCTACGACGCCTGGCTCAAGTCGAAGGGGAGCTTCGAGCTGTTCTTCTTCGAGAACGCCGGCACCCAGCTCTTCCAGCCGACCCACTACGTCGACATCACCGCGACCGAGGCCCGGAAGAAGGAAGCGTGCTTCCTCCACACCTGGTACAAGGACCGGCCGGACCTGGACCTCTACACGAACGTGGACTTCATGCACCGGGCGCGGGGCCAGGAGGCCGGCTGCAAATACGCCGAGGCCTTCATCCGCCACTCGAAGAACCGCGGCGCCGAGCTGCCCCTCCCGATCGCGCGGAGCTAAGCAGGGCGAGCAAAGGAGTGGCATCCTCTCGCCCTGCTTACCCTGAGCGGAGCGAAGCGGAGTCGAAGGGTTATCGAGGGAAATCCTTCGACTCGCTTGCGGCTCGCTCAGGATAAGCGGCCCGCGAGGAGTGCCAGAAGTTACCTCGGGCCGCTTAGCTACGGCATCCGGTCGGTGAGCAGCACCCGGGCGGGCGCGCCGTCGCCGTCCATGATCCGCAGCGGGCCGCAGAAGAGGACGTAGTCGCCGGGGGCGACGTCCGCCAGGTACAGCCCCTCGAGGATCGTGACGCCCGCGCGCAGGAAGGCGTGGTGCGCCGGGTGATCCGGGCTGCCGAACTGCTCGATGCCCAGGCTGTCGATCCCCACCAGCTTCAGGCGCTTCGACACCAGAAAGCGCGCGGCGGCCCCCGTCAGGTACGTGAACTTGGGGTCGAACGCCCCGCGGCGCTTCCAATGGTCGGAATTCCGCGTGCGGAACAGGACGCGCTCGACGCCCTTCCAGTCGTGCGTCTCGAGGTCCGGCTGGTCGATCTTGTCGACGCCCGGGAAGTGCAGCAGGCGGGCGGGGCCGATCAGGTGGTCGAGCGGCACGCGGTCCGTCGCGTAGCCCTCCGCCTCGAAATGCTTGGGGGCGTCGATGTGCGTCCCGCAGTGCGCCCCCATCACGAGCTGGGACTCGTTGACCGGCGATCCGTCCTTGCCGTGGACCTTGGTGATCCGCCGCTCGAAGGCTGGATTGCCGGGATACACCGGCATCTCCGGCCGGATCGGCATCGAGACGTCGTAGACCTTCATCGCCCTCAGTTTAAGGTTTATCCCTACGGAGTCAAAACCGGCTTGATCAAATCGCCGGCGTGCATGCCGTCGAACGACGCCTTCCAGTCCGCGATCGGCGACACCTTCGTCAGGAACGGCCGCGGATCGAGCTGGCCCGTGCCCAGCATCGCGAGCACGCGCTCCCAGACCGCCCAGGTGTGGCTGAAGCTGCCCTGCAGAGTCACCGCCTTGCGCACCAGAAGGTCCATCGAGAAGTTCATGGGCTGCGGGCCCCAGCCGACTTTCGAAATGTGCCCCGCCGGCCGGACCCACTCGAGCGCCGACTTGAGCGTGACCGACGCCCCGGCGGCGTCGATGATCACGTCCGCGCCCAGGCCGTCGGACATCCCCTTGAGCAGCGTCGCGACCTCCTCCGCGGACTCGGCCGCGTGGGTCGCTCCGGCCTTCAGGCCCGTCGCCATGCGCCCCTTGTCCCGCGGCGTGCCCGCGAGGATCACGCGCCCCGCGCCGGACAGCCGCGCCATCGTGCCGCAGAGCAGGCCGATGGGGCCCGGGCCGATGACGACGACGACGTCCCCCGGACGCACGCGCGCGTTGACGACCGTCGCCTGGTAGGCGACGCAGCAGGGCTCGGTCATGGCCGCCACGTCCGCCGGCACGTTCTTCGGCACGCGGTGCAGCAGGCGCGCCGGCACCTTCACGTACTCGGCCATCGCGCCGTGCAGGTCGTAGCCGAAGCCGCGGCGCGCGGGGTCGAGGTTGTACTGCCCCACGCGCGTGAGCGGACAGTCGAGGTCGATGTCCGCCGCCGTCTCGCTGGCGCAGAGCTCGCCCTCGGCGAAACCCTTGACCCCCTTCCCCAGGGCCGCGACGGTGCCGCAGAACTCGTGTCCCAGGATGACGGGCACGCGGACGCTCCACGACTGCGTGTTGTGGTACTGGTGGACGTCGGAGCCGCACACGCCCACTCCGCGCACGCGGAGCAGGACCTCGCCCTCGCCCGGCTCGGGCACGGGCATGTCGCGGAGCTCGACGGCCCCCTTCTTCATCTCGGTCTGGACGACGGCGGCCATGGTCTTCGACATCTCTACTTTCCCTTCACTCGCTTGACGAAGTTCCGGATCGTCTCGAACAGCTTGTCCGCGTCGGCGCCCGGCTTGAGCTCGTAGTCGGCGACGGCCAGCGGCGCGCCGATCACGACGAGGTCGGCGCCGAGGGACGGGCAGCTCGCCGCCTGCTCGCTCGAGAGGCCGCCGACGGCCTGCAGCGGGCACTTCACGGCGGCGCGGATCTTCTTGAGGTCGTCGATCGGCGACTTCCCCTTCTCCCAGTGCCGCTCGTCGAGGCCGGTGTGGACGATGACGACGTCGACGCCCATCGCCTCCATCTTCTTCGCCATGGCGACCTTGTCGGGGCAGAGCATGACGTCGGCCATGACGTACTTCTTGAACTCCTTGCCGGCGCGGACCGCCTCGCGCACGGTGTGCTCGTGGGCCTGGCCCATCACGACCACGAACGCGGCGCCGGCCTTGTACATCATCTCGGCCTCGAGGTAGCCGGCGTCCATCGTCTTGAGGTCGGCGATGATCGGGTGGTTCGGGTACTTCTGGCTCAGCGCGCGCACCGCGTGGAGCCCTTCCCCGAGGATGAGGGGCGTGCCGACCTCGAGCCAGTCGACGCCCGCCTTCACCGCGATCTCGGCGGTGGGCAGCGCGTCGGCCAGGGTCTGCAGGTCGAGGGACAGCTGGACTTTCGGTCCGCCGTCGAAGATCGAGCTCATGAGTCTTTCTCCATCGGGGGATGCAGGCAGCCGAGCGGGAACTGCTCCAACTCGACGACGGCGCCGCTGAAGGCGGCCGCCTTGCCGGAGGCGAAGAAGCCGACGACCTCCGCCACCTCTTCCGGCTTCATGAGGCGGCCGAGCGGGAATTTCTCGCCTTCGCGGTCCAGGAAGTCGGGCGGATGCCCCAGCTTCGACATGAGGTTCCGCTCGCCTTCGGTGTCGATCCAGCCCGGGTTGAGGCAGTAGACGCGGACGCGCGCGTGCTGGAACGCGTTGGCCATGTTCCTCGAGGCGGTGACGAGGGCGCCCTTGGCCGCCGAGTACACGATCAGGTCCGGCCAGCCGATGGCCGCGTTCACGCTGGCGATGTTGATCACCACGCCCTTCCGCGCCCGCAGCGACGGAAGGGCGGCCTGCGTCAGCAGCAGCGGCGCGCGGACGATGATGTGGAACTGGGTGTCGAACAGCTCCGGGCTGACCTGGTCGAGCGTGGCGCGCGTGCTGACCGCCGCGTTGTTGACGAGGATGTCGACGCCCCCGCAAAGCTCGATCGCGCGGCGCGCCAGCGCGGAGGTCTCCTCGGCGCTCCGGAAGTCGGCCGGGATGAACACCGCCTTGTTCGGGAGTTTCGACGCGAGGGCCTGCCCCCGCTCGGCGGGGTAGCCGGTGACGACGACCCGGGCGCCGTCGGCCGCGAGGCGCTCGGCGATCGCCGCGCCCAACCCGATGCAACTGCCGGTGACGAGCGCGACTTTGCCCGCGAGCGGGCGGACTGATTCGACCGCGCTACTCATCGCCGCCGCCGCCGAAATGCTTCGCGAACTTCTCCCGCAGGAACTCGGCGCTGGCCCGGAGGTTGGCCATGCCTTCCTCCACGGTCGGCCCCTCGCCGTCCTCGATGCTCACCCAGCCGGGATAGCCGGCCCGGGCCAGCGTGCCGAAAATGCGGTCGTAGTCGTTGAGGCCCTTCCCGATCACGCCGTGCTTCACGATCTTCGCGTAGCCGTGCATGGCGTCGGCGTTGTGACGCTTGAGGTCCTCCAGGGTCCCCCCCTCGAGGTAGCGGTCGGAGGCCTGCATCGACACCAGCCGCGGCAGCACCCGGTCGAGGAGCGCGTAGGGATCCTCGCCCGCCACCACCGCGTTCGACGGGTCGTACTGGGCGCCGAGCCAGGGGGAGTCGACCGCGTCCAGGATCGCGAGATAGCGCCGGTGACTCTGGGCGAACTCGGGATATTCCCAGAGCCCGTCCTTGTAGTGGTTCTCCATCGCCATCACGATGCCCGCCGCCTTCGCGTGCGGGACGAGCTCCCAGAGGGCGTCGACGACCCACTTGATCGCCTCGGCCTCGTTCAGGCCCGGGCGGTTCTGCCCCGAGAGCACGCGGCACCAGCGGCCCCCGAGCTCGGCGGTGACGCGGAACATGTCGCGGGCGCGCTCGACCTCCTTCTTGCGGGCGGCGGGGTCGGGCTGGGTGAAGTCGGGCGAGTTGCACATCATGGGGATCTCCATCCCCCGGGAGGCGGCTTCCTTCCGGACGCGGGCGAGGTAGGCGGCGTCGAAGGAATCGAGGAACTTCGGGTAGAGCTCGACGCCGTCCAGCTGGAGGCTCCCGGCCAGCTCGATCCACTGGAAGACGGTCATCTTCCGGGCGACGATCGCGTCGAAGAAGCCCTTGGGGAACGCGGCGAGGCGGGGCATGGACGCTGAGGGTAGGACATTTGACCGCGAGGTTCAAGGAACTCGCGGGTCAGGGCGTCGGGGCGGCGGCGCGGCGGCGCAGGCTGTCGAGCGCCTCGCGGAGGAGGATCAAGTCGCGCTGGACGCCGTCGTAGGCGGAAGGCCCGGCCTGGTCCCGCTCGATCGCGTGGAGGTTCTTCTCGGCGCCCGCGAGCTGGCCGGCCAGCTCTTCGATCCGCTCGATGGCGGGCGGACGTCCCGCGTCGGCCGCCTCGCGGAGCTCGCGCTCCCGGTCCTGGATCTTCTCGACGAACGACTTCCGCAGCGTGCCCAGGAGGTCGACGAACGAGCGGTGCCGCGCCTCGTAGCGCTCGGACAGCGCGCGGAAGCGGGCGTGGACGTCGGCGTAGGCTTCGACGGGCAGGACCTCGACGCGGCCCTTGGCGGCGTCGAGCGCCTCGCCGGTCTCGGCGTAGCGCCCGGCGCCGTCGTGCTGCTCGGCGAGGGAGAGGAGGGATTCGGCCTCGCTGCGCGCCGACGCCCGCTCGAACGCCCGGGCGAGGTTCTCGATCTCGGCCTTGAGCGTCGCGTGGCGCGCCGACAGGCCGACCGCCTCGCGGGCGAGGGACTCGGCGGCGGGCCGCGCCTCGAGGTAGGACTTGCGCTCGAGCAGCGCCCAGGCCTCCTTCACGCGCGCCTGGAGGTCGATCAGGCGGACCCGGTCCTCCAGCTGCCGCTCCTCCCAGGCGATCTCCTTGCGGCGCATCCGGGTGAGCCGGAGGAGCTCCAGGGCCTCGGGACGGCTGCGCGGGGGCTCCGTCGCCGGCCCCTCGAACTGGGCTTCCGCCGCGAGGCGGCGCAGGCGGTCGCGGAACTCCTCGATCGTCCAGCGCTTCGCCGCGTCCTTGTCGCGCCCGACCTCGATGAGCGACTCGAATTCCCGCGAGATCCCCGGAGCCCCGTCCCGGACGTCGCTCGGATGCCGCCGCGCGGGATCCATGAGCCACTCGAAGATCTGGGTGACCTCCATGTCCGCGTAGGCGGCCCGGCCCGTCACCAGCTCGAAGAGGATCGTGGAGAGCTGGTAGACGTCCGCCGGCTGCCCGACCGGGGCCTCGGCGACGGCCTGCTCCGGGGCCATGTAGCGGGGCGTGCCGACGCGGACGCCCGACATCGTCAGCCGCGCCGTGTGCGTCTCGTCGATCCACTTGCCGATGCCGAAGTCCATCAGGACGGCGCGGCCGTCGTCGCGGCGGATCATGATGTTCTGGGGCTTGAGGTCGCGGTGGGCGATCCCCTTTTCGTGCACGTAGGCGAGGGCATCGGCCACCTGGCCGATGATTTCGGCGGCCGCCGCGAAGGGCACGCGACCTCCGGGCAGCGCGCGCTGGCGGACGTCGAGCGTCTCCCCTTCCACGTACTCCATGAGCAGGCACCAGCCCATCGTCTCGTCGCGGACGAGGCCGAAGCGGCGCACGATGCCGGGGTGGCGGAGGGCGCGGAGGAGGTCGTTCTCCTTGATGAAGCGCCGCTCCATCTCGCTCGGCCCTCCGTCCGGGCGGGGATCGGCGGAGGTGGGGGCGCGGAGGACCTTGACGGCGATGACGCGGTCCTCGTGGAGCATGGGGTCGATCAGGTTGAGGAGGTCGCGGAATTCCTCGTCGGCCTTGGGCCGGTCCACGCGGCGGCGCTCGAGGTAGTCGCGCCAGAGCCGCTCGGCGGCTTCGTACACGCGCCGGGTCTGGCCGGGGGCGATCATCGGGAGCGGGATGCCCGTGCGCTGGTTTTCGAGGTAGGGGATGTCGTCGAGGCCGAGCCAGCGCGGGCTCTCCTCGCCCCAGACGATGCGCTCGGCGAGCAGGCCCATGGGATTGAGGATCTTGCCGACGTGGACCTGGCCGAACGCGCCTTCGGCGATCGGGTCCGGGGTGAGGACCGCGATGCCGTTCTTGAGGATGATCGGGTCTTGTTCCCGACCCTCAGGATCCCGCTTGCCGGCCATGGAGGGGCTCAGTATAGCAAACGGGCCCCCCAACCGGGACAAAGGACCAAAGGCCAAGGACCAAGGACCAAAATCCGAGGGGACGAAGCACCGAGGTCCTTCGCCCTTGTTAAAGCGCCGACTCCCGGATCTCCTTGGCCAGGTCCTCGAGCGGCGTGCCCTTGAGGCTCTCGAAGTGGCGGTTCGCCTTCTCCTCCATCCGGGCCAGCCGGCAGAGGATCGCCAGCGCGAGCCGGTCGGCCGGCTCGTTCATGTCGGCGCGTTCGACGACCTCCGCCACCTCCCCCGGCGGCAGGGCCGTCCACGGCACCTCGCGGCCGCGGCCGTCGTGGTAGACCACGAGCATCCGGGGCGTGGCTTTGAGGATTTCGACGTCCCGCCAGACGTCGCCGCCCACTTCCAGACGGGGCAGGACGGGGCGCGCGGCGCTGAGGCGGTCGACGAGCCGTCCGCGCATCTGGGACAGCAGCTGGAGCTGGTGGCGCCGGCTCTCGAGGCGGCGGCGCGCGCTCAGGCTTTCGCGCTTGAGGCGCACCGTGTGGAGCTCGCGCAGGGCCTCCTCGAGATCGCCGCTGGAGATCTGCTCGTCGACGCGGCGGACCTCCGCGCGCTCGATGGCCTCCGCCAGCGCGGGCGGGACGATGCCGCCGTCGCGGCCGGTGTCGACGGCCTCCACGACCTGCTGGAGCGCCTCGGCGACGTGGCGCGCCGTCGGATAGCGGTCGCGCGGCTCCTTGGCGAGGCAGCGGAGGCAGACCTCCTCCAGCAGCGTGAGCTCGGGGAGGTGGCGGGAGCGCGGGGCCTCGCCGCGCAGGACGTCGAGCGGCGGCGCGGGCATGTCGCGCATGTTGTGGCGGAGGATGTCCTCCGGCTCCCCGGTGAACACGGGGCGTCCGGCGAGGAGCTCGTAGAGGGTGGCGCCGAGGCCGTAGACGTCGGTCGCGACGCCGATGGCGGCGGCGTCGCCGATGACCTGCTCGGGGGCCATGTAGGCGGGGGTGCCGCGGACGCGTTCGGCGCCTTCGCGGTTCCCGACGAGGACGCGGTGGAGGCCGAAGTCGAGGACGAAGGCGACGCCGGCGGCGGAGATGAGGATGTTGGCCGGCTTCATGTCGCAGTGGACGATGGGCTTGGGGAACGTGTGCGCGTAGTGGAGGGCGCCGGCCACGTCGCGGAGATGCCGGAGCCAGTGGGCGGGGCGCTCGTAGAGCGGGGAGAGGGCGCCGCGGGACTTGGCCTGGCGGTTGTGCTCGGCGAGGGTCTCGCCTTCGACGTAGTCCATGGCGATGTAGAAGCGGCCCTCGACGCGGCCGATGTCGCGCACGGGGACGATGTGCTCGTGGCGGAGGCGGAGGGTGGCGCGGGCTTCCTGGACGAGGTCGAAGATGCGGACGCGGCGGGTCTCGGTGTCCTCGTAGACGGCGCGCTCGTCCTCGCGGATGAACTTGAGGGCGACGTACTCGCCGAGCATGGTGTCCCAGGCCTTCTGCACGATGCCGGCGCCGCCCCGGCCGATCTCCTCGAGGAGGATGTACTTGCCGAGGATGCGGGCGGGCAGGCGGCGGGCGGCCTCGACGTCCGGCGGCAGCTCGTCCCGGGTGATGCGCACGATCGTTTCGAAGTCCTGGAGCTGCGCGATCCGCTTCTCTTCCTGCCAGCGCACCTCGAAGAGGCAGCGCGGGCAGCGCTCGCGGCCGTCGACGACCTCCGGGACGGGCACGCGGACGTCGCAGCGGGCGCAGAAGCGGACGCGGTTCTGGAGGGCGGCCATGGCGTCGCGGATCTGGGCGGCGCTGAGGTAGGACTTTTCGATGAGGATGCCGATGAGGGGGCGGCCGGAGGAGCGCCGGGCGGATTCGGCGTCGTCGAATTCGTCCCGGGTGAGAAGCCCGCGCTCGAGGAGGGTCCGGCCCAGCGAAGTGTCGTCGCTCATGGAAGTCCCGCCATTCCCCGGCCCGCTACCCGCCGAAGTATATCCCGGGATCCAGTAGACGGTAGACCGTAGACGGTAGACCGTGGATTCCCCCCGCCCCCCCCCGGGGGGGGGAGGGGGGGACTCTCTGTCTACGGTCTACTGGCTACTGGGTCAGGAGCTCGACTGCAGAACCCGCTTGGCTTCCTGGTCGAAGGGGGTGCCGGCGAGGGAGGAGAGGTAGCGCAAGGCGAGGGAATGGGAGCGGCCGTGGTGGCAGAGGATGCCGAGGGCGAAGCGGTCCTCGGGGTCGCCGAGGGCCACGCGCTCGGCCATGGCCACCACCTGGGCGCAGGAGAGGGCCGACCAGGCCAGCTCGCGCGAGGATTCGCCGATGAGGACGTAGAGCTTGGCGGCGGTGGCCTTGAGGATCTCCACGCCCTTGAGGACGGCGGCTTCCGACTCGAAGGTCTCGAAGGTCGGCCGCTGGGCGTTGAGCTTGGCCACCAGGCGCTCGCGCAGGGCCCGGAGGATCTCGACCTGGCGGCGCCGGTCCTCGAGCCGGTCCTTGACGCGGGTGCCGTCGCGCCGCCGGGCCACGGTCTCCGTCTCCTGCAGGGCCAGGTCCAGGTCCATGCGGGTCATGTGCTCGTCGACCCGCCGCACCTCGGAGCGCTCCTGCGCCTCGAGGACCCGGGGGGGGACCATGTCGCGGTCCCGGCCCGCCTCGATGGCCTCGAGCACGGTCTCGAGCTCCTCGGCCACCGCCCGCGCCGAGACGTAGCGCTCCTTGGGGTCCCGCGCCAGGCACTTCAGGCAGATCTCCTCGAGCTTGGAGAGCTTGAGCAGCATCTTCGTGGAGTCGGAGCCCGTCTCCTTCTTGCGCACGACCTCCGTCGGCCGCTCGGGCGTCCCGCGGGTCGCCTGGAGCAGGATCGACAGCGGCTCCCCCGTGAACACCGGCCGGCCGGCCAGCAGCTCGTAGAGGATCGCCCCCAGCGCGTACACGTCCGTCTGCGGGCCGATCTCCTCGTGCCGGCCGCCCAGCTGCTCGGGGGCCATGTACGAGGGCGTCCCGCGGACCTTCTCCTCCTCGTCGTCGTCCTTGCGCCCGCCCAGCACCCGGGCGAGGCCGAAGTCCATCACGAAGGCCGTGCCCGTCTTGCTGATCAGGATGTTGCCCGGCTTCAGGTCGCAGTGCACGATCGGCTTCGGAAACGTGTGCGCGTAATGGATCGCGTTGGCCACGTCCCGGAGCGCGCCCAGCTGGAAGCTCGGGTCCTCGTAGAGCGGCGAGATCCGCGAGCGGCCATGGGCCGCGCGGATGTGCTCCGCCAGCGTCTTCCCCTCGACGAAGTCCATCGCGATGTAGAACTGCTGCTCGATGCGCCCCAGGTCGCGCACCGCCACGATGTGCTCGTGCCGCAGCCGCAGCGCCGCGCGCGCCTCCTGGAGGAGGTCGAAGATCTGCTCCTGCCGCAGCTTCTTCGTGTCCGTCCCCAGGTCCGTGGAATGCCGGATCTCGCGGATGAACTTCAGCGCCACGTACTCCCCGAGCATCGTGTCCCAGGCCTTCTGCACGACGCCCGCCCCGCCCTTGCCCAGCTCCTCCAGCAGCACGTATTTCCCGAAGAGGTGCCCCGGCATCGTCCGGGCGCGCTGGACGTCGGACGGCAGCTCGTCCTTCGTCAGCTGGATGATCGTCTCGAGGTCCTGGATCTGCGCGACGGCCTTCTCCGCGTGCCATTCCACCGGGCCCAGGCAGCGCGGGCAGCGCTCGCCCTCCGCCATCATGCGGGTGACGAAGACCGGCCCCTTGCACTCGGGGCAGAACCGGATCCGCTTCTCGAGGGCGGCCTGGGCGTCGCGCACCTGCGGCGCGCTGAGGAACGACTTCTGGACCAGGATCTCGGCCAGGGGGCGGCCCGACGTCTTCCGCTCCCGCTCGGCCTCGTCGTATTCGTCCTGGGCGAGGAGCCCGCGCTCCAGGAGGAGCTTGCCCAGCGCGTCCTCGTCGGCGGCGCTCACGGGACCTCCAGGCGGTCCAGGTCCGCCACGACGTCCGCCACCGTCGGGTAGCGGCGGAGGGGGTCGGGATGCATCATGCGCTTGAGGATCCGCACCACGGGCGGCGGCGCCTGGACGACCATCAGGTTCGGGACGGGCATGCCGTCGGCGATCTGGACGGTGACGACTTCCTCCGAGCTCGCGCCCGGGAACGGCTCGTGGCCGGTGAGGAGGGCGTAGAGGTGGATCCCCAGCGCGTAGATGTCCCCGCCCACGGTGGCGGGCGACTTGGCGGCCTCGGGGGACATGTAGCCGGCGGTGCCGACGGCGACCGCGGTCTCCGACGGATCCATGGGCTCGCGCTTGGGGACGGGCACGGCGAAGCCGAGGTCGCAGAGCTTCACGTCTCCGTTGGCGGCGAGCAGCACGTTGTCGGGCTTGACGTCCCGGTGGAGGAAGCCCTGGTCGTGCAGGTAGCGGAGGCCCTCGGCGACCTGGCGCGTGATGCGCACGGCCTCCCGGACGGGGAACGCGCCCGATTCGGAGAGGACCTGCCCCAGCGAGCGCCCCTCCACCAGTTCCATGACGAGGTAGTGGTTGCCGCGGTCGAATCCGTTGTCGATGCCCCGGACGATGCGCGGGTTCTGGAAGCGCCGCAGGAGCATCGCCTCCCATTCGAAGCGCGCGACCGAGCGGGGATCCTTCGCCCGCTCCGGGTGGAGCATCTTCACCGCCACCCGGCCGGCGCCGAACAGCGTCTCGGCCGTCCAGATGGCCGCGAAGCCGCCGCTCGCGACGCGCTCCTGGAGACGGTAGCCCGGGATGGCCTGCGTCTTCCAGTCCGGGTCGCGGACGAGGCGTCCGAAGTCCATCCCCTCGACCTGCCGCTGCTGCTCGAGGGAGAGGGCCGACGTCCGCCGCAGCAGCTCCAGCAGCGGCACGACCAGGCCGTAGCGGCTGAACTCCGTCTGCAGGCGCTGCCCCTCGCGGAGCTGGTCGCGCCGCACGAGATTCTTCTGCTTGAGGTAGATCGCGGAGGCCCGGTCGATCTCGGCCTGGGTCTCCTCTCCGCGCTCGCCTTCCCGGAGCGAGATCGCGCTGCCGGCGGCCGTCGCGTCCTCCGTCAGCTCCAGCACCCCGCCGCACTTGCGGCAGCGGTAGCGGCTTCCCGCCGGCGGGGGCGAGGCCGTCACGCGCACCGCGCAGCCCGCGCAGCGGTACACGCCCTTTTTCTGATAGGCGAGCGCGCGCAGCACCTGCCCTTCGGTGACGTAGCCCCGGCTCACCACGACCTCGCCGAGCGGCGGGGCCGTCTTGCCCGACTCCCGCAGCTCGCGCTGCAGGCGGACGCACTCCTCGACGTTCTCTTTGGAGATGAGGCCCGACGTGACCAGCAGGCGCCCGACCTCCGCCTCGGGGAGGCTCCCCGCCCCGCCGGCGGCCGTCACCCGCGACGCGAGGATGCCGTTGAGGTCCTCCTCCGTCAGGACGCCCCGCGAAACCAGCAGCACCCCGAGCGGCCGGGGCACGCCGGCCTTGCGGTCGAGGGTCATCTGGAAGAGGCACTCGAGGAGGGCCTCGCGGGCGACCAGCCCGCGCTCCAGAACGGTCCGCCCCAGGTACGCGTCGTCTTCGGGTGTGCGCATGCGCGGGGTCATTATACCCCGCGGGATTCCCGCCCCGCGCCCCGGACGGCGGGTAACACCTTCTTGAGGCGGGAACGCCCTCCCGGATAGAATCGGACGGTCGCCCGGGAATACGGCCGCCGCCGCCGGGGTTCTACGGATGGAGGAAGACCGATGAGAGCCGCGCCGTTCGCCCTGCTCCTCGTCCTGGCCGCCTGCTCGCGGGAGGCCGCGCCGACGTCCGCCGCGGCCGCGCCCCCTCCTCCGGAGGTGAATGCCGTGAAACCCGCCGCCGCCGCCCCTACCCCCGAGGAGCTCAAGAAGAAGCTCACCCCCGAGCAGTACAACGTCTGCGTCATGAAGGGCACCGAGCGGCCCTTCCAGAACAAGTACTACAACCACAAGGCCGCCGGCATGTACGTCTGCGTCGCCTGCGGCGCCGACCTCTTCGCCTCCGACACCAAGTACGATTCCGGCTCCGGCTGGCCCGCCTTCTGGGACATGGCCGACAAGAAGAACATCAAGACCGCCGTCGACCACCACATCGGCTACCCCCGCACCGAAGTCATGTGCTCCAAGTGCGGCTCGCACCTGGGCCACGTGTTCGACGACGGCCCCAAGCCCACCGGCCTCCGCTACTGCATCAACTCCGCGGCCCTCGAGTTCAAAGCCGCGGAAAAGAAGTAGTGCGGGCCGCCGTCCTGCCGGCCGTCGGAGCGCCGCTCCGGATCGAGGACATCCCCCGCCCCGAACCGAAGGCCGACGAGATCCTCGTCCGCGTCGCCGCCTGCGGCGTCTGCCACTCCGACCTCCACGTCGCCCGCGGCCACCTGCCCTTCGTCGTCCCCTGCGTCCTCGGGCACGAGATCTCGGGGGTCGTCGACACCCTGGGCCCCGGCGTCCGCGGGCCCGCGCCCGGCACCCGCGTCGTCTCCAGCTTCATCATGCCCTGCGGCCGCTGCCGCTCCTGCGAGGCGGGACGCGACGACCTCTGCGAGACCTACTTCGCCCTCAACCGCGTCAAGGGCGTCCTCTACGACGGCACCACCCGCCTGCGCCGCGCCGACGGCACGCCGCTCGGCATGCAGATGATGGGCGGCCTCGCCGAGTACGCCGTCGTCCCCGCCACCGACGTCTTTCCGCTGCCCGACGGCCTGCCCCTCGAGGACGCGTGCGTGCTGGGCTGCGCGGTGATGACGGCCTACGGCGCGCTGAAGAACGCCGCCGCGCTGCGGCCGGGGGAGTCGGTCGCCGTGATCGGCGCGGGCGGAGTGGGCTCGAACCTCATCCAGATGGCGGCGGCCTTCGGCGCCGGCGAGATCGTGGCCGTCGACGTGAAGGACGACAAGCTCGCCGAGGCGCGGAAGCTGGGGGCGACGGCCGTCGTCAACGCGGCGCGCGGCGAGCCGGCCGCGGGGAGCGTGGACGTGGCGGTCGAGGCGGTGGGACGTCCGGAGACCATCGTCCAGGCCCTGAAGATGACGCGCGACGGGGGCCGGGTCGTGCTGGTGGGGGTCGCGTCGGCCGGGCAGACGGCGCCGCTGGAAATCAACCGGCTGGTGCGGCGGGGCCTGACGGTGGCGGGCTCGTTCGGCTGCCGGGTGCGGAAGGACATGCCGGTGGTGATCCGGCTGGCGGCGGACGGCCGGATCCGGCCGGCGGCGTCGATCACGCGCCGGATCCGCCTGGAGGAGATCAACGACGCCTTCGCCGCGATGGAGCGCGGCGAGATCCTGGGCCGCGCGATCGTCTTGATGTAATCCGCCCCGGATTCCGCCCCCGGGGATAAACTAAGCGGCATATGACCCGCCGCCCCGCCGCCGCGCTGCTCCTCGCGCTGCTCTCCTGCGCCGCGCCGGAAGTCCGCGTGCCGAACTGGACGCTCGTCGCGGAGCGGGTCTGGCGGTCGCCGACCGTGCCGGCCGCCTACGCCCTGGTCGACGGCGACGGCGCGATCGTCTTCGGCGCGCCCCTCGGCGCGGACCTCACCGAGCTGTCGTACGCGGGGATCACGGCGATCGAAGGCGCCTACCTGACGCACCATCATCGCGACGCCGCGGCGGGCGCGACCGCGTGGGCCGCCGCGGGAGTCCCGGCGCGGGCGCCCCGCGCGTCCGCCCCCTGGATCACCCCCGAAGGCGTCCAGCGATACTGGCGCGCCTACCTTCCCGCTTCCACGCCCCCGCTCCAGGCGGGCGTCCGGGAGCGCACCTTCGACGCCTGGGAGTACCTCGTCCTGCCCGAAGGGCTCGCCGCCGTGGATTGCGTCGTCGAGCCCGGACGGGAGTTCGACTGGCGCGGCTGGACGATCACGCCGATCGCCACGCCGGGACACACGCGCGGCCACGTCGCCTACGCCGCGCGCCGCAAGGGCGCCGAGAAGGCCCGGCCGCTCGTCTTCAGCGGCGACGCCCTCGCCGGAAACGGCACCCTCTGGACGCCCTACACGACCGACTGGGATCCGGCCACCGGCGACGGGCTGGCCGCCGCCGCCGCCTCGCTGAAGACGCTCGCGGCCCTGGACCCCGAGGCGGTCTTCCCCGAGCACGGCGAACCCCTCCTCGAGGCGCCCACCGCCGCCCTCTCCAAGGCCGCCGAGGGCGTCGCCGAAGCCGCCTTCCTCAAGAGCTACGGACGCTACACGAAGGATCGCGTCGGCATCCCCCCCGCCGTCCGCTTCCTCGACCGCACCCAGGTCGGGTCCGACGGCCGCCGCCCCTGGACGCGCCTCAGCGACCACCTGCATTTCACCGGCAGCACCTACGCGGTGTCGGCCGCCCGCGGCGAGATGTGGTTCATCGACCCCTTCGGCGACCTGCTCGCGGCCCAGATCATCCGCGCCCAGACGCAGCGCATCGGCGGCGACGTGGACCTCGTCACGATCACCCACGCCCACGGCGACCACTACGGCGGCCTGGGCTCCATCCCCGGGCGCAAGGGCCCCGACGTGTGGGTCATGGACCAGGTCGCCGGCGTGATCACCGACCCGGCCTACCGCCGCTCCCCCCACGCGCACCCGCGCCCCGTCGCCGTCGAACGCGTCCTCGCGGACGGCGAGCGCGTCGCCTGGCGGAACTACGCGCTGTCGTTCCGCCGGCTCCCCGGCCATTGCTCCCACGGATCGGCGATCTTCACGACGATCGACGGCAAGCGCGTCGTCTTCGCCGGCGACGCCTTCCTCCACCCGGATCACGACGGCGGCTCGGGCGGCTGGTCCGGCCTCAACGGCGGCCTCCCGTCCGACTACGCCGCCAGCGCCGACCTCATCCTCCGGGCCAAGCCGGACTGGATCCTCGCCTCCCGCGGCGGGCCCTTCGAGTTCGTCGCCGAAGACTGGGAGCGCCGCGTCGCCTGGGGCCGCGCCGCCGCCGCCGCGTGCGACCGCCTCTCCCCGTCCACCGACCACCGCCTCGACTGGAATCCGGGCCTCCTCCGCGTCGAGCCCTTCCTCCTCCGCGTCTCCGCCAACAGCTCCGCCTCCGTCGACCTCGTCGCCACCAATCCGCTCGACCGCCCCCAGACCCTGGTCGTCGACCTCCCCGGACGCGGCCTCCTCGAGGATTTCCGCCGTACCCTCGTCCTGGGACCCCAGTCCACCAGCCGTCTCAACGTCCCGCTCAAGATCCTCGAATCCGCGGTCCCGGGAAAGCACGTCTTCCCCCTCCGGGTGCTCGCGGGAGACGTCGAACGCGGCGACGACGCGTTCTTCGCGCTCGACATCGCCGACGATCGCTGATCAGGCCGGCGGGACGGCGCGGCCCGCGCGCGCGAGGTGCCAGGCCCGGAAGACGTAATCGGCGTGCTGGCCCGGGTCGTCGAAGCTCCCCCCCGCGCACGGCGCCCCGCGCCGCTCCTCGAACGCCTTCGCGAGGCCGTCGAGCGTCGAGGCCTCCTCCTGCCGGCGCGCGGGATCCACGCGCGTGAGCCCCACGCCGGGCCGGGCGGGCACGCGGTAGGCCGTCGTCCGCGACACGAAGACGTCCAGAAAGCGCTCCGCGCCCAGCGTCGCGTCCACGACGAGGCCGATCGACTTCCAGGGCAGCGGCACGACGTCGATGCCCACCCGGAAACGGATCATGCGGTCGTCCCAGCTCGCCGCGTCCACCGGCTTCGGCGGCGGCGGATCGTTCGCCGGCTGGTCGGCGATGAGGGCGGCCGACGTCCCCAGCTCTTTCCGGCGGGCCTCCGCCTCGGCCCGGGGAAGGCGGCGCGCGAGGACGCCGCTGCGCGGCGCTCCCTCCGGCGGCTTCTCGAGGCAGACCACCGCGAACGCGTCGACGGCGTCGTCGAGAAAGACGGGCTCGTCCTCCTCCGCGAGCTGGAACGGACGGCGCGTCTCGCGCTCGCGCGGCTCCAGCGGCGGGCCGCGGGGCCGGATCCGGCGGGCCGCGACCTCCCGGAGGATCCAGGCCGCGCCGTAGCCGACGATGAAGCCGCCGATGTGGCCCCAATAGGCGGTGGAGCCTCGGCCGAATCCCGCGAAGAGGACCTGGGTGGCGATGTAGATGAGGGACCAGACGTAGATCGCCACGTGGGCCACGCCGATGAAGAAGAACCAGTAGAGCAGCTTGATGTGGGCCCGGGGGCAGAAGACGAGGCAGGCGCCCATCATCCCCGCGACCGCCCCCGACGCCCCGAAGGAGAGCCCCGCGTCCTTCTCCGCGACCAGGTGCAGGACGGCGGAGCCCAGCCCGCACACCAGATAAAACGCGGCGTAGCCGAAGGACCCCAGGCGTTCCTCGACGAGGCGGCCGAAGGTCCAGAGGAAGACCATATTGCCCGCGACGTGCCAGAGATCGGCGTGCAGGAAGAGATGCGTGAAGAACTGGAGCGGACGGAGGTCGTGGGCGTTCAGCGCGTAGGCCAGCAGGACGCGATCGCTCGGTCTCGGCAGGCACAGCGCGAAGACGACGAGGTTGGCCGCCAGCAACGCGCGGGTCGCCCAGGGCGTCCGGTCGTGGTCCTGGTCGTCGCCGATCGGGATGAACACGCGGCTATTTTACGAGATCGTGGTGCTCCGCGCTCACGACGAGGCCGCGGTCGTCGAAGAGATTCAGGTAGGCGGCGGTGGCGCCCTCCGGCACGCGGGCGGAAACGCGGAGGCCGTCGATCGCCGCGGGGATCGACGCCCAGACCCGGCCCTGCCACTTCCCCGCGTCTTTCGTGTAGCTGAGCTCCGCTTTGACGATCGGCGCCTTCGACGCGAACTCCGCCCAGGCCAGATCCTTCTCGAGGCCCTGCTTCACGATCCGCGCGAGCGGCGGGCCGCCCTTGAAGAGCGCGTTCGCGAAGGCGTGGATCTCCTCGGGTTTCTCCCCCGGCCCGCCGTGCGCGTGCGCCATCCGCACCCGGATCGCCAGCGTGCGCTCGCCCTTGGGGAGTCGATACGACTTCTGGTACGAGCCCAGCGGGTAGGCGAAGTCGTTCGTCCCGTTCACCCAGAGCATCGGAACCTGGACGCAGTCGAGGTACTTCGACGGATCCCAGAGCCCGAGCCACTTCCCCGCCTTCTCCGGCCCCATCTTCGCGAACGTGCCCAGCCACGTGGAGTCTTCGCCCAGGAAGCCGCAGCCGTAGACCGGCGCGGCGAAGCGGTAGCGGGCGTCGACGGCCGCCGCGACGCACGTGAGATAGCCGCCCCAGGAAATGCCGGTGACGCCGACGCGGTCCTTATCGACGCCCTCCTGGGCCCGCAGCAGCGAGTGGCCGAGGGCGATCGCGGCGACGGCCTGCCAGGTCCACTGGTCGCGTTCGGGGGCGTCGATCTGGTCGAAGCCGCCCCAGCCCGGCGGGCCGCCCGCCTCGTGCCGCTCCCAGCCGCCCTCCTTGCGCTTGCGCGGGACGGCGCCGCAGAGATCCATCGCGATCGCGGCGTAGCCTCGCGACGTCCAGAGCTTCGCCCAGTCGGCGAAGGCCGTGCCGCCGCCGCCGTGGACGAGGACCATGGCGGGGACCGGCCCGTCGGCCTTGGGCACGCCGATCCAGGCGAAGACGCGCGTGGGCTTGCCCTGATACGCCGGACCGTCGTAGAAGACGGCCTTCAAGCCTTCGACCTCGAAGCCCGGCGCCTCGTGGACGGCCGGCGCCTTGGAAAGCTCCTTCATGTCCCAGGTCGACTGGGACAGGAGCCCTTCGACCGGGCTCAGGGCAAGCAGGACGAGGAGGAGGCTCATTTCTTCGCGTACTGGAGGAACCACTCCCAGAGCTTTTCCTCGCGGTAGGCCTTGTCCCAGGAGTTGTGGCCGACGCCCGGGTACACGGTGAGCTTCGCGGCGCCGCCCGCGGCCTTGATGGCCTCGATCATCTCCTCCGACTTCCGGAGCGGCACGGCCGTGTCCTTGTCGCCGTGGAAGGCCCAGATCGGCAGGTCCTTGAGCTTGGGGCCGTCGGCCGGATTCCCGCCGCCGCAGATCGGCGCGACGGCCGCCCACATCCCCGGATGCTTGGCGGCCAGGACCCAGGAGCCGTAGCCGCCCATGGAGAGGCCGGTGAGGTAGAGGCGGGACTCGTCGATCTTGTATTCCTTCTTCGTCTTCTCGACGACGCCCAGCATGAGGGCCTCGTGCTCCATCCAGCCGCCGCGGCCCTTGGGCTTCTGCGGGATGACGGTGATGTAGGGGGCCCAGCCCTTGGGATTCGCCTTGATCGCCGGGCCGATGCCGACGCTCGACTGCTTGACGCCGTCGTCGCCCTGCTCTCCCGACCCGTGCAGGAAGAGGATGAGGGGCATGGGCTTCGACCCGTCGTAGCCCGACGGCACGCAGACCTGGTACTTGACCGGCCCGCCGCCGTGCTCGATCGTCTTGTCTTCGAATTTTGGCTCGGCCTGAAGCGCGAGCAGAACCGCGATGATCATGCCGTTCCTCCTCGTGGGGTCTCCTATACCCAACGCCCGCGCGGAGGAATCGTGACAGCCGCTAGGGTTCGCCGATCAGCTCGACGGCGTCGATCTCGTTCCAGCCGGAGACCGCCGCGGAATCGATCGTCAGGCGGATCGCCCGGGTCGCGGGCGCGCCGGGAGGCACGTCGATCGTGAACCAGCCCTCGCCCTCGCGGACCGCCGCGGCCCCGCGCCAGAGGACCTGCCAGGTCCCGCCCGACGTCCAGGCCTCGGCCTTCACCACCGCGCCCGGATTGTAGGTCTCGTGCACGCGGATCTTCACCGGCCGGACCTCCAGCGCGTAGCGCAGCTCCAGCCACTCCTCGCCGCCGTCCGCGTCCTTCGACGCCCAGGCCGTCTGCCGGTCGCCCCCCTCGGGAGTGTCCGGCCGGCCCGTCGCCTGCGCCGCCGACCAGCGGTCGGCCTCGTATTCGCTCGAGGCCGACGCCCCCTCCGCCCACTGCCGGAAGCGGCCGTCGGCGTCCTCCTCGACGCCCTTCACGCGGCGGGCGACGTCCTGCAGCCGCGCGCGGACCTCCGCCGAGACGTCGCCGCGCAACAGGGCGTCGATCTTCGGCAGGAGGGCGGGGCCGAGGGTCAGCAGCCGGCTCGACGCCGCCTCGCGGGCCTCGAAGCGGTCGTCGTCGAGCCCGGGAAGCAGCCCGGCGACGGCGCGATCGAGGGTCTCGCGGGCGCGGGCCTCGAAGCCGCGGCCGCGGCGGTGGGCGTCGACGGCCTTCTCGTAGTCCCCGCGATCGAGCAGGCGGTGGGATTCCGCGAGCAGGTCGCGGGCGTCGCGGCGGAGGCGGAGGAGCTCGGCGGCGGCGTCGACTTGGAGGGCGAGGGCCAGCGCGAGAGCGACCATGATGACCTCCCTCTTCTATAGACGCGCGGGGGGCGGGCGGCTACATGAAAACTTCCGAGTTCCGCTTGCTTCGAGGCGCGGCCAGGGATACAGAGGTTCCATGAGATACGCGTGGGCGATCGCGGCGATTCTGGGCCTGGCCCCGGCCGCGACGGCCCAGGACGGCGGCAAGCTGGCGTGGCGCGGCAAGAACGAGGAGCCGCGGTCGGCGATGGCCGACGCCCGCCGCGCGGGCAAGCCCATGCTGCTCTTCTTCACCAGCGAAGGCTGAGGCCCCTGCAGGACTCTGAGCGCGGGCGCGTTCAGCGACGAGAGGGTCGTCGAAGCCTCCCGGGACCTGGTCTGCGTGTTCGTGGACGGGGACTGGGGAAAGAAGAACCGCGACCTGTACCAGGAATACCAGGTCACGGGCTATCCCACGGTGATCCTCACCGATCCCGAGGGCAAGTCCCCCCAGCGCATGAGCGCGCGCGATCCCGAGGGCGTGGTCGCCCACCTGCGGCGGGTGACCGGGAACGCCGCCGCGGGGGCCGGCGAGGCCGTCCCGCTCCCTCCATTCCCGGATCTCTCGGCCCAGGCCTTCGAGGAGGCGCGGAAAAGCTCCAAGCCGCTCGCCGTCTACTTCCATGACGACTCCCCCGGCTCCTCCTCGACGAATCACGCGTTCGCCGACGCCGTCCTGAAGGGGATTCTGCCGAGATTCGTCTTCGTGAAATCGCCGCTGAGCCGGGGGTCCGGCGACAGCGCGAAGTACGACGTGACGCGGGCGCCCACGATCCTGGTGCTCAATCCTCTCCTCGAGAAGCCCGAGGAGCGGCCGCTGGCGCGGATCACCGGAAGCCGGAGCGCCCGCGAGATCCGCCGGGACCTGGAGGCGGCGCTGCAGCCCGGCGCCGCGGCGGGGCCGGCGACCTCCGGGTCGTCGACGCCTCCGCCCCCTCCTCCCCCGCCGCCGGTCGACGAGACGCTCTCGGACGACGAGGTGGACCGCCAGTTCATCCAGGCGTCGATGGTCCCCGCGCGAGAGTGGCTGCGGAAAGGGAACAAGCCGAAGGCCATCGCCATTCTCGAAGACATCATCAAGACCTATCCGAAGCACGCCGCGACCGCGGAGGTCCGGAAGCTCCTGGAGGACGTCCGCAAATAGCGCTTACCGACCGGAGGCGCCGACGGGACGTCGCACCGTCGCCTTCGCCGCCGCCGCCAGCTCCGGCAAGTCGTAGGCGAGCAGGACGCCCGGCAGCGCGTTGGAGTACTGGTCGTCCGTGAAGGGCGTCTCGACGACCGACATCCACGACCCGAGCGCGTCCTCGATCTCGACCTCCCGGTCGGCGAGGAAGGCGGCGTGCAGGACCGCGGGGCCGGCCGTGCCGATCCCGATC
>DASVNH010000240.1:0-30444 GCA_036383955.1 Planctomycetota bacterium | reverse complement strand
ATCCTCTACACTTCGAGCATGGCGCAGGGCTCGAGCCACGACTGCACGAAGCTGCCGGTCGCCCTGCTGGGCGGGCCGATCGCGGGCGGCCGGATCCTCGACTACACGGGCAAGCCGAACCGGAAGATGTGCTCGCTCTTCCTGTCGATGATGGACCGCTTCGGCGTGCGCGAGAAGTCCTTCGGCGACTCGACGGAGCGTTTGGCGGAGATCTAAAGGCGCAACTCCCTCACCCGGAGGGAGTTACGATTTCGCTATTTGAATTGCGATCTACTTCTTCAGGCCTTTCGCCGGCGGCGGGACGAGCCGGGCGCCCAGGCGGTCCTTCGCGATCGCGATGTCGTCGATGAAGGCGACGAAGCCGGGCTCGGCCTTCTGGTAGTTCCACCAGCCGAAGGACAGGCTCTCGAAGGACTCCGGAATCTCCGCGTCCTTGAACTGGCCGGCGCCCTTCATGAAGGCGATCTCCTTGACCTCCTCGCCGTTGATGAAGAGCCGGTAGGTCTGCGTGGCGAAGTCGACGTACCACTCCGCGAGAGTCCACTGGTCCGTGAACTTGAAGGTGCCGGGGCTGCCCTTGCCGAACTCGGGGCGCTGCCGCGGCTGGACGTTGTAGATGAAGCCGTACTGCCCTCCCGTGTTCAGGATGGTGTCGAGCGGACGCACCTCGATCGGATCCTTGGCGAGCGGGCTCGTCGCGGAGCCGGCCACCAGCGTGGAATGGATCACCCCGTTCGCCGGCACCGCCGTCGGCAGCTGCACCTTGTAGTACAGCCGGCCCCAGTGCTGGCCGCCGATCGCCTTGATCGCGTCGCCGTTGGCCGTGATCCGCCGCGGGCCGTTGACCGCGGCTTCGACCCGGAGGCAGCGCCGCCCGCTGTGGCCCACGCCGTCGACCACCGCCACCTCGCCCTGCTTCTGGTAGCCCTTGGGAATCTGGCCGGGCGCGGTCGTCTCGAAGTCCTCGTAGAGCAAGGGCTTGGCCTTGCCGATCGGGGGGATGTCCTGCGGCGGCCGGGGTTCCTTTCCCGCCTGAACGGCGAGAACCAGCGCCAGAACTGACCCGAGGATCTTCATCTTAGATTCTCCGCTCCACCAGAGAACCCTACGTCGCCCGCCCTCGAACGTGACGGGCCCCCATCCTGGTCCCTAGTGTTCGTGCGTGTGCGCCTCGGCGTCGGGCACCAGGTGGACCTTGTGGCGGCTCAGCTGGACCGGGTACCAGATCTCCTCGTGCTTGCGGAGCTTCACGCGGTACCGCATCTCCGAGCCGCTCGGGTAGCGGTAGCCCCGCGTCACGTAGGTCCCCCACTCCGGCTTGTACTGCAGCTCGTAGTAGCGGGGATTGAACGGATCCGCCTTCCACGGGACGTCGGCGTAATACCGGATCGCCAGGTCCGCCACCGTCTTCGGGTCCTTGTGCCAGGGCTCTTCGCCGGCGCGGCAGCGGCGCAGGCGGACGTCGAGGTCCGCGGGCGGGGGGATGTCGACGTCCGGCAGATCGAGGTAGTAGTAGTTGCCCACGCAGCCGGCGAGCGCGAAGAGGGCGACGCTAAACTTCCTCACCCGACATCCCCTCGAACATCGTCTTCAGCATGTCCTTGTAAGAGACGCCGCTTTCGAGGTCTTCCCGCGCGATGATCGACGCCTGATGCAGGCCGTCGAGCACGAGCTCCATCGCCAGCACGGCGTCCTCCCCCGCCAGATGGCGCTGGGCCACCTTCAGGAGGCCCGGGACGGCTTCGAGCGCCTGGCGCTGGGACGCGACGTCCAGGGCGTCGGTCAGCTCGATCTTGTTGCCCTTGGCGAACCAGTCGATGATCGGCTTGTACTCCGTGGCTTCGAGGGGCGCGTCCTTGGAGCCGGGCCCGCGCTTCATGCCGGAGCGCTGCACGGCCGGAGCGCCGCCCGGATCCGGGCAGCGTCGCTTGAAGACCGCGAGCACGGCCTGCCCGATGACGCGGCGGGCGACGCCCGCGACGCCTTCGCGCTCGCCCTCGTAGACGAGCTCGATCTTGCCGGCGATCGCGGGCACCATGCCGTAGAGGTCGGTGATCCGCGGGGTGATCTCCTTCTCGCCGGTCTTGACGCCGCGGCGCTCGCACGAGGAGACCAGCGTCTCCATCGCCGAGATCGACGCGCGCGCCGAGACGCCGCTCGCCGGGTCGACGAACTCGCTCTTGCGCGCCTGGAAGACGACTTCCTCCACGAGCTCGCGCACGAGCTTCGGAATCTTCACCGCGCAGGCGCCCTCGCGCTTGGTCCAGGCCTCCTGCGTCGTGATCGCCTCGGCCTCCTCGAGCGTCTTCGGGTAGTGCGTCATGATCTGCGCGTCGATGCGGTCCTTCAGCGGGGTGATGATCGTCCCGCGGTTGGTGTAGTCCTCGGGGTTCGCCGTGAAGACCACGCAGACGTCGATCGGCAGCCGGATCGGAAAGCCGCGGATCTGGACGTCGCGCTCCTCGAGAATATTGAGCAGCCCCACCTGGATGCGCGTCTGCAGGTCCGGAAGCTCGTTCACCGCGAAGATCCCGCGATGGGTCCGCGGCACGAGGCCGTAGTGGATGATCTCCTCGTCGGAGAGCGAGCGGCGCTCGTTGGCGGCCTTGATGGGGTCGACGTCCCCGATCAGGTCGGCCATGGAGACGTCGGGCGTCGCGAGCTTCTCGCGATAGCGATCGCCGGGGGTCAGCCAGCCGATCTCGGTCTGGTCGTTCACGGTCCGGCGGCAGCGGCGGCAGATGGGAGCGAGGGGATGGTCGTTGACGTCGCAGCCGGGAATCACGGGGACCTGGGAGTCGAGAAGCCCGGACAGCGCGCGGAGGATGCGGCTCTTCCCCTGGCCGCGGAGGCCGAGGAGGATGAAGTCGTGGCGCGCGAGGATCGCGTTCTGGAGGGCGGGGACGACGGTCTTCTCGTAGCCGACGATGCCGGGGAAGACGGTTTCGCCGGCGCGCATCTTGCGGAGGAGGTTGCGGCGCATCTCCTCCTTGACCGGAACCGGGCCGATCCCGGCGGCCTTGAGCATCCCGACGGTGTTCGGGAGCTTAGTCGTCGTCATCCTCGGCGCCTTCGTCGCCGTCGTTTCCGCCCTGCTCGCCTTCCGACAGGCGGAAGGCGACGATCTTGCTCGTGACGATGTAGGTCTCGAGCTCGTCGATCATGATGCACGCCGCGTCGGCGTCGCACTCCTTCAGGATGCCCATCCAGGGCTCGGTGTTCTCGGTCGTCCAGACCTCGACTTCCCGGTTCAGGAACTGGGCCAGCTTCTTATGCATGCGCAGCCTCGCGGTCGCTCGCGGCCTGCAGGGCCGCCTGGTAGTCTTTCCAGAGATAGTCCTTCGTCCGCCCCACGTCCAGGTGGTCCCAGGGGAGGACCTCCCCTTCCCGGATCTCGCGGCGGGCGTAGAACTCCGGGTCGATCCCGGACTTCTCGAACACGTTCATCCAGCGCTTGAAGTCGAAATGCTCGTTCCACTCGTCGAAGCGCGAGCCCTGCCGGCGCGCCTCGACCAGCGCCGCGCCGAGGCGGCGGTCGCCGCGCGCGAAGACGCCCTCGACGTACGACTTCTTCGGGTCGTGCGCCTTGATGTGCACCCGCGTGCCGCGCGCCAGCGCGTTGAGCCGGCGCTCCGCCTCGATCACGTAGTCGAGCGGCTTCTGCCCGCAGAACTGGAACGGCGTGTGCGGCTTCGGGATCAGCGGCGAAATCGTGATGTTGACGTCCGCCCGGTGGCCGCGGACTTCCTTGCCGACGTCCGACACGCGGCGGGCGGTCTCCAGGATCGACGCGACGTCGTCGTCGGTCTCCATCGGGAAGCCGACCATGAAGTACATCTTGATGTGGTTCCAGCCCTCCTGGAAAGCGGCTTTGGCCGTCGCCAGCAGGTCCACGTCCCGGATCGGCTTGCGGATGATCTTGCGGAAGACCTCGGAGCCGCCTTCGGGCGCGATGGTGAAGCCGCCCTTGCGGACCGACGTCATGAGCTTCGGCAGGTCGGCGAGCTGCTCGTCGACGCGGAGCGACGGCAGCGACACGCTCACCTTGCGCTGCTTGAAGCGCGCGTTGAGGCGGGTCATGAGCTCGTGAATGTGCGGGTAGTCGCCGCTCGAGAGCGACGTCAGGGCGATGTCGTCGTAGCCGGTGGCGGCATAGACTTCCTCCGCCTGCTGGACAAGCTGCTCGACGGGCCGGAAGCGGAGCTTGTTCTTGAACGCGACCGCGTGGCAGAAGCGGCAGCTGTGCGGGCAGCCGCGCATGATCTCCAGGTTGATGCGGTCGTGGACGACCTCGGCGAACGGCACGACCGGGCGCATCGGGAAGTACGCGTCGCCGAGCGACGGCACGGAGGCCTTCTTGACGACCTTGCCCGTGAAACCCGTCAGACGTCCGTCGTCGCCGTAGGTCCAGGTGTAGTGCCGCGGAACGTAAGCGCCGGGCACCTTGTCGGCGATCGCCTTCAGGAGGCCGTCGCGGTCCTTGCGGTAGTCCTTGACGAGGTCGCAGATCAGCGGGAACGCGTCCTCGCCGTCGCCGAGGATCATGACGTCCATGAAGTCCGCGACCGCTTCGCCGTAGCTGGCGTTGACGCCGCCGCCGACGACCAGGGGGAACTCGGGGCCGCGGTCCTTGGAGTAGAGCGGCAGGCCGGCGAGCTCCAGCATGTTGAGCACGTTGGTGTACTGGAGCTCGCTCTGGAGCGAGATGCCCAGGATGTCGAACTCCTTCACCGGCCGGTGGGTGTCGACCGCGAAGAGCGGCACGCCCAGCGAACGCATCTTGTCTTCCATGTCGGTCCAGGGCGAGAAGACGCGCTCGCAGAGGACGTCGGGCCTCGCGTTGAGCATCCCGTAGAAGATCTGGATGCCCAGGTGGGCCATGCCGATCTTGTAGGCGTCGGGGAACGCGAGGGCGACCTTCACCTCGGCGTCGTCCTTGCGGACGGTGTTCCATTCCCCGCCGATGTACTGGCTGGGGGACTGGACCTGCATCAGGTGCGGCTCGAGGATGTTCCAGACGCTGCTCATTGGGGGTGCCACTATAGCACGAGATCAGGGACAGGAACAGGGACAGGGATTCGTGGAAGCCTCCCAAGGCCTTGGCGCCCAGGCGGTAGCCTCACGGAACCTTTGCGGTCGGGCGTCGTGAAATCTCCCACGATTGAAAGGAGAGAGCCATGAAGACCTTGATGATGGTGGGAGCCGCGGCCGTCACGCTGGCCGCTTCGACGGGCCTGGCCGACGCCCAGGATCACTCCCGCTCGAAGGTGCGCTTCGAGTTTCTGCCCCAGCGGCATGAGGAGCGTCGGACCGAAACCGTGCTCGTCGGCTACCGCGACGAGATCGTCGGATATCGGGAGGTGTGGGTCGAGCGGCCCGTGACCGTCTACGAGACCCGCACGGTCTATCGCCAGGCGCTCGTCGGTTACGACCATTGCCGCCGGCCGATCTACGCGTCCCGCCCCGTCTGTGAGCGCATCCCGGTCTGCCGGACCGAGCGCGTGTGCGAGAAGCAGCCGATCTGCGAGAAGCGTCCCGTGTACGAGACGCGCGAAGTCTGCCGCGAACAGCCCCGCCCCCGCTGGGGCATTTCCTTCCTCTTCGGCCGTTAAACGTTCGGAGCGGGCGGCGTCGGAGCGGGCGCCGCCCGCTCGCTCCCCTTCACCTCGGCCAGGCGGACCGCGACGACCAACGCCACCCAACTCAACACCGCGCCCTGCGTCCCCCACCTCAGGTTTTCCGCGACCCGCAGCTGCCCGCGGAAGCCCCATTCGATCAGGATGGCGGACAGCACGCCCACGCCGACATACAGCAGCACGACCGCGACGGTTCGGCCTCGGCTCTTTCGCCGCGCGCGGAGATACAGGAGGTGCGTCCCGACGAAGAACGCAGCGCCGAGCGCTCCCGCGACGGCCGCCGCCCACGGCGTCTCGATCCAGCTGATGCCCAGAGGCAGCGCGAGCATGATTTCCCGGTCGGCCCAGATACTCACCCATCCGAGCGGGAACGCCAGCGCCAGCGCGACGGCGGGATGGCGACCCGCGGCCAGCGCGAGACCGACCGCCAGGGCGTGGTTGGTTTCCGGGATGACCCAGAACGGGAGGTATTCCGGCCCCTCCTCGCGCTGAAGCCCCCACCCAAGCAGGCCGTTCAGGGCGCCGGCCGTCGCCAGAATGGCCGGAAGCACCAGCCATCGCAGGACGCCCCGGAACGGATAGACCGACACCCTGTATAGGACGTCAGTTCGCGGAGTTTCCCGGCGGCCACGAGCGCGGCCGCGTCGAGGGCGGGATGTTCTTGAAGAACTCCATCAGGCGGTCGCAGCGCGCGGCGACGTCCCGCTCCCCGAGAAAGATCAGCCGCTCTTCGTGCTCCGTCACGAAGCCGGACGTCACCAGGTCGCAGAGATCGCCGAGCGGGATGTCCTCGGGCAGCTCCGGCGCGGGCTCGCCGGGCGGCACGGCCTCGCGCAGCTTCTGGGTGTAAAAAGCGTGCAGGACCCGCCGGCGCCGCTCGTACGCGTCGCCCTCGGCGGGCCGGTCTTCCAGGACGTCGACCCGCGCCACCCGGAACGGCGCCGCCTGGACCTCCTCGATCACCCGGGCCCGCGCGAGCCCCACCAGCAGCAGGTTCCAGCGGCCGTCGGCCAGCCGCTCCTCCTTCACGATCCGGCCCATCCCCACCACGTCGTGCACGGGGGGATTCCCCTGGTAGTCCGGCTCCCAGCCCGGCCGCAGGACGGCCATGCCGATCAGGCGCTCCCCCTCCAGCGCCGCCTCGGTAAGCGCCCGGTAGCGCGGCTCGAAGACGTGCAGCGGCAGGAGCCCGTGCGGAAAGAGGATCACGTTCGGCAGCGGAAAGAGCGGGAGCCGCCCGGAGAAGGCCTCGTCGCCGAGCGGATCCGGTTCCATGCCTACCTCAGCTTCGCCCCGCAGCCCGCGCAGAACTTGTCCGTCGGCGCGATCTCCGCCTTGCAGGACGGACACCCGGCCGGCGCCGGCGGCCCCAGGGGCTTGAGCGCGACGACCTCCGCCTTCGTGACGCCGCTGTACGTCAGCCGCGGCCTCCGGTCCGTCTCCGGGATCTGGAAGACCGCCTGGAAGCTTCGACGTCCTCCCGGCGGCACGCCCAGGAGCTTCAGCGGCGACCGCGGGCCCGTGAACGTCGACGGATGCAGCGAGACCGCCTGCCCCTTCTCCGTCGTGTACTTCAGCTGCTCGGGCGTCTGGAACATCTCGAGCGCGTCGCCGGTGTTGCGCACCACGACGTCCAGCGTCAGCAGGTTCTTCACGAGCGTCTGCCCGACGAACTCCACCTGGAAGATCCCGTCGTCGATCTTCGCGAACGGCGCGACGTCCTTCGGCGCCGGCACCGCGCCCTCGAGGAGAAAGGTGAGGGCCTTGGGCCGGATGACCTTGCCGTCCGGGAAGCCCGCGTTCGGGAAGTCGCAGCGCAGCTCCAGCGACGCGGCCTTTTCGGGCACCGCGAAAGTCGCCTCGGCCCCGGTGAAGACGTCGGGCAGGTAGCGCGGGGCGTCCGGATAGTCCTCGGTCGCGACCGCGAGCTCGCCGTCGATCACCAGCTGCAGGTGCTTCCGCGCGTCCTTCCAGTCGGCCACCGTGCCCATCTTGAAACGCGTGCCCGGCGCCGCCTTCGGATCGAAGGCCGTCGCGTCCGAGTCGATCTCGATCAGGCTGCGCCCGCGCAGGTCCACTTTCAGCCGGCCCGGCTCGCGCCGCGCGCCGTGGACCGCCATCTCGACCGCCTCGTTCCGGATCGGCGGCAGGGACGCCTTCGCTTCGGGCGCGACGCCTTTCAGCGGGATCCGCAGGTGGCCGTGCATGAAGTCGTAGTAGCGGAGCTCGAGGGACGTCGCCGGCCCCGCGTCGAACACGACGTTGCCGCGCAGGCGGGCGCCCAGGCGGTCGAGCGTCAACCCCCGGACCGGGAGATGCCCCGGCCAGTCGTGCGCCTCCGGCGTCAGCCGCGAGACGCGACGGCCGTCGACGACCAGGTACAGATGGTCCGCGAGGTTCGGGATCTTGTACTGGACCGGAACCTGGTTCTCCTTGACCAGCGCGAGCGGGATGAGGTTTTCGAGCTCGACGTCCAGCACGAGCGCGCCGCCGCCGGGCGCCTTCCAGCCCGCGTACGAGGGGCGCTCCGACGTCCCCGCGATCGTGAAGCGCAGCGCGCGCGTCAGGCCTTCGAGCGCGGGCTTGAGGGGGACGTCCGCGCCCTTGGACGCCGCCAGCTTGGCCACCGCCGCGGAGGGCCTGGCCGCGGAGGGCTCGAAGCGGGAGCGGACGTCCGCCGGCTTGCCGTCGCGAAAGCCCACTTCGACGCGGCCCCAGGCGCCCGGGGCTCCCGGAGCGGGCACGAGCCAGGCGTCGCCGACCTTCAGCGGCTCGGCGTCCGCGGTCCCCCGGCCCGAGCAGACGGCCAGATGCACGCCTTTCAGCTCCTTGAGGCGGACCAGCGCCTTTTCGCGATCGAGATCGGTCACCCACACCACGAGGTCGGCCGCGACGCCCGGAGCGGCCACGAAGGCGACTTTCTTCCCGGCCATTTCCCGCGTGTCGCCGACGCCGGCCGCCTCGCCGGGGCCGAGATAGACGCGCGGGCCCTCGGCCGTCCGGAAGATCACCGTCTCCTGGGCCAGCAGGCAGAGCGCGAGGGCGATCACATGCCCCCCAGGGCCTGGGTGGCGCCGGCCCAGAGGTCGGCGTTCATGTCCTTGATCTTGCCCATCATCTTGTCGCGCGCGGTGGTGCCGCCGAGCACGCTGCAGGCGTCGCCGTACATGTCGTTGGCGTCCCTCACCCCCTGCGGGGTGCCCGGATGCATCGTGAGGACGCCGGCCATGTCCGTGTACGAGCAGATCTTGCTCGCCTGGTCGATCGCGTACTCGACCATGCCCTGACCGGCCCCCGAGGCCCCCCGCCCCACGACGCGGCCGCGCCCGGGCTCCACGCTCCACCACGCCGCGTCCGACCACGACACCTTCAAGCGCGGACCGTCCGCCTTCGAGGCCGGCGCCCCGTTCAGCAGCCGCTCGCGCTCCAGGATCGTCCAGGCCGAGCCCGAGGTCGAGCCCGGATGGCGTCGCGACAGCAGCAGGGCCTCCAGCGCCGTGTCCGCCGCCCCGAGGGAGGCCGTCGCGGCCGGATCCCCGGGAATCCAGAGCGGATTGTCCAGGAGGTCGATGCCGCGCCGCTCGAAGACCGCGCCCGCGGCCTCGTCGAGGAAGAGCTGGCGGCTCGCCGCCGTCAGGCCGAGCGAGTCCTGAACGAAGGGCTTGCCGCCCGCGAGCTCCACGAGCGCGCGGCGGCGGAGGTCGACGAACCGCAGCAGCAGCGAGTTCACCTCGACGTTCGGGCTGATCCGCGGGCCCTTGAGGTCCCCAGCCAGCAGCGCGCGGAACGCCCGGGCATTCCGGGCGTAGGCGGCGACTTCCCGGCGCCCCCGGTCGCCCGGCCGCAGCGGGGCGCCATCGACGAGGAGCGAGACCTGCAGGATCGGCAGGGCCCGCGATCCCTGGGCGGGCGACAGCAGCGCGCGGTGGTGGACGCGTTCCGGCGCCCCCGGCTCCTTCTGGACGATCTCAAGGTCCAGGCCGGCCAGGGCGGAGGCGGGCTTCTCGTCGCCGCCTCCGACGAGGCCCCCGAAGGCGCCGCCCAGGCCGCGCGCGAGCTCGCGCGCGGGGGCCGTCACCCCCGTCGGGGACACCTCGTAGACCTTGCCGTCGACGTCGAACGGCTGGCCGCCGTAGACCTTCCCGTCCACGACGAGGCCCGGCCGGTAGATTTTGACCTTCTTGAGGGCGTCGAGCCGCTCCGCCGGCGTCATCTCGAGGAGCTTCTCCGCCTTGGGCAGCTGGCGCTCTTCGGGCGTCACGTCGAGCTCGATCGCCTTCCACGCGACCGCCGCCGCGTCGAGCGGAACCCGCAGGATCTGCACGGGCTCGATCTTGTCGCCCGACTTCCTCCGCAGCACGAGCCGGATCACGAGCGAGCGGCGCTGGGCCGCGAGCTCCGCGGGCGCCCAGGGACGCGGCTTGGCGGCGGCGGGGGCGTCGACATCCTCCCACCCCTTCGCGCCGTAGACCTGCACCCAGCTGGTCTCCAGGAGAGGGGGTTCCGCCGCCGGAGCCCCTCCGGCGAGCGCGAGCAAGGCCGGCCCTCTCGCGCGGCCGGCCTCGACCACTTCCGCGACGAGCGCGTCCTCTTCGCGGCGGGCCTCCTCGACGACGGCTCGGACGACCGCTTCGTCGGCCCCGAGCTCGGCGGCGAGCGCCTTCAGATCGGCGGGCGGCAGGCGGAGGTCGACGGGCCCCTGCTCCGCGGGCCGCTCGAGGTCGCCGCGCATCAGGCGAATCTTCTCGCCGCCGGCCTCCAGCATCGCCGCGAGGAGCAGCGCGCGGTCGAGCGCGGTGCCCCGGCGCGCGAGCAGCGTCCCCGGGGCGTCGCGCAGGACGCCCGCGTAGGGCTCGAACGCGATCGATTCGCGGACGAAGGCGGCGATCTTCGCCCGGTCGAAGCCGAGCCGCGCGGCGGCCGAACGGACATCCGCCGGATCGCCTTCCCGCGCGTGACGGGCGACGAGGACGTCGAGGAGCCGCGACGTCCCGTCCTGAGGCGCGGCCGAGACGAGCAGGAGCGCGCCGAGCGCCGCGAGCGTCCTCACTTCTTCTTCGCCCCGAAGCGGGCCAGATGCACCGTGACGTGCGACACGACGTCCGTGTTGATCCACACCGTCTTGTCCTCCTTCTTGCCGTCCAGCGAGACGGAGAACGTGTACTTGCCCTCGGGCAGCACGTGGCGGTCGCCCAGCTTGCCCTTCAGCAGCTCCTTGCCGTCCTTGTCGAGGAGCGCGTAGTCGCTCGCGCCGGTCGTCGCGCCCGCCAGCGCCGCCAGCAGGTCGCTCGACTTCTTGCAGTGGTAGTAGCGGCCGTTGCCCTGGGCCGCGACTTCCTCCAGCTGCTCCCGCCAGTCGTCCTGGTTGATGTCGAAGCCGACCACGTCGAGCTTCATCCCTTTCCGGGCGGCCGTCAGCTCCCGCGCCGCCTCGGCGGGCTTCGCGCCGCGCGTGGACTCGCCGCCGTCGGTGAGCAGGAGGGTCATGAGCTCGACGTCCGCCGGGACGCCCGAGAGGTCGCCGATCGACTGCCGCAGGCTGTGGGTGATGGGCGTCTTGCCGCGGCAGCGGATCGCCTGGAGGCGCGCGATGAACTGATCGAGCTTCAGCGGCGCGATCGGGATGAGCAGCTCGCTGTCCGTCTCCGACTCCTTCTGCAGCGCGTTGAAGCGGTGGCCGTAGACGCGCAGGCCGACGTGGGTGCCTTCCGGCAGCTTCTTGACGACGGCCTCCACGACCTCCTTGGCGATGTCGACCTTGGCCTTGCCGTCGACCTCCTCCATCATCGAGCCGGAGGCGTCGAGGATGAACAGGAAGTTCTGGGACTCGTTGAGGGCGTGGGTCTCGAGGGCGCCCTTGCCGCCCCGCCGGACGGCGCGGACGGGAGCCGTCGCGCGCGTGAGGAAGAGGAGGGCGAAGGACGTCTCGTGCTCGTGGCTGCCCTCGCCGACGTCCCAGCGGCCGTCGGGCTTCTGCGCGCCGACGAGGTGCTTGGCGCCCATGGGATACCAGGCGTGGGGGCCGATCCGTTCGGTGTCGCAGAAGACCCCGACGCGCTCGACCGAGTAGAGGTAGTACATCGGCCAGGTCTGGCTCTTCGGGTTCTTCGACACGGAGAAGTTGGCCGCGAGCCAGGCGAGCCCTCCCTGGACCTTGGGGTCGGAGACGGGACTCTTCTCGCCGAGATATGAGCGGCAGATGACCATCGTGCAGATGCCCGCGCAGGTCATGCTGCCGTAGCTCTCGTTGCCGCCGCTGTGGTAGAGCCAGCCCCCGTCCCTGCTCACCCGCTTCTCCGTCTCGCGCAGGCAGCGCTCCCAGACGCCTCGCGGAACGCTGAAGCCGCAGCGGGCCGCCGCGTGCAGGCCCAGGATGGCGAACTGGGTGCACGAGTTGTCGCCTTCCGAGCCTTTGCCCTTCCCCTTCTTCTCGACCAGCTCCCCCTTGGGCGTCTCGTCGAGCGGCTCGCCGCCGGAGACGGCGATGCCCGACGCCTCGGCCGGCGCGGGCGCGACCTTCGTGAAGGGGACGTCGACGCGATACGACCAGGTTCCATTCTCGCCCTGGGCTTCGACCAGGTATTCGGCGACCTCCCGGGCCAGCGCCTTGAGCTCGGGATCCTTCGTCGCCTCGAGGCACAGCGCGCGCAAGGCGCCGACGTAGACGACATGGCCCGACTTGGTCCAGTCGTCGCGGCGGAGGAGGTCGATGATCTTCTCCCGCAGCTTGGCGTTCGTGTGGTACTGGGGCGTGTGGATGAGCGCGTAGGCGGCCAGGTAGTCGTCGCCGGCCATGGGTCGCGGCCCTTTGAAGAGCCCGGCGAGCCAGGCGGCCCCGCGGTCGATGGCCCGGTTGATCTGGTCGGCGGTGACGCCGTGCTTTTCCAACTCTTCGCCGCGCTTCTCCTTGACCGCGTCGGGGTCGACGGCGGGGGGCGGGGCGGCGGGCTTGCCGGCGTCCGGACTCGGAACCGGAACGGGAGCCGGAACCGGAACGGGGGGATTCGGATCCGGCTTGGGTTCAGGCTTCGGCTCAGGTTTGGGAGCCGGCTTGGGTTCCTCGACCTTCTTGCCGCATTCGGGGCAGAAGGCGGCGCCGGGTTTGAGAGGCTTCTTGCAGTCGGCGCAGAGCTTCTCGGGGACCTTCATGCCGCACTCGGCGCAGAAGACGGCGTTGGGCTTGAGCTTGGCCTTGCAGCCGCCGCAGGCCGGATCCTGAAGCGGAAGGAGGAGGGCGAGCGCGAAAAGCAGGGCTCTCACGGCGGGCCTCCTTAAATGAAAACGCCCCGGGAGGAGGGCCTCCCGGGGCGGTTGGACGTCATTGGAAAGAGACTACTTCTGCTCGACCTTCGTTCCACACTTGCCGCAGAACTTGGCGCCGACCTCGAGCTCGGTCCCGCAGCCTTCCTTGACGCACTTGGGCTTCAGGGCCGACTTGCCGCACTTCGTGCAGAAGCTCTCGCCCGAGGGCATCTCGACCTTGCAGTTCGGGCAGTACGAGGGCTGGGCCTTGGAGAACTTGCCGTCGATCGGCCCGAGCATCTTCTTGAACGACTCGTCGAGGGCCCAGCGCAGGATCTTGCCCTGCGCGTCCTCGTCGATCTTCAGCTCGTTGTTGGCGCTGCCGCCGATCCCGAGCACGCGGACGCCCCAGGCGCTGGCCGTGTCGATCCGGCTCACCTCGCCGAAGTCCTTGGCGACCAGCTCGCCCGTCGTGGTGTTGACGAGCTTGATGTCGACGCCCACCTGCGTCTCGATCGTGGTCTTCTTCGTGTCGATGTCCAGCGGCGCGATCGGCTTGATCACGCGGTCGAAGATGCCGCCGCCCGAGGAGGTCTTGTTGATCTTGATCCGGAAGTTCGTGATGGCGCCGAGGAACATGTAGTCGACGCCCCGGATCTTGCCGGGCTTGGAGAGCTCGGCGGGGTCGACGACGCCCTCGAGGCCCTGCTCCTTCAGGATGTTCTCCAGCTGGAGCCGCTCGATCACGTTGAAGCGGTCGGAGCGGACGATCAGGGTCTCGAACTGCTCGCCGGCCTGTTCGCCGACCGGGCGCGAGTGCGAGGCTCTGTTGTTGGTCTTGTCCATGAACTTGTTGCACGCCACCCGGACCTTCGTCCAGGGGCTGGGCTTGGGCGGGTAGTTCCCGATCTCGGGCATCGCGTCCCGCTTGTACTCCTCCGAAGTCGTGGTGCCGCAGCCGACCAGGACCGCCAGGGTCAGGGCAAAAGCGTAGCGCATGAAGTCGCTCCTATTTCGAACCGGAGTAGCATAGGGGGGGCCCCCCCGAAAGTCAAACCCCTACTTGAGCCGGCCGGACTGGGCGAAGAAGGTCCAGGGATTGTCCCAGACCAGCCTTTGCAGGTCCTTTGCCTTGGCCCCCCGCCCCTTCAGCTCGTCCAGCGTGTGGTTGATCATCAGGGGGTCGCTCGGCCCCCAGTCGGCCGCCGAATTCACCATCATCCGGTCGTAGCCGTTGTCCTCGAGGATGTTCGCCATCCGCTCCGGCGAAAGCTTCGAGATCGGATAGACCGTGTGCCCCGCCCAGGCCCCCGCCTTCAGCGTCATCGGGGTCGTGTCCTCGACGTTGTGGTCCATCAGGACCTGCCCCATCGGGAACGACATCTCCTGGAGGACGTCGAGCAGCCGTTTGATCCCCTCGTACTTCCCCAGGTGCGGCGAGTGGATGAGCAGCGGCAGCTTGTACTCGCGGGCCAGCTCCGTCTGCATGACGAAGTAGTCCTGCTCGACGTCGTTGATGGCGTCGAAGCCGATCTCCCCCACCGCCAGCACCCGCTCGCGCTCGAGGAAGCGCGGCATCTCCTTCACCACGGCGTCCGCCAGCTCGCGGTTGTTCGACTCCTTGGGGTTCATCGCCAGCGCGACGTACTGCTGGATGCCGTAGCGGCCGGCCCGGTTGTGCTCGTAGTTGTAGAGGTGGTCGAAGTAGTCGAAGAAGCTGCCGGGATACTTGCGCGTCTCCCCCAGCCAGAACGCGGGCTCGACGATCATCTCGACGCCCGCCTTCGCCATGGCCTCGTAGTCCCGGGTCACGCGGGCGTACATGTGGGCGTGCGGCTCGAAGATTCTCATGTCGAGGCCGTCTCCAGCGGCCGGTACAGGGTGTCGCGCCGCGTCGGCACGCGGCCCGCCTCGCGGATGAGGGCCCGCAGGTCCTCCTCGGTGACGCCCAGCGGAGAGTCGGCGCCGGCCATGTGGACGATCCTCTCCTCGACGATCGTGCCGTCGATGTCGTCCGCCCCGTAAGACAGCAGGATCTGGGCCGTCTTCAGGCCCGTCATCACCCAGTAGGCCTTGATATGGTCGATGTTGTCGAGCAGCAGCCGCGCCACCGCGTGCACCTTGAGGTCGGTCTGGGCGGTCGGCTTGGGGAGGTTCGACATCCGGTTGTTGTCGACCTGGAACGCGAGCGGGATGAAGGCCGTGAAGCCTCCGGTCTCGTCCTGCAGCGCGCGGATCCGCAGGATGTGGTCGACCCGCTCCTCGTCCGTCTCGATGTGCCCGTAGAGCATGGTGGCCGTCGAGCGCCCGCCCAGCTGATGCCAGGTCCGATGGACTTCCAGCCAGCGCTCGGGGCGGGCTTTGCCGCTGCAGACCTGGTTCCAGACGCGGTCGGCGAAGATCTCCGCTCCGCCGCCCGGAAGAGAATCGAGCCCCGCCTCGCGCAGCTGCGACAGGACGCCCCGGACGTCCAGCTTCGAGATCTTCGTGAAGTGGTCGATCTCGGTCGCGGTGAAGGCCTTGAGGTGGAGCTCGGGATAGCGTTCCTTGAGGCCCCGGAGCATCTCGAGGTAGTAGGCCCAGGGCAGCTTCGGATGCACCCCGCCCACGATGTGCAGCTCGTTGAGCTTCTCGAAGCGCGCCTTGGCCGCGTAGGCGTAGATGGTGTCGAGGTCCATCTCCCAGGCCCCGGGGGCGCCGTCCTTCCGGTAGAACGAGCAGAAGTGGCAGTCGAACACGCAGACGTTCGAATAGTTCAGGTGCATGTTCCGCACGTAGTACGCGCGGTCGCCGTTCTTCCGCTCCCGGACGGCGTTGGCCAGCCGCCCGAGGGTGAAGAGGTCCGACGTCCTGAACAGCCGGACCCCGTCGTCGAACGAGAGGCGCTCCCCGCGGAGCAGCTTCGCTTCGACGTCCTTCAGATCCATCGCCCGCGATTCTAGTGGTGAGCCCGCCTGTATTCAAGAGGTGACGGGCGCACCGAGGGTTTACCTCGTCGAACCCCTAGGGGGGCGCCGCGCCGCCTGCAAGGGGCTCGCCTCCGCTCTTATTTGCATTTGACCGTTATTTCCGGACGTCCGGCCTCCACCCATGCGGATGAATATGGGGAGGACTTATGCATAGGTGGGTGATGGCGTGGAGCCTGGGGCTCCTGGCGGCGGTCGGCGCGGGCGCGGCTCCCGCGGCGGTTCAGCAGGTGGGGACGGTGCCGATCCCCAATCTCTCCGCGTACTGGTCCTTCGACGAATTGGGAGGCACCACGGCGGCGGACGGCTCCGGCAACGGCAACACCGGCACCCACATCGGGCCGGTGGTGATCTCGACGAGCGTGCCGCCCTTCCCGGGCGGCGGCCGCAGCCTCCAGTTCGCGCAGACCGGCGGGACGTCGGTCGACGTCCCCTCGTCGGCCTCGCTGCAGATGACCGGCTCCTTCACGCTCGCCGCCTGGGTCTTCGCGAACGACGGCGTGGAGCAACACGGCATCCTCGAGAAGTGGAACCAGACCGTGCCCACGGGCGGTTACTTCCTCCGCCTCAATTCCAGCGAGTACCTCGGCCTCAACATCGTCCCCGCGGCCGGCGGCGTCCAGGGCATCTCGACGGCCCCCCGGGTCATCCCGCTGGGCCAGTGGGTCCACGTCGCCGGCGTCTTCAACAGCTCGGGCGGCACCGCCGCGCTCTACGTCAACGGCGTGGCGGACGCGACGACCGGCTCCGGCCTGCCCGCGCCCGGCGCCGAATCGAACCCGTTCCGCATCGGCCGCGACTACGGCGGCAACGGCTTCAACGGCAACATCGACGAGCCCCGCGTCTATTCCAAGCCCCTCACCGCCGGCGAGATCGGCGTGCTGATGACCGGCCAGGCGCCTCCCGGCGCCCCGTTCGTCAATCCGGGGGTGGGCACGGCCGACCTCAACTGGACCGCGCCGCCGGCCGTCGCGGGCGTCACCGTCGTCTACGCCGTGAAGCGCTCGACGACCCCGTTCGGGCCGTACACGGTCGTGGCGACCGGCATTCCGACGACGTCCTACACGGACACCGGCCTCGGGCTCGGCCAGACCTACTACTACGTGGTCAGCGCGGTGAGCGTGCTCGAGAGCGTCGACTCGCCCGAGGGCAGCGCCACCACGCTGAACCCGATCCCGCGCACGAAGGACCACCAGGAAGGCCTGTTCGACGACAACTGCGCCTGCGGCAGCACGATCCCGTTCGGCCCGGCGCCCTGGGCCGCGCTGGCGCTGCTGGCCGCCTTCCGCCGCCGCATCCGTTAATTACCCCATCACCCGTGGGCGGGGGGAAGCTCGGCTTCCCCCCGCCCGCCTTTTCGCTTTCCCGCCGCAAAACGCTCCCCTCCCGCTTCCTTTCATTTGAAAGTAAGTCCAGGGTAAGGGACGGGTCGAAGGGGAGGGCGTATGCGCAGAGTGGTGGGGGTTCTGGCTCTTCTGGCGGGTTCGGGCGCGTGGGCGGTCGCGCCCGCGGCGCAGGGCACGCCGAGCATCGAAAGCTACTGGAAGCTGGATGAGCTGTCCGGCACCGCCGCGATGGACAGCTCGGGCAACGGGCACGGCGCGACGCTCATGGGCGGCGCGGCGATCTCGACGCTGATCCCGCCCATCCCGACGAACAACCAGCGCAGCGTCGCGCTGCTGAACGCCGTCAACAACCAGCACGTGAACGTGCCCAGCAACGCCGCCTTCGACTTCACCACCGGCTTCACGCTGGCGTGCTGGGTGCGGCTCACGGGGACGCCCGACACCCAGATGGGCCTGCTGGAGAGGTGGAGCAGCGGGACGACGGCCAACAACGGCTACCTCTTCCGCCTGGGCCGGATCGGCAGTCCCGCGACGGCCCATCACCTCAAGATCAACGTCGGCAACGGGACCACGCCGATCGAGGTGGCCGAGTACACCGCCATTCCGCTCAACACCTGGATCCACTTGGCCACCACCTGGGACGGCACGTGGCTGAAGCTCTACAAGAACGGCGCGATGGTGGCGCAGAACAACGCCTTCGCGGGCGCGGTCTCGGCCACCACGGTCCCGCTGGAGATCGGCCAGAGCGGCCCGCACCGCCTGCAGGGCAACATCGACGAGGTCTACACCTTCAACACGGCGCTGACGACGACCCAGGTCGGCATCCTGGTGAACGGGCAGCCGCCGCCGACGAATCTGCAGGTGCAGCCGCTGGTGAACGCGCTCACCGTCAGCTGGACGGCCGAGCCCAACGCGGCGAGCTACAACGTCTTCCGCTCGGACGGCGGCGGCGCCTTCACCCTGATCACCAACACGACATCGACGTCCTACCTCGACACCGGCGCCACCTATCCCGGCACCTACGCCTACCAGGTGACGGCGATCGGCTTCATGGAAAGCGCGCCGCTGGGCCCGGTCTCCGGAACCCCCTTCTCCCCCATCCCCCGCACGAACGACCACGAGGAAGGCCTCTTCGGAGACAGCTGCGCCTGCGGCAGCACGATCCCGCTCGGCCCGACGCCCTGGGCCGTCCTGGCGCTGCTGGCCGCCTTCCGCCGCCGCAAACGCTAGACATTACCCCATCACCCGTGGGCGGGGGGGAGCGCAAGCTCCCCTCCGCCCCCGCTTATCGGCCACAGCGGGCATCGGCCAATAGATCGCGTCTTTGTGTCTCTGTGGTCAACCGTCGCTAGCGGGGCTTGAGGTTGCCCATGGCGACGGCCTCGTGGGCCTTGTGGAAGCCCTCGAGGGGCGAGAAGCCGTAGGCCTCCCGCAGCAGCGTCATCGTGTGCGGCACTTCACGGCCCGTGCCTTCCGCGATGTGCATCCGGCAGGTGCCGTTCGACGCCGCCAGCAGCGTGGGATCGCACTTCTTCACGTCGGCGAAGACCCGACGTCCGATCGCCTGCGACAGGTCGTAGGTTTCCGCCTTCATCCCGAACGAGCCCGCCATCCCGCAGCAGCGCTCGGGGATCTCCACGAGCTCCATCCCGGGAATCAGCTTCAGGACGTTCCGCGCCGCCCGATCCGAGCCCATCGCCCGCAGGTGGCAGGTGGGATGCAGAAGCAGCGTCGACGCGATCCGCTTGAACGACGTGTCCAGCTCCTTCTTCTGGTGCAGGCCCCAGAGGAAGTCGTGGATGTCCGTGATCCGGGCCGCGACGGCCTTCGCCTCCGGCGTGTCCACCAGCCGCGGCAGCTCCGTCTTCAGCTGCAGGCCGCACGAGGGCGCGCTCGTCACGATGGGCAGGTCCGAGCCGCCCAGGATCTCGACGTTCTTCCGCGAGCAGGCGACCGCCTCGTCCCGCGCGCCGAGGGACGTCGCCGCCACCCCGCAGCAGGCGTAGTCCGGGATGATCACCTCGTAGCCGTTCCGTTCCAGGACGTCGATCGTCCCCCGTTTCTCCCCCAGCGGATCATTGAAGTCCGCGAAGCAGCCGGCGAAATAGACGACTTTCTTGTCCGACTTCTTCGACGGTCGGACGTCCGCCTTCACGAACTTCGGCGAGCGCTTGATCCCCTTGAAGGCGCCGATGACGGGCATGATCCAGTTCGAGAACGGCGCCCAGGCGGCCGCCTTCGCCGAGTTTCCGCGGACGTTCACGAAGGTCGCGTCGCGCTTCGAGAGGCCGCGGGCGGCGACGTCCATCGCCTTCGCCTCGAGGCAGAGGCCGGGGATGTCGACCCGCGACGGGCACTGCACGAGGCAGAGCTTGCAGTTGATGCAGAGATCGGCGACCTCGCGCATCGTGGCGCTGGGGACGTCAAGCTTCCCCTCGAGCATCGCGGTGAGCATCCCCGCTTTGGCGCGCGGGGTGGCCGCCTCGTCGGGGACCTCCTGGTAGACGGGGCAGTAGGTGCGGCAGTGGCCGCAGCCGTTGCAGCGCTCCAGCTCGACGGTCCACTTCGAGAAGGGCGAGGCGGCCTGGTAGGTCGGCTCGACCTGCTTGGCCGCGCGCAGGTACTTGGTGAACTCGAACGTGAGCGGCTGGACTTTCTTGCCGGGGTTCAGGACGCCCTTCGGGTCGAAGATCCGCTTGATCTCCTCGAAGACCGGCACCAGCCCGCCGAAGATCCGCGAGACCCAGGCCGCGCGCAGGATGCCGTCGCCGTGCTCGCCCGAGAGCGTGCCCTTGAGGGACACCACCAGCTCGGCGACCTCGTTCGCGATGGGCATCAGCCGGTCGTGATGCGCGTGGTCGTGCGGGTTCATGAGCAGGTTCACGTGGATATGACCGCTGCCGGCGTGGCCGAAGATCACGCCCTCGATGCCGTGCTTCGCGAAGATGGCCTTGAGGCCGCGGATGTAGTCGACCAGGCGGTCGGGATGGACCGTCGCGTCCTCGATGAAGCGCATCGAGCGCAGCTTGCCCTGGAGGCGGTCGAGGATCGGCGACGCCGCCTTGCGCACCTTCCAGAGGTTGTCGTACTCGCCCCCCGTGGCGACCTTGACCTCGATGGCCTTGCCGAGGACGGTCCGGGCTTTGGCGACGGATTCCTCGACTTCCTCCTTCTTCGCGCCGTCGAACTCGCACAGGAGGATCGAGCGGAGGTTCGCCGGCATCGCCTGGTTCCACTCGGGCATCGAGCCGCGGACGAGGTCGATCGTCGTCTTGTCGATGACCTCGAGCGCGCTGGGATTGAAGGGGCGCAGGGCGACGACCGCCTCCCCCATCGTCTCGAGCTCGTCGAAGTAGACGCGCAGCAGGGCCCGCTCGGCGGGCTTGCGGATGACCTTCAGCTTCGCCTCGGTCACGATGCCCAGCGTGCCCTCGCTGCCGGTGAGGAGGCGGTGCATCTCGAACTCGCGGTCCCAGACGTGGTAGCCGCTGGAGTTCTTGAGGACGTCGGGGCGGTTCCGGTCGGCGACGTCCCGCTTCTCCATCAGGAGACGGCGGGTGGCGTGCTCGATCTCCTTCCAGCGGGGGCCGTCGGTCGTCGAGCCGTCGTCCATCACGCAGTCGAGGCGGAGGACGTAGTCGCGGGTGGGGCCGTACTTGACGGTGTGCGCGCCGGCGGCGTTGTTGGCGATCATGCCGCCGAGGGTCGCCACTTCCCCGCTGGAGGGGTCGGGCGGGAACCAGAGGCCGAACTGCTTGAGGTGCCGGTTCAGGTTGCCGAGGGTGATGCCGGGCTCGACGCGGACCCACATCTGTCCCTGGTTCGTCTCCAGGACCCGGTTCATGTACTTGGAGAAATCGAGGATGATCCCCTCGCCCAGCGTCTGGCCGGCCAGGCCGCTGCCGCCGCCGCGCGCCGTGACGGGAAGCCCGCGCTCGCCGGCGTAGCGGACCACGGCGGCCACGTCCTCGCGGTCGCGGGGCACGACCACGCCGCGCGGCATGATCTGGAAGATGCAGGCGGCGGTGGAATAGATCGTCCGGGAGACGTCGTCGCACAGGACGTCGCCCTTCACGATCGCCTTGAGATCTTTCGCCAGCGTGTCGCTCACGGGGGGCCGATTATACACCGAAGGACAAAGGACCAAAGACCAAAGACCAAGGGATCCCCCCTTCCCCCCCGGGGGGGACGGAGGGGGAGATCGTTGGTCCTTGGTCCTTGGTCTTTGGCCCTTAGCCGGAATAGGCCGGAGTGAAGCGGTTGTAGAGGAGGCAGCCGCCCCAGAGGCCGAGCAGGAGGCCGAGGGTGAGGGAGCCGCCGTGCTCCAGGAGCTGCTCGGTCAGGCCCTTGAAGGGGGCCGCCAGCAGCGTGCCCAGGCCGGGAACGCCCGGGCCCGGCCGCCAGACGCCCGCCACGAGCGCGGCGGCGGCCGCCACGAAGACGAGGACGACGCCGACGACCCGGAGGGCCTGGGGACGTCGGGAGCCGAACGCCAGCAGGAGGCCGACGGCCGCGGCGGCGGCGACGACCAGGGCCGGGAGGCCGTCGGAGGTCGGGGCCTTCAGCTTCCCCGCGAGGGCGGAAAACGCGCCGCCGGCGCCGAAGCCGGCGAGGGCCGCGACGCCGAGCAGGACGAAGAAGCCGCCGACGACGTACGCGCCGGGCCCGGCGCCGCGCGGAACGCCCAGGAGGACGCCGGTGACGACGGCCCAGGCGCCGACGGCGAAGAGGTGGCTGGGGTGGGACCATTCGCTCGAGGCGACCTGGAGGCCGCGGGCGACGGCGGAGCCCGCGCCGGGGGGGATGCGCAGGTTGAGGCCGCCGACGTAGATGAGGAGGCCGCCGAACACGAGGAGCATGAGGGCCGGGCCGGCGCTGTAGGCGGACTCGAATTCGCGGCGGTTCTGGAAGCCCGCCGCGACCATGAGGATGATGGCCAGGAGGAACGTGGACCAGCGGATCAGGAGGCCCCCGTCCGCCACGGTGAACGGCCGGCTCAGGCCTTCCCAGAACGCCTGCCCGCGGATCGACGCCCCGAGGCAGCCGGTCATGAAGAAGAGGGCCCAGGCCGCGACGACGAGCCCCCAGAAGACGACGTTCCGGCTGGCCCGGGCGGCGCGCTTGCGGATCACGGTCTTCGGGGTTTTCGTGATGACGGGCTTCGGCGCGGGCGGGGCCGGCGGCGGCGCCAGGTGGAGCTTCGGCTTGGCCAGCTCCGCGAGCGAGGGCAGCGGCGCCTCGATCTTCTTCACCGGGATGCCCTCGTCCTCCTCTTTTCTCTTGGGAGGGGGCTTGGGGGGCGGGGGCACCACGAACTCGCGCGGCTTCACTTCCCCGTAATCGGCCATCAGCCGGCGCTTGGGCCCCGAGGAGATGAGGGGCGTCTCGTCTTCGACTTTTTCCGCCGCCGGCGCGGGCGCGGGTCCGCGCGCGCGGCCTTTGCTGGGGATGACCACCGCCTCCGGAGCCGCCGGAGGCGCGGGAGGCGCGGGGGGCGCCGGGGGCGCCGGCAACGGCGCGGGCGGATGGATCGTGGCGGTCTGGGTCTCGGCGATGATCTCGTCGAACTCCGTGCGCAGCAGCCGCGTCTCCTGGAAGCGTTTGGCCGGATCCTTCTCCATCAGCTTCTTCACGATGGCGGCGGCGCGGGGATCGACGTCCGCCACCCGCGTCTCGAGCGACGGGGCCTCCTGCTTCAGGTGGAGCGAGGCGGTCTCGACGGCGCTCTCGCCCTTGAACGGCAGGGTGCCCGAGAGCATGAAGAAGTACGTCACGCCGAGCGCGTAGAGATCGGTCCGGTGGTCGACCTGGCCGCCCGTGACCTGCTCCGGCGACACGAACTCGGGCGTTCCCATGAAGACGCCCTGGACGGTCAGCCCCGCCTGCTGGCGCATGTTCCGCGCGAGGCCGAAGTCGGTGATCTTGACCGTCGTGTCCTTGGAGATCAGGATGTTCGCGGGCTTGATGTCGCGATGGATCACGCCCGCGCCGTGCAGGGCCTCTAGGCCGCAGGTGACGTCCCGGGCGATGCGGGTGGCCGCCTTGAGCCCGAGCCGGCCCTTCTTCGCCAGCAGCTCCTCGAGGCTCTGGCCCTCGACGAACTGCATGATGATGAAGTGCTGGTCGGATTCCTCCGCCACGTTCAGCACCTGGACGACGTTCGGGTGCTCGATTTTGGCGGCCGCGCGCGCCTCCTGCACGAAGCGCTGGACGGCCTCCTTCTCGGCGCAGAGGTGCGGCGCCAGGAGCTTGAGGGCGACGGGCTTGTCGAGCGCGAGATGACGCGCGCGATACACGCTCCCCATGCCGCCGCGGCCGAGGACGCCTTCGATCTTGCATCCCCCGAGGGTCATCCCGACCAGGGGATCTTCCTGATTCCGGTCGTCGTTCATCGGCGCCGCACCACCCGTTCCTGCTGGCGGAGGCCGTCGACGACGATCCAGCGCTCGACGAAGCCGAGGGCGGCGACGACGGCCAGCGGACCGCCGGAGCGGACGAAGCCGCGGCCGAGGTCGTGGAACGGCTCCCCGAGCAGGGTGAGCCAGCCTTCCGGGCGCGCGGCCTGGGGCATGAGCACGGCGAAGGCGAAGAAGCCGGCGCAGGCGCCGAGGCAGAGGACGAGCCCGAAGGTCCGCGAGAGGGCCTCGAAGCCGAAGCCGCCGAGGAGGAGCGCGCCGAAGCCGGCGGCGAGGAGCGAGGCCGTGGCGAGCGGGACGCCCAGCTCGGCCTGGGAGGTCAGGCTCCGGAAGGGAGCGAGGACGGACGTGGAGCCGAGGCCGAACGCGAACCAGAGGAGGAAGGCGCCCGCGGCGAGGATCCGGCAGGCGAGCACGCGGCCGGAGCCGGGCTGCCGCTCGAAGCCGACCATGGCGGCCCCGAACAGCAGCAGAAGCCCGCCGGCGACGCGGTTGACGGGCTCCGTCGCGTGCTCGAGGAGGGCGCGGAGGGTCCCCGCCATGGTGGCGAGGGCGCCGGCGCCTTCGGAGCGGTCGATGAGGGTTCCCGTCGCCACCGCGCCCAGGAACATGACGGCGACCACGCCGACGACCCCGGCGATCCGCCCTTTGGAGCGCAGCTCGCGCGTGTAGAGGAAGATCGCGCCGCCCGCGCCGATCGCCGCGATCCCGGCGAGCAGGAGGCGCAGGCCGAGGTCGGCGTCGCCGGCCAGCACCGTCTCGATGAACGCCCCGCCGCGGGCGGCGAGGCCTCCCGCGAGGAAGGCGATGAGGAGCGACGTGCAGAGCAGGTCCCAGTGCAGGAACGCGCGGACGCGCCGGCGCGAGGCGGCCATCGAGGCCGCGCTCTTCACCTTGGTCGACTCCGACTTCACCGTCGTCGGCTTCTCGCCGGACAGGATCTTGTCGAGGTCGCGGATGAGGTCGGTGCAGCTGGCGTAGCGCTTCCCCGGCTCGCGCTCGATCAGCCGGTTGACGATCGTGCAGGCGCGGGGATCCATGCCCGGCGACGCGTTTTCCAGCGGCCGGGGATCCTCCTTGGCCCGCTTGATCGCGATCTCCATGGGCGACTCCCCCAGGAACGGCAGGGTGCCCGAGAGGAGCTGGTAATACGTGCAGCCGAGCGAGTAGAGGTCCGTGCGGTGGTCGACCTTCTTCCCTTCCACCTGCTCCGGCGACGCGTATTCCGGCGTGCCCAGGAAGGTCCCTTCGATCGTCAGGCCCTTCCGCGTCTCCGCGTGCCGGGCCAGGCCGAAGTCGGTCAGGTGCGGCTTGCCGTCCGGCGCCATGAGGATGTTGCCCGGCTTGACGTCCCGGTGCACGATCCCGGAGCGATGCGCCGCCGCCAGGCCCGCGGCGATCTCCCGGATCACCCGGGTCGCGCGGTCCAGCGGGAGCTTCCGCTCGCGCTCCAGGACGGCGTCGAGGGTGTCGCCGGGGACGAATTCCATGACCAGGTAGTAGCGGTCGTCGAACTTGCCGACGTCGATGACCCGGACGACGTTGGGATGGTCGATCTGACCCGCCGCGCCCGCTTCCCGGAAGAAACGGGTGACGTATTCCTGGTCTTGCGCGAGGGAGGGAGCCAGGATCTTGACGGCCACGTCGTGGCCCATCTGGACGTGCAGGGCTCGGTATACGACGCCCATGCCGCCGGCGGCCAGCCGTTGTTCAATCCGGCAGGGCCCCACGCGCGCGCCGATTAGGGGGTCTAGGGCTTCTTCGCCGGCCATTTTTTATAGATGTCGATGTGTGTGTGGGGAGTTTACTGCGTCACGACGCCGTTTTCCAAGTTTTTCCAGCTGTCCGGCGGCGTGAGATAGGCGCCGAGCCCCGCGTTGTGAGGATGGACGTCGCCGTGAAAGTCCGATCCTCCCGTCGTCCGCAGGTTCCGCCGCCGCGCCGCGTCCAGGTACCGCAGGTGCTTCCGGGGCGAATCGTAGCGGTGCCAGACCTCGATGCCCCGGATCGACGGCGCCGCGTCCAGGATCCTCTCGACCAGGGCGTCGTCGTCGAAGAAACCCGGGTGCGCCAGGACCGCGATCCCGCCGTGCGCCCGGATCAGCGTCGCCGCCTCCTGGGGAGGCAGCTCGTGCACCGGGAGGTCGATCTTCCCCAGCCAGCGGTCGAAGACCTCCCCGTCCGTGGCGGCCAGGCCCTTCTTCACGACGGCCCGGGCCACGTGCTTCCGGCCCACCGATTTGCCCTTCGACTCGGCGAAGACCTCCTCCGCCGCCAGCGGCACGCCCAGCCCGCGCAGCGCCGCGCAGATCCGCTCCACCCGCTCCCGCCGCCTGGCCTTGATGCCGTCGAGCACCGCGAGGAGCGACGGCGCCCGCCAGTCGATCCCGAGGCCCAGCACGTGGACGTCGCGGCCCTCGAAGCGCGAGGACATCTCGATCCCGGGCAGGACGCGGATCCCGACGGCCTTCGCCTCCTCCAGGCACTCCCCCACCGCGTCGACGCTGTCGTGGTCGGTGACGCCGAGGACGTCGACGCCCGCCGTCTTCGCCAGGCGCACGAGCTCGCGCGGCGGCGTGGCGCCGTCGGAGGCGGTGGTGTGGCTGTGGAGGTCGACTTTCAGGCCCATAAAGAGCGACGGCCCCGGAGGAGGTCCTCCGGGGCCGTCGGTTGAAAAGCGGGGTTACTTGACCTTCTCGAAGTACTTGGAGGCTTCCTTCGGGTTGATCGTGTCCTTGCCGGAGTTCCAGTTGGCCGGGCAGACCTCGCCGGACTTGGCGGCGAACTGGAAGGCGTCGACGAGGCGGACGGCCTCGTCGATGCTGCGGCCGACGTTGAAGAAGTTCACCGTCTCGTGGACGACGTTGCCCTCGGGATTGATGAGGAACGTGCCGCGGAGGGCGATGCCCTTCGCCTCGTCGAGGACGCCGTAGTCGCGGGAGATGGACTTGGTGACGTCCGCCAGGATCGGGAAGGTGACGCCGGCGATGCCGCCCTTGTTGCGGGGCGTCTCGACCCAGGCCTTGTGCGAGTACTGGCTGTCGATCGAGCAGCCGACGACTTCCACGCCGCGCTTCTGGAACTCGGCGAGCTTGTCGCCGTACCCGATGATCTCGGTCGGGCAGACGAACGTGAAGTCGAGCGGATAGAAGAACAGCAGGGTCCACTTGCCCTTGTTGTCGTCGAGGGACACTTCCTTGATCGCGCCGTTCACGACGGCCTGCGCCTTGTACTTCGGAGCCGGCTTGCCTACCAGAGTCGCCATGTCCTTCCTCCTATTTCTTTCAATCGTCGTTTAACGCGCGGGGGGCTCGGGCCATTCCCCGCGCTACACGGGTCTCGATCGGTGGATCAGGTCCAGGAACTCCTCGCGGGTCTTGGGGTCGCTGCGGAAGCGGCCGCGCATGGAGCTGGTGACCATGTGCGCGTTCTGCTTCTCGACGCCCCGCATCATCACGCAGAGATGGTTGGCCTCGATGACCACCGCCACGCCCTTGGGCTTGAGGGCCTCCTCGATGAGCTTCGCGATCTGGGTGGTCAGGCGCTCCTGGACCTGGAGGCGCCGGGCGAAGCACTCGACGACGCGGGGGATCTTGGAGAGGCCGACGATCTTCTTGTTGGGCAGGTAGGCGATGTGGGCCTTGCCGTAGAACGGCAGCAGGTGATGCTCGCAGAGGGAGTAGAAATCGATGTCCTTGACGATGACCATTTCGTCGTAGTCGGCCTCGTCGAAGACGGCGGAGCGGATGATCTCGGCGGGATCCTCCGTGTAGCCTTTCGTGGCGTACTGGAGCGCCTTCTCGACCCGCAGGGGCGTCTTTTCGAGGCCCTGGCGGGCCGGATCCTCCCCCAGCGCGCGGAGGATGTCCGCCACGTACTCGCGGATCTGGGGCTCGGCGGCGACTGCTTTGGAAGCCATGGGGAGGTCGATTATAGGACCCGACAGGTCCAGGTCAAGGTCAAGGTCAAGGACGGGTGCAGGAGACAGGTCCAGGTCCAGGAAGTGACGGCCGGGCCCAGCCGGGTTGGGGCGGGGGAACGCGACGACCGGAGCCGACCTGCCCGGTCCAGGAGACAGGTCCAGGTCTAGGTCCAGGAAGTGACGGCCGGGCCCAGCCGGGTTGGGGCGGGGAAACGCGACGCGTCACGGCCGCATGGCGCTTCTGAGCCTGGTCGCCTACGGCCCCGCGATCCACCGGCAATAAAAAAAAGGGCCGGCGTTTCCGCCGGCCCTTGGTCTTTGGTCTTTGGTTCTTCGCTACTTGACGTCCCACATGTCGCCGGCGAAGAGCAGCTTCTTGAGGTCGCCCTCGCCTTCCTTTTTCTTCACGTCGGCGATCTGGGCCTCGTAGCGCTCGTCCAGCGTCGGCAGCTTGTCGTTGCGGAAGACGCCGATGGGCTCCGGGAAGTTCGGGTGGTTGAGGCGCGAGAGGAGATAGGCCAGCGACGGGTTGTGCTCGTCGTGGACGATCAGGTCCTTCTCCGTGATCCCGTTCTGGCCGAGCGTGACGACCTCCGGCTTCAGCCCGTTCAGGCGCACGCCCTTCGTGCCCTTCGCGAACGTGATCGGCTTGCCGTGCTCCAGCATGATGTTCGCGTCGTCGCGAACCTCGCGCTCGGTGAAGCTGTCGAAGGCCTTGTCGTTGAAGATGTTGCAGTTCTGGTAGATCTCCACGAACGCCGAGCCCTTGTGGGCGGCGACCTTCTTCAGGATCTCCATGAGGTGCTTGGCGTAGACGTCCACCGAGCGCGCGATGAACGTGGCCTCGGAAGCCAGCGCCAGCGAGATCGGGTTGATCGGCTGGTCGATGCTGCCGTAGGGCGCCGACTTCACCTTCTTGCCGATTTCGGACGTCGGGGAATACTGCCCCTTCGTCAGGCCGTAGATGCGGTTGTTGAACAGGAGGATCTTGAGGTCGACGTTGCGGCGCAGCGCGTGGATCAGGTGGTTGCCGCCGATCGACAGGGCGTCGCCGTCGCCGGTCACGACCCAGACCTGCAGCTCGGGATTGGCGAGCTTGACGCCGGTCGCGAGGGCGGGCGCGCGGCCGTGGATCGTGTGGAACCCGTAGGAGTTGACGTAGTACGGGAACCGGCTCGAGCAGCCGATGCCCGAAACCATGACCATCTTCTCTTTCGGGAAGCCGAGCTGGGCGAAGACCTGCTGCGCGACGGCCAGGATGGCGTAGTCGCCGCAGCCGGGGCACCAGCGGACTTCCTGGTCCGTCTGGAAGTCGGTCTTGGTGTACTTGCGGAACTCCACGGGCGTGGTCTGGGGCTGGCTGGGAGCGGACATGGCTACTTGAGCTCCTTCTCGATCACGTCGATCAGTTCGGACACGAGGAACGGCTTGCCCTGGACCTTGTTGACGCCCTTGGCGTCGACCAGGAACTTGGCCCGGACCAGGAACAGCAGCTGTCCCAGGTTCATTTCCGGGATGAGGACCTTCTTGTACTTGGCCAGGACCTTGCCGAGGTTGGCCGGGAACGGGTTCATGTGGCGCAGGTGCGCGCGGGCGACCTTCTTGCCGCGCTTCTGGCAGTCCTCCACGGCCGAGCGGATCGCGCCGTAGGTGGAGCCCCAGCCCAGGACGAGCGTCGTCGCGTCGTCGGGCCCGTGCACCTGCAGGTCCGGGATGTCCTGCGCGATCCGCGCGATCTTCGCGGCGCGGATGCGGCACATGTAGTCGTGGTTCTCCGGGTCGTAGTTGACGTTGCCCTGGATGTGGCTCTTCTCGATGCCGCCGATGCGGTGCTCGAGGCCCGGCGTGCCCGGAATCGCCCAGTCGCGCGCCAGCGTGACTTCGTTCCTCAGGTAGGGCGCGAAACCCTCCGGATCCTTGCGGAACTTGACCGGGATCTTCGGAAGGCTCTCGATCGACGGGATCTTCCACGGCTCGGCGCCGTTGGCCAGGTAGCCGTCCGTGAGCAGGAAGACCGGGCACATGTACTTGATCGCGATCCGGCAGGCCTCGATCGCGATGTCGAAGCAGTCGGCCGGCGTGCAGGGCGCCACGATCGCCACCGGCGACTCCGAGTTGCGGCCGTACATCGCCTGGAGGAGGTCGGCCTGCTCCGTCTTCGTCGGCAGGCCCGTCGAGGGGCCGCCGCGCTGGACGTCGACGATCACCAGCGGCAGCTCCGTCATGACCGCCAGGTTGATCGCCTCGCTCTTGAGGGCCACGCCCGGGCCGCTGGTGCCGGTCACCGCGAGGGCGCCGGCGTACGACGCCCCGATGGAGGCGCAGACGGCCGCGATCTCGTCCTCGGCCTGGAACGTCTTCACGCCGAAGGATTTGAACTTCGACAGCTCCTCCAGCACCGAGCTGGCCGGCGTGATCGGATAGCTGCCGTAGAAGAGCGGCAGGCCGGACTGCTTGGAGGCCGCCACGAGGCCCAGCGCGATGGCCGGGTTGCCCGAGATGTTCCGGTAGGTGCCGGGCTCATAGCGGGCCGCGGGCACTTCGAACTGCGAACGGAAGAGCTCCGTGGCTTCCGCGTAGGCGAAGCCCGCCTTCAGGGCCATCACCGCCGCCTGGGCGATCGGCTTGTCCGGATTGCTCTTCTTGGCGAACTGCGCTTCCAGCTCCTTGATGGTCGTGTCCATCGGCCGGTTGTAGAGCCAGTACAGGAGGCCCAGCGCGAACAGGTTCTTGTTGCGCTCCTTGTTCGGGCGGTCCTTCTCCTTGAACTTGAGGTACTCCAGCGCCTTCAGGGCCATCACCGCCGCCTGGGCGATCGGCTTGTCCGGATTGCTCTTCTTGGCGAACTGCGCTTCCAGCTCCTTGATGATCGTGTCCATCGGCCGGTTGTAGAGCCAGTACAGGAGGCCCAGCGCG
>DASVNH010000239.1:0-2880 GCA_036383955.1 Planctomycetota bacterium | reverse complement strand
GTCCAGTCGGAGTCGAGGAACTCGCGGAGGCTGAGGTTCTTGGAGAGGACTTCCTGGAACACGGCGGTCGTCTCGCGCGCCATGCTCTTCTGGAGGTGGTCGTCGTAGGCGGGATAGAGCTTCTTGTCGGGCGGGAACATGCCGACCTTGGCGAGGCGCAGCCACTCCCGCGCGAAGCCGGCGGCGAAGCGCTCGCTCCGCGGGTCGCGCAGCATCCGCGCGACCTGGGCCCGAAGGACGTCGGGCTTCCGCAGCGCGCCGTCCCGGACGGCCTCGAGCAGCGGGACGTCGGGCATCGTGCTCCAGAGGAAGTAGGAGAGCCGCGAGGCGAGCTCCGCGTCGCTGATCCGCGCGTCGTTCCGGTCGGCGGAGCCCTCGACGAGGTAGAAGAAGTCCTTGGCGCAGAGGACCGCCAGGAGGCCGGTCTTCAGGGCGGCCGCGGGCGGCTCTCCCTTCTTCTTCTCGCTCTCGACCAGGGCGACGAGGCGGTCGAGCTCGGCGGGGCGCGCGGGACGCCGGTAGGCCCGCGTCGCGAAGCGCTCGAGGATCTCGCGCGCGGAGCCCGGGCCGAGGTCGGGCGGAGACGCGAGGGCGAGCGGCCCTTCCCATTCCACCCAGTCGACGATCAGGATCGGCCAGAGAGGCAGGCCCTGGTCGTCGGTCAGCTTCCACTGCCAGGGTTCGCGGCCGTCCTTGAGGCTGATGAAGGGGCGGCTGCCGTGACGTCCGCCGCGGTCGAGATTGTTCCCCGGGCCGGGCGCCTCGTTGGAGATCCGGATCATGTGGGTGCCGGCGGGCAGGTGGGCGGTGAATTCGACGACCGTCGGCCGGTCCTCGGGGGCGACGACGTCCCGCTCGCCCAGGGAGCGGTCGAGGTCGGCGGCGTAGATGCTCAGGCGCGGCGCGCGGCCGTTCGCGGGCTTGAGGCCGCTGAGCTTCACGCGGACGCGGTATTCGCCGGCGACGGGGGCCAGGAAGTGCTTCACGCCGCCGGGATGGCCGCCGATGGGGATGCCCGGCCAGACGTCGAGGCGGACCTTGTCGGCGAGGCCCAGGTCCTCCATCTTCTTCTTGTTCCAGCCGCGGCAGTCGAAGGGCGTCCAGCGCGTGACTTTTTTCTCGGGGGCCTTGTCCGGGAAGGCCTCGGCGAGGACGCTTTCGGCCGCCGCGAAGTACTTCTCCACGTGGGCGGGCGAGAGGGACAGCACCGTGCCGATCCGCTCGAAGCCGTGCCAGTTGGGATCCTCCGGGAGCCCCGTCGGATCGGCGGCGTCGTAGCGGACGCCCAGGAGGTCGAAGACGGTGTTCGCGTACTCCTCGCGCGTGAGCTTGTGGAGGGTGACGCGCTCGCGCTTCGCGTGCCGGGCCGCCTCGCCCTCTTTGAGGCGGGCGGACAGCCACTCCACGACGCGCGCCGACGCGTCGGTCTTGGGCTTCGGCTCGGCCTTCGGCGGCATCTCCCCCGTGCTGATCCGCTCGATGACGTCGCCCCAGCGGCCCGCCGCGGAGGCGCTCGCGAAGTCGCGCGGGAGGGTGTCGACGCGGAACTCGCCCTTCTGCTTCTGGCCGCCGTGGCAGCGGACGCAATGGGCGTCGAGGTACGGACGGACCGCTTTGTCGAAGTCCTCGTCGGCCAGCAGGAGCAGCAGCGCGATGACGCTCATGGATGTCTTTATATAACAGCCGCGGGCGGCCCGTTACGGGGCTCCGACGCCAACTTCGGGCCCGGCCGATTTTCCGAAACCCGCGTCGCGCCGCTTACCTCTTGGGATGTCGGGACGCGGGGTCCCGGACAAGGAGAATGAGATGGCCAAGACGACGAAGTCCAAGGGCGTCCGCAAGCTGGACCGGAAGGCGATGAAGGGCACCAAGGGCGGCATCATCGCCGTCCTGAAGACCTACGTCTGTCCGTCCGATCCGACCGACTGCCGCAAGGCCGGCGGATCCCAGGAGAGCTTCTAAAGTCGGCCGGGCCGCCGTCCGCCGCGGGCGGCGGCCCGCCTTCAGAAGCCCAGCTCGGCGCCGAGATCCAGGTCGAACGTCCAGAACGCCCCGGAGTTCATGTCGAGCCGGTCGCCCTCCCGCGGGGGAGCCAGGACGCGCAGACCCAGGCCGGCCGTCAACGCCAGCGGTCCGAGCTTCACGCCCGCGTGCCCCCGGAACTCCGACGCGAATGTCCAGGTGTCTTCGATGAACTCGTCTCTGACCCCCGCGACCAGCGGACCCGAAAACGTCGCGTCCACGGACGAGTAGTGCACCGCGCCGATGCCGAAGCGGCCCCCGGCGACGGCGGTCTCCGACAGGGTGTGCAGCCCCTTGCCGCCCACGATGATCGTCGACATCTCAAGGTCGTCGGGCCGGATCTTGCCCCCGAGGTCGCCGCTCACGCTGTCGCCCTCGAAATGGTCGATCTCGAGCGCGAGATAAGCGCCGTAGCGCATGCCGCCCTGGAATTCCCGGGTTCGCCCCATCAGCACCGCGATCTCGAGCTCCGCGCCCCAGCCGGAGTGGAAGAGGTCGGACCAGGCGACCGTGTCGTCGACGACCACGACGGCGCCGCCCGGACCCGAGGCCCAGGTGACGTCCCCGTCGGCGTGGCCGAAGGGGGTCGACCAGCGGACCTTCGCGCCGGCCGACAGGCCGAACTCGGGGTCGCTCGCGCGTCCGGGCGGGGCGGGTTCCTGGGCGAGAAGGAGGGCGAGCGACAGCATGTTCATACGGAGGAACAAGCGACGCCCGCCCGCGCGGGCCGACAGGGAAGCGCTAGCAGGCTGCTGAAAAAGGCAATAGGCATTGGGCCATTGGCATTAGCAGACCCGTCCCCCCTTGTCCCCCCGAGGGGGAACGGCCCCGCCAATGCCTAATGCCTATTGCCCAATG
>DASVNH010000238.1:0-75458 GCA_036383955.1 Planctomycetota bacterium | reverse complement strand
CCACCCCCGGGGGGAGGGACGACGGGGCGCCCCCGTCTACCGTCTACTGTCTACCGTCTACGAGCGAGCAAGCCCAGCAACGCGAGCCAGGCCCAAGCCGCCGAAGAGGCGGGGATCGTCGAGCCGCAGGCGCAGTTGTCGTCGAAGAAGCCCTCGTCGTGGCCTTCGGTGCGCGGGATGGGGAGGATGGGCACGGCGCTGGTCGACGTCTGCGTCCCGCTCTCGGCCACGCTGACCGCCGTGACCTGATAGGTGTACGTGGGGCCCGCGCCGGTGGTGGTGGTCGCCGTCGGGTCGGTGTACGAGGTTCCCATCACGCCGCTGGCCAGCGGGGCGAAGGGGCCGCCGTCGATCGACCGGAAGATGTTGTACGTGTAAGGATAGCCCGGCGGCTCCGCGGGAGCCGTCCACGTGACCGTCACCTGCTGCACGCCGCCGGTCGCGACGACCGGCTGCTGGACCATCGGCACGCCCCGCCACAGGATGTCGGCCTGCGGCGCGGTGAGCGCGAAGTTGTAGACGCGGACGTCGTCGATCATCCCGTCCATGGGCCAGGCGTAATTGCCGCCGGCGCCCGGATAGGCGATGCCGATCCGCCAGGGATTCTGCGCGTAGTCCCGGTTGTCGGCGGCGGCCGCGCCCGTGCCCTGCAGGGCCCCGTCGAGGTAGATCCGCGTCTGGCCGGCGGCGCGGTCCCAGACGGCGAGCGCGTGATGCCACTCGTTGAGGGCGGCGGTCACGTTGTTCGCCCAGGAGCCGGTGCCCGCCCAGACGTTGCCCGTCGCCCAGTGGTCGAACTGCAGGTGCTGGCCGTTCCCGTAGACGAGCCCTTCGTGGTACCCGGCCTTGAGGAGGATGCCGTACGCGGCGTTCCAGGCGGCGTCGACTCCCGGGGGGATCGACGCGGGCCGGAACCAGGCGCTCAGGCTGTAGGAGGCCTCCTGGAGGTTCTCCAGGCCCGCGCCGTTCGCGATCTCGATGAAGTCGTCCGGCTGCGCGCCGACGAAGCTCACGGCCCGCGAGACGTTGCCGTTCTGGTTGTTGTAGGTCAGGGGCGGCAGCGGCGTCGTCACCGGGGTGATCGTCCCGTTCCAGGTCCCGTTGAGCGTCCCGATCGCGGCGGCGGCCGTCGGGCCCCCCGCCTCGTCCAGCCTCCAGTACCCGACCGGCAGCTGCGAGACGGCCTGCGGGGCCGCCGCGCCCGCCGGCGCCAGCGCGGACGCCGCCAGAACGCCGATCAGAACGATCGCCCGACACGGTCTGCCCATTCCCATCACCCTCCGGCCCGACTCCCCATGGAAGAACCCCATATGGGCGTATTCGGGCCAGCTATGCGCGCCGGGACAGGGTGTGACGTGAAAATATTCAGTGAACTCCCAGCCCGGGCATATAAATCATGGGCGTCGCCTCAGAATTCGTGGGGTAGAATGCAGGGACGAACTGGGGCGGAACCGGGCGACATGACGGCGTCGATCTTCAACATGGACATCCGAAGCGCTTTGCGAAGGCTCACCGCCTCCGCGCCCGACACGGACGCGGAGGCGCTGCGCTTGTTGAGCGAAGCTCCCGACGACGAGGCCCGGCGCGCGCTGGCCGACGTCTTCGCCGACGGCGAGTCCGCCCTTCCCGGCGGCCTCGCCCGCGTCCTGACGGGACGCGCCGACGCCCGCGCGATCCAGCTCCTCCTCCCCCTCCTCCGGAACGAAAACCCCCGCGTGCGCAACGCGGCCCGCGGGGTCCTCGAGCGCGTCGGCGGCGAGACGCCCGGACCGGTCTACGAGTTCTCGCGCGACCCCGATCCCCGGATGCGCATCTTCGCGACCTCCATCCTCGGCTGCTTCACCTCCGCCCCGGCGGCCGTCGACCGCCTCGTGGAGATGCTCGCCGACGCCGATCCGACGGTCGTCGACTGCGCCATCGCCGCCCTCGGCGCCCTCCGGGCGGAGGCGGCCGTCCCCCAGCTCGCCGAGTACCTCGCCCGGAACCGCTCGTGGATCCGGCTGTCGGCGCTCGACGCCCTGATGCGCGTCGGCACGCCGGCGGCGGTCCGCGCCATCCTCGCCGCCCTCCCGGGAGCCGACGCGGAGACCGCCGCGATCCTCGTCAGCGTCCTCGGCCGCCTGGAGTCCGACGCCCCGCCCGACCTGGCCGCGGAGATCCGCGCGGCCCTGGCCCGGAGCCCCGCCCGATGACCGCCATGGCGGCGGGTCACACGGCCCTGATCGTCGACGACGCCGGCGCGGTCCGCAGCTCCGTCCGCTGGATCCTCGAGCCCGCCGGCCTTCAGGTGCTCGAGGCCGGGGACGGCCAGGCCGCCCTCGACGTCCTGCGCGCGAACAAGGTGGACGTCCTGATCGCCGACCTCAACATGCCGCGGATGGACGGGCTGGAGCTGATCCGCGCGCTGCGGGCGGATCCGAAGCTGCGCGCGATCCCCGTCCTGATGATGACCACCGAGATGCGGCCGGCGGACGTCATGAAGGCCTACGACGCCGGCGCCGACATGTACCTCGTCAAGCCCTCGAGCCCGGCCGTCATCCGCTACAAGGTGCTGTCGCTGCTCGGCGTGCGCGAGGATCCCGTCGAGCCCGAGAAGGACGGCGCATGACGCCGCGCGACGAGATCGTCCGCGTCTTCCTCGCGGAGACCCACGAGAACCTCGACCGCGTGGAGAACACGCTGATCGTGCTGGAGAAGAACCCGGACAACCGCGAGCCGATCGCGGGCGTCTTCCGCGCCTTCCACTGCCTCAAGGGCACGAGCGGCTTCCTCGGCTTCGCGCGCCTCGAAGGCCTCTCCCACGCGGCCGAGACGCTCCTGGTCGCGATCCGCGAGGGCAAGATGGCCCCGAACGCGGCCGTCGTCGAGACTCTCCTGTCGGTCGTCGACGCCGTCCGCAAGGCCCTGATCCCCGTCGCGCGGGACGGCCGCGAGGCGGAGGCGGACTTCCAGGGGCTGATCGACGTCCTGGGCCGGCACCTGGACGCGCGGAAGACGGCGCCCTCGGCGGCGCCCGCCGCCGCCGCGGGAGGGGGGTCCCGCGAGACCGAGAGCCAGGCGCGCTCCGCCGGCAAGGTGCGGGTGGACGTCGGGCTCCTCGACAAGCTCATGAACCTGGTGGGCGAGCTGGTGCTCGCGCGGAACCAGATCCAGCAGAGCGCGCGGGCGGACGACGCGATCTCGAGCGCGGCGCAGCGGTTGAGCCACATCACGGGCGAGCTGCAGGAAGGGGTCATGAAGGCCCGCATGCAGCCCGTCAGCGTCGTCTGGGACCATCTGCCGCGGGTGGCGCGGGACGTGGCGAACGCGTGCGGCAAGAAGGTCCGCCTGGAGATGGAGGGCCTGGAGACCGAGCTCGACCGCGGCATCATCGAGGCGATCGGGGATCCGCTCGTCCATCTCCTGCGCAACGCGGTCGACCACGGGATCGAGGCGCCCGCCCGCCGGGCCGAGCGGCAGAAGTCCGAGGAAGGGCTGCTCCGCCTCCGCGCCTACCACGAGGGCGGCCAGGTCGTCATCCAGCTCTCCGACGACGGCGCGGGGATCCAGACCAACCTCCTGCGCGTGAAGGCGCTCAAGGCGCGGCTCATCACCCCCGAGGCGGCCGCGCGCATGAACGACCGCGAGGCCCTCCAGCTCATCTTCCTCCGCGGCGTGTCGACGTCCGACAAGGTCACCCACCTGTCCGGACGCGGCGTCGGCATGGACATCGTCCGCGCGAACATCGAGAAAGTCGGCGGCACCATCGAAGTGCGGAGCCGTCGCGGCGAAGGCACCACGTTCTTCCTCCGCATGCCGCTCACCCTCGCCATCATCCCCGCGCTCATCGCCACCGCGGGCGGCGAGCGCTTCGCCATCCCCCGCCCCTCCGTCCGCGAGCTCGTGCGCCTCGACGGCGCCGCCGCGCGCGAGGGCATCGAGCGCGTCCACGACGCCCTCGTCACCCGCCTCCGCGGCCAGCTCCTGCCCCTCGTGAAGCTCGACGCCCTCCTCGGCCTCGCGCTCGCCGCGCCGCGGGAGGGCGTGGTCCACATCCTGGTCCTCCACGCGCAGGGCCGCCCCTTCGGGCTCGTCGTCGACGCCGTCCTCGACACCCAGGAAATCGTCGTCAAGCCGGTCGGCGCCCGCCTCAAGGAGTTGGGCCTCTATCAGGGCGCGACCATCCTGGGCGACGGCCGCGTCGCCCTCATCCTGGACGTCGCCGCCCTCGCCGAGCGCGGCGGGATCACCGACGAGAGCCACGACCTCCTCAGCGCCTCGCGCCCCGCCCCCGCCGCCGCGCCGTTGACGCCGAAGAACGTGCTGCTGCTCATCGGGAACCGCGACGGCGGCCGCATGGCCCTGCCGCTCGGCCGCGTCACCCGCCTCGAGGAGTTCGGCGCGAAGGATGTCGAACGCGCCGGCGGCCAGGAGATGGTGCAGTACCGCGGGCAGATCCTTCCCCTGATCCCGCTGGAGATGGCGCTGCCGGAGCGGCGCACGCGGCCGCGGCCTCCGGACCCGGCCGGCGAGCGCGACGAGAGCCGCCTGCAGGTGGTGGTGCACGAGCGCCAGGGCCGCCCCGTGGGCCTCGTGGTGCACCGCATCCTCGACATCGTGGAGGAGGACCTCGCGGCGCCGCGCCCGCCGAGCCGCAAGGGCATCAAGTGCTGCGCGGTGATCCGGGAAAAGGTGACGGAGGTCGTCGACCTCGACGAGCTCCTCGCGGGGTTCGACCTCCCCGGGGAGGCCCGCCGATGAGCGCCGCCCGGCAGTACTGCTCGTTCACCCTCGCGGGGCATCTGTTCGGCATCGACGTCCTCCGCGTGCAGGAGGTGCTGACGTCGATGCCGCTGACGCGGGTGCCGATGGCGCCGCCGGACGTCGCCGGCCTCCTGAACCTGCGGGGCCACGTGGTGCCGGCGCTGGACCTGCGGACGCGGCTGTCGCTGCCGCCGCGCGCGCCGGGCGCGCCGACGATGATGGTCGTGATCCGGACGGACGAAGGGCCGGTAAGCCTGCTGGTGGACGAGATCGGGCAGGTGATCGATCCCGACCCCGGCTCGTTCGAGCGCCCGCCGGACACGCTCAAAGGCGCGGTCCGGGAGCTGATCCCGGGCGCGTTCAAGCTCAAAGACCGCCTGCTGCTGGCGCTGGACGTGGACCGCCTTTTGGCGCCCGCCCCCGCGATCCAAACCCACGAGGAGCCCGCCGAATGACGCAAGCCCTGCGCAACTTGTCCGTACGCGCCAAGCTGCTCGTCCTGCTCGGGATCGCGGTCGCGGGCTTCGGCGTCTTCGCCCTCTACGCCCATTCCACCGTGAACGCGGCCGGCGTCCACGGCTCCTACTACAAGAACATCGTCGACGCGAAGGACGTGATCTCCGACATCCTGCCGCCGCCGATGTACGTCGTGGAGTCGTACCTCATCGTCATGCAGCTGGTGGAAGAGAAGGACGTCGACCGCCGCAAGAAGCTCCAGAAGCGGCTGGAGGAGCTCCAGGAGCAGTACAAGAGGCAGCACAAGATCTGGACCGACAAGCTGCCCAAGGACCTCGAGCTCCGGACCGTGCTCCTCGAGAAGTCGGCGGAGCCCGCCCGGGAGTTCTTCAAGGGCGTCAATGAGCGCTTCCTGCCCGCCAGCGAGAAGGGCGACCGCGCCGCGGCGGCCGCGCTGGCCGGGGGCGAGCTGCGCGCGGCCTACGATTCGCACCGCGAGCAGATCCTCATCGTCGAAAAGCTCGCCACGCGATGGTTCTCCGACGAAGAGAAGAAGGCGGCGGCGATGGTCTCCAACGTGACGATCGACCTGATGCTCATCGGCCTCGTCGTCGTCGCCCTTTTCGCCGGCCTCGGGATGGCCCTCCTCGCCCAGATCACCTCGCCGCTCGCCCTCGTCACCGCCGTCGCCGAACGCGCGGCCGCCTGCGACCTCTCGGCCGTCAACCTCGAGACCGGCGCGCGCGACGAGGTCGGCCGCGCCTCCTCCGCCCTCGGGCAGGCCCTGGGCGTCACCCGCCTGACCATCCAGTCCGTCACCCAGAACGCCGAGTCGCTCGGCGCCGCCGCCCGCCAGCTCCGCGACGTCAGCCAGCAGATGAGCTCCAACGCGGAGGAGACCTCCGCGCAGGCCAATATCGTCTCCGCCGCCTCCGAGCAGGTCAGCCGCAACGTCCAGACCGTCGCCACCGGCGCCGAGGAGATGGGCTCCTCCATACGCGAGATCGCCAAGAACGCCTCCGACGCCGCCCGCGTCGCCACCCAGGCCGTCCGCGTCGCCGAGGACACCAACGCCACCGTCGCCAAGCTCGGCGATTCCAGCGCCGAGATCGGCAAGGTCGTCAAGCTCATCACCACCATCGCCGAGCAGACCAACCTCCTCGCCCTCAACGCCACCATCGAGGCCGCCCGCGCCGGCGAGGCCGGCCGCGGCTTCGCCGTCGTCGCCAACGAGGTCAAGGAGCTCGCCCGCGAGACCGCCAAGGCCACCGACGACATCTCCACGCGCGTCGACGCCATCCAGCGCGACACCAAGGGCGCCGTCGACTCCATCCGCCAGATCTCCGCCATCATCAAGCAGATCAACGACATCCAGTCGACCATCGCCAGCGCCGTCGAGGAGCAGACCGCCACCACCGGCGAGATCGGCCGCAGCATGGCCGACGCCGCCAAGGGCAGCGCCGAGATCGCCCGCAACATCGTCGGCGTCGCCAAGACCGCCCAGGGCACCTCCGCCGGCGCCGTCGACACCCGCCGCTCCGCCGAGGGCCTCGCCATCATGGCCGCGGAGCTCCAGAAACTCGTCTCGCAGTACAAGTTCTGAGGAACGACGACGTGCACCACCGAGACACCGAGAACACCGAGAACGGTGTGTGGGGGTCCCCCCCTCCCCCCCCGGGGGGGGGCGCGGGGGGATCCCCCAAAGGTCGTCTCGGTGTCCTCGGTGTCTCGGTGGTGAACGTATGAGAGCTCTGGTCGTCGACGATTCCCGCGCGATGCGCGCGATCATCGCGGACATCCTGCGGGAGCTCGGCTTCGAGACCGCCGAGGCGGGCGACGGAGAGGCCGCCCTCGCCGCCCTCCGCGCCGCTCCGGCCGATCTGGTGGTCCTCGACTACCACCTCCCCGGCATGTCGGGCGCCGACATCGCCCGGGCCGTCCGCGCCGAGCCGGCGTGGAACGCCGTGCGCGTGCTGATGATCACCACCGAGGTCGACCCCGCCCGCGTCCGCGAGGCCCTCGACGCCGGCGCGCAGGAATACCTCATGAAGCCGTTCACCGCCGACCACGTCCGGGACAAGCTCGCCCTCCTGGGGCTCCGCGCGCCGTGAGCGACCGCATCCGGGTCCTGGTCGTCGACGACTCCGCCGTGGTCCGCCACCTCGTGTCGGAGCTGCTCGCGGCCGATCCGGAGCTCGAGGTCGTCGGCACCGCCGCCAACGGCCAGATCGCCCTGCAGAAAATCGACCAGCTCCGGCCCGACGTCGTCACCCTGGACGTCGACATGCCCGTCCTCGACGGCCTGGGCACCCTCCGGGCGGTGCGAAGCGAGCGCGCCTCCCTCCCGATCATCATGCTCAGCTCGCTCACCACCCAGGGCGCGTCGCTCACGCTCGACTGCCTCTACCACGGCGCCACCGACTACGTGACCAAGCCGTCCGCGTCGGGCGTCGACGCCATGGAACGGCTGCGCCTCGACCTCGTGCCCAAGGTCAAGCACTTCGGGCGCCGCATGCGCCCCATCTCCTCGTCCGCCTGGCGCGGCCGGGTCCCGGCCGCCGACGGTCCGCTGCCGCGGGGCCCCGCCGCTCCCGTCCGCGCGGTGGTCGTCGCCGCCTCCACGGGCGGCCCCAACGCCCTCTCCGAGCTGTTCGGCGCGCTGCCCGCGCCGCTCCGCGTCCCCATCCTCGTCGTCCAGCACATGCCGCCTCTCTTCACCCGGGCGCTCGCGGAGCGGCTCGACGGCCGCGGCGGGCTCGTCATCCGCGAGGCCGCGGACAACGCCGCCGCGCAGGCGGGCGAAGCCTGGATCGCGCCCGGCGACTTCCACCTCGAAGGGGGCCCGCGCCTCCGCGTCACCCAGGGCCCGCCGGAGAACTCGTGCCGGCCGTCGGCCGACGTGCTCTTCCGCACGGCCGCCGCGGCCTGGGGCGCCGGCGTCCTCGGGATCGTGCTGACCGGGATGGGGCAGGACGGCCTCAAGGGCGCGCGCGCGATCCGCGAAGCGGGCGGCCGGCTGCTCGTCCAGGACCCGAAAAGCTCGACCGTCTGGGGCATGCCGGGCGCGCTCGTCGAAGCCGGCCTCGCCGACCACATGCTGCCGCCCGCGGGCCTCGCCGCCGAGATCGCGCTGCGGGTGGGACGGGTGGAAGGCGGTCGTCGATGAGCCTCACTCCCCTGGACATGCAGCTCCTGGGCCGCCTCGTCTCGACGCGCACCGGCGTGACCCTGGATCCGGAGGGGACGACGATCGCGGAGCTGCGGCTCGGCGGGGTCGCGCGCAAGGAAGGGCTGGCCGGGCCCGCCGAGATCCTGCGCCTCCTGCGCTCCGGCTCGCCGAACGGCCTCGAGCGGCGGGTGGTGGAGGCCCTGCTCAACAACGAAACGTTCTTCTTCCGCGACCTGTCGCCGTTTGAGGCGCTGCGCACGGCCATCCTGCCCGCCGCCCTGCGCCGCGCGGCCCCCGGCGAGCCGGTGGTCGTCTGGTCCGCCGCCTGCTCCAGCGGCCAGGAGCCCTACAGCGTCGCCCTCGCCGTCCGCGAGAGCCTCCCCGACCTGGCCCCGCGGCTCTGGGTGATCGCCAGCGATTTTTCACGGGACGCGCTGGCGCGCGCGCGGGACGCGCGATACTCTCAGCTGGAGGTCAATCGGGGCCTGCCGGCCGCGTACCTGGTCCGGCACTTCTCTAAGGTCGGCCCCGACTGGCGCCTCAGCGACGCGATCCGCAGCATGGTGGAGTTTCGTGAGATCAATCTCATCGGCGACCTCGACGTCCCCTCCTGCGACGTCATCCTCCTCCGCAACGTCCTCATCTACCTGCCCCTCGAGCACCGCCGCGGGGTCCTCGAGCGCGTCCGCGCGCGGCTCAAGCCCGACGGCGTCCTGCTCCTGGGGACGTCGGAGACCACGCTGGGCGTCGACGACGGCTTCGACCTCGTCGCGATCGGCCCCGTCACCTGCTACCGCCCGCGCGAGACGCGGTGGAGAAGCCGCGTGAAGCTGGGCGAGGCGGACGTGGAGGATGTCGTCCGCGCCATCTGGTCGCTCACCCTGGGCCTGGCGCTGGGGCCGCGGAAGGACGCGGGGCCGGCGGCGCCGGTCGTCGCGGCCACCGTGAACTTCACGGGCGACTTCCGCGGCCGGGTCACGCTGCGCTGCGCGCCCGGCCTCGCCCGGCGCGCCGCGGCGGCGATGTTCCGGACGCCGATCGAGCGGGTGACGGACGCGGACGTCCGGGACGCGGTGGGCGAGCTGGCGAACATGACGGCCGGCAACCTGCGGATGTTCCTGCCGGGGGCGACCGGGCTGGCGCTGCCGCGCGCGGAGGAGGGCGTGGGCGGCGTCGACCTCTGCCGGACCGCGTTCGCCTGCGAGGGAGAGTCCTTCGACGTGAGGATCGTCGGCGCATGAGAATACTTCTGGTGGACGACTCGCGGGCCACGCGGATGATCGTCCGCTCGACCCTCCAGAGCATGGGGCTGGAGACGCTGGAGATCCTGGAGGCCGCGGACGGCGAGGAGGGCCTCGAGCTCCTGCGCAACGAGAAGCTCGAGATCGACCTCGTGCTGGCCGACTGGGACATGCCGCGCATGGACGGGGTGACGTTCCTGAAGCAGCTGCGCGTGGTCGCGCCCTTCCGCGAAATCCCGGTCATCATGGTGACCAGCCAGTCGTCCCGCGACAAGGTCACCGAGGCGCTCCGCCTGGGCGCCAAGGACTACGTCATCAAGCCGTTCAGCAGCGCCGTGCTGCTCGAGAAGATCCGGGCCGTGAAAGGGCAGATCGACGCCAAAAAGTCCGACGAGACCTCGATCCTCCTGCGCGACATGGTCGCGGCCTCCCGGGCGGAAAAAGAGCAGCCCTTCCTGCGCCAGCTGCCCGAAGGGATCACCCAGTTCCTGATGAGGACCGGCGCGCGCAAGACCTGGCCGCCCGGAAAGGCCGTCCTGACCGCCGGGCAGGCCGTCGAAGCCCTCCACATCCTCGTCTCGGGAGAGGTGGAGATCGAGGGCCACGGCAAGGTCCGCGAGGGCGACTGCGTCGAAGCGCGCGCGTTCATGTCCGGCGAGCCGGCGGCGGCGACTTCCACCGCCCGGACCGCGGCCCAGGGCCTGCTCTTCGACCGCCTGGCGCTGGGCGAAGGCCTGCGCCGGCATCCGCGGCTCGGGCACTACCTGCGCGGCCTGCTCAGCGCGCCGGCGGCGCCGGCCTCGCCCGATACCGCGCCGCTGACCGGCACGCTGGCGGACTTCCCGATCGTCGACATCGTGCAGGTGCTGTCGATGACGCAGAAGACGGGCACGCTGAAGCTCGGGAAGAAGGGCAAGGACGCGGGCATGGCGATGGAGCGCGGCGAGGTGCGCCACGCCTGGGTGGAGAACCTGGAGGGCGAGGACGCCTTCTACCGGCTGCTCGACTGGGACGACGCGACGTTCGCTTTCGAGTCCGGCCGGCTGCCGACGAAGGTCACGATCGGCACGCCGACGATGACCATGCTCATGGAAGGGGCGCGCCGCAAGGACGAGACCAAGATCCTCACCCCGCCCGCCCCGAAGGCCGAAGCGCCCCAGGCCCCCAAAGGCCCGGAGCCGTTTCTCTAACGGGGGCTCTACTTCTTCGAGTTCATCAGGTACACGGCCACGCCGACCAGCGCGAGGCCGACGAGGCGGCGGGGCTCGAGGGGCTTGGGCTCGATGCCGAACCAGCCGAAGGTGTCGATGAGCAGCCCCGCGGTCACCTGGCCCGCGAGGGTCGCGACCACCAGGGCGGTCACCCCGAGCTTCGGCGCCGCGAGCAGCGTGAGGGTCACGAAGATCGCGCCGATCAGGCCGCCCGTCAGCATCCACGCCGGAGTGCCGCGGACCGCGAGCAGGTTGCCCTCCCGCTTGACGGCCACGAGGGCGGCCAGCACGACCGTGCCGACCAGGAAGGAGATCAGGGCCGACTCGAAGACGCCCACGCGGTTCCGCAGGGCCGCGTTGATCGGCGGCTGCATCGCCAGCAGGAAGCCTCCCGCCACGATGCCGGCCGTGAGGATCGCGTTATTCATCCGCGCAGCGTAGTCGCGCGAAACGCCCCCCGCCAGTAAAATGCTCCCGCCATGCTCCTCCTTCTCGCCCTGCAGGCCGTCGACGCCGACGGCTTCCGCGTCCATGCCCTCGCGTCGCCGCGGCAGGCCGGCGCGACCGTCGTCCGGGTGCTGCTCCCCGCCAAGCTCGAGGGGCGCGCGCCGGTCGTCTACGTCCTTCCCGTCGAGGCGGGGCGGGAGTCGAAGTACGGCGACGGCCTCCTCGAGGCCAAGCGGCTGGGCCTCCACGACAAGCACGGCGTGATCTGCGTCGCGCCGACCTTCTCGCGGCTGCCCTGGTACGCGGACCATCCGACCGATCCGGCGATCGCGCAGGAGGCGTACTTCCTGAAGGACGTCCTGCCGCTCGTCGAGGGGGCGTACCCGACGTCCCACCGCCTCCTGCTGGGCTTCAGCAAGTCGGGGCACGGGGCGTTCAGCCTGCTGCTGCGACATCCCGAGCTCTTCCGGCGCGCCCTCGCGTGGGACGCGCCGCTCATGATGGACCACCACGACCGCTACGGCTCGGGCCAGGTCTACGGCACGGCGGAGAACTTCCGCAAGTACCGGCCCGCCGAGCTGCTCGGCCGGCTGGACAACGAATTGCGGCTCATCCACATGGGCTTCGACGCCTTCCGCGAACACCACGAGGGCTTCGAGAAGCTGCTCAAGGGGCCTCACGTCTACCGCGACGGCCCCCAGCGCGCGCATCGCTGGGACAGCGGCTGGCTGGAGCCCGCGTTCTCGCTGCTGGCCGATCCGCCGGACAAATAACGCGGCCGCCGCCTTTGGGGGGTAGTATTCAAAATCGAGTCGCGCCAGGACGAGCGCAGGGGAGGAGAACGTGGCCGCTTGGATTTCCGTTAAACGCAAGATGAAGTCCTTCCAGCTGACGGACGGCAATATCTCTTTCGCGCCGCCCCCCACCTGCCCCAACTGCGGCGCCCCAGCGACCGTGTCTCTGAGCTACGGGTACATGGGGCCCCTCAGCCGCACCTTGGGCAAACTCTTCGGCGGGGTCCAGTACTCCGCGACCTTCGGGTACTGCCAGGTCTGCGCGGATCAGGCGATGGCGGCGATCTCGATTTCCAACTCGTTCCGCTGGTTCGCGCTGCTCGGGCTCTTCGTGGGCGTGTGCATTTCCGCGAGCCTCAAGGACAGGCTCGCGGACGGCGTGGTGCTGGCGCTCGGGATCGGACCCGGCCTCCTCATCTGGGCGGGCTCCTGGTGGGCGTATCGCCAGCGGAAGAAGCGGAAGCATCCGCCCCTGGAGACGCAAAGCGTCTGGGGACCGGCCGCCTACTACGCCGGCACGAAATTCCTGGGCGTCCGCGAGGATTGGATCCGGCAGCTCGTGAAGCTCAATCCGGACCTCTTCGACGACGCCGTGCGGGAGAAGTGGGCCGGGCCCTGATCAGGTCGCGCAGCACTTCTTGTACTTGCGGCCGCTGCCGCAGGGACAGGGGTCGTTGCGGCCGATGTCGGCCGTCTTCTTGACGACGGGCGGGACGCGGAGGCCGCCGCCCGGAGCGCAGCGTTCCTGGTAGCGGGAAGCGAGCGCGCCGACGAAGAGCCCCAGGGTCCGGCCGCCGCCCAGCCGCCCCGAATCCTCGAGCCAGCTCAGCAGCGCCGCCAAAGTATCGGGAACCGCCGATCGGATCCCCGGCGGCAAGTCCAGCGCCGGCATCTCGTCCAGCAGCACCCGGCGCAGCTCGGCCTCCGTCGACTCCCGGCAGCGGCGAAGGAAGTCGGCGCACACCGCCGCCGCGTCCTCCTTCACCGGAAGGAACGAGAAGGCCGTCGACTCCGCGAATTCGGCGGCCCAGTCTTCCGCTTGCGGGAACGCGCTCATGCGCGACACCCTACCGGAAGTATCTCCCGGGGTCCACGCGTATCCGGGGCGATACGGTCCGCGCCTCCCGGGCGCCTGGCATGCCCGTTGCGTTCCGTGGCGGCGGAGGTGAACCATGCTGACCCTGCTGGCGCTGCTCGCGGGCGATTGTCACGGGACCGCGTTCGGGTGGGAGGCGTCGATCGATGAGGCGCGGAAGCGGGCCGAGCGGGAGGGCCGGCTCGTGCTGGCGCTGCACATCTCGGGGCACTTCGACGACCCCGCGCTGACCTGAAACAACGCGCAGGCGCTCCGGGTCGGAGCGCTCGTGGATCCGACGGTCGGCGCGTTCATGGCGAAGCATTTCGCCGCCGGATGGAAGAAAGTCGGGACGTTCGCCATCGTCGGCAAGGCGGACACCAACATGGGCGTCCAGAAAGTCGGCGGCAACGTCGCCGCCTACTTCTGCACGCCCGACCTGCGCGTGCTGGGCGCCGTCGGCGGGCCGGTCTCGCCCCAGGTCTTCCTGCGGGAGGCGGAACGGGCCGTCGCCCTGGCGGAATCGACGTCCCTCGGCTTCAGCGAAGACGCGGGCTCACGCGTCCTCGAAGCTCCGATGCCCCGCGAAGGCCTGTGGAGCGGAACCGGGCAGGCCAACCTGAGAGTGTGGCGGATCCTGAAGGAATTGCCCCTCGCGCCGATCGACATCCTGTACCGCGACGTGTTCGAGGACGCCCTCGGCGAGACCGTGAGCGACGCCCCCGTCCGCTTCGAAGACTGGCTCAACTCGCGTCGAGCTCTACGGAATCGCCGCGGCGGATGACACCCTCTTTTTCCACGGACGCGTTGAGCGCGAGCCGCGCGCCGAACTCGCGGCGGATCTTGCGGAGAACCTCGACGTCCTGCTCCTGCGTGTCCGGATCGAAGGTGGTCATGACGCAGCGCTCGCGCAGGTCCGCCAGGCGGATGACGACGTCGCCGATCCGCAGCCGCTTCCCTTCCCAGCTCCGCTCGGCCAGGCCGTCGACGCCCCCGATCACCACATTGGGGCGCAGCCGACGTCCGTCGTGCCCGAACGCCGCGATGGCCCCGTCCGTCGCCACGAGGAGCGGCAGGATGTCGAAGCGCTCCGTCGTGTCGTCGCGCACGAGGCGGAGGCCGGGGAGGTCGACCGACGTCCATGGACTCCCGTCGATGAGGGGTTCGCCGTCCGGCCCGAGCCTGCCTTTGTGGGACAGAAGGTCAGGACGGTAGCGGGCCGTCACGACACCCCGGGCGTCGCGCACGTGCACCACCCGGTCGCCGCGGAGGCCGTCGAGCCGGACCTCGGCCTCTTCCAGCGGCTCCCCCGCCATCGACTTCACCGGGTAGCGCCAGAGCTGAGCCACGAACATGCCGATGACTTAAACCCGAGGGAGCGAAAATCTATTCCCTTACAGGGAGAACTCCCAAAACCCAAATCCCAAGGCCCTCGGACTAACGTCGCCGGGGTTTTGCCTTACGGCAGGATCTCTCTCGTCCCAAGGACCTTGGGATTTGGGAGTTGGGATTTGGGGTTTCGCCTAGCGCTTGGCCGCCTTGAGCATGGCGACGTACTCGTCCTTCCAGTCGCCCACGGTGTCGGCCGGGCCCACCAGCTTGAAGAACCAGGGGCCGTCGCCGGCCTCGACGATCGCGCCGAGCATCCGCGCGCCGGCCTGCGGGCCCGCCGCCGCGTCGCCGGTGTAGGTGCCCTTGAGGTCGATCAGGTGGATCTTGTGCGCGCCTTCGATCATCTCGGCCTTCACGTCGGTCGCGCCCATCTGCCCCGCCCAGCGGTCGACGTTCGCCTTGATGCCGCCCGCGCCGGCCCCGAAGTAGAAGATCGCCAGCTCCGCGTCCTTGGCCGTCTTCTCCTTGTCCGGAATCCGGTACTGGCCCTTGCGCATGTTCGACGAGGGCTCTTCCTTCTTCCAGGCCTCGGGCGCCTTGAACGTGATGATGTCCTGCGCAACCAGAGCCGCGAGCAGCAAAGCTTTCATGGGGATTATCCTTTCGAGTTAGCGTCGACGTCCTCTAACATACGTTTCCGGAGGTCGCCATGAAAGCCATTCGCGTTTCCGAGTTCGGCCCGCCCTCGGTGCTGAAGCTGCTCGACGTCCCCACCCCCGCGCCCGGGCCCGGAGAGATCCTCGTCCGCGTGAAGGCCGTCGGCGTCAATCCCGTCGACACCTACATCCGCGACGGCGCCTACCGCAAGACCCTCACCCCGCCCTACACCCCCGGCTCCGACGCCGGCGGGGTCGTGGAGGCCGTCGGGGCCGACACGAACCTCAAGCCCGGCGACCGCGTCTACACCAGCGGCACCACCGCGGGCGGCTTCAACGGCGCCTACGCCGAGCTGACGGTCTGCCGCGTGAACCAGGTCCATCGACTCCCCGAGCGGCTGAGCTTCGCGCAGGGCGCGGCGATCAACGTGCCGTACGCGACGGCCTGGCGCGCCCTCCTCCAGCGCGCGAGCGGCCGGCCGGGCGAGACGGTGCTGGTGCACGGCGCCTCGGGGGGCGTCGGCACGGCGGCCGTCCAGATCGCCCGCGCGCAGGGCTTCACGGTGATCGGCACGGGCGGCAGCGACAAAGGGCGCGAGCTCGTCCGGCGTAACGGGGCTCATCACGTCGTCGATCACAAGAACCCCAAGTACCTGGAGCAGGTCCTGGACCTGACGGGGGGAAAGGGCGTCGACATCATCCTCGAGATGCTCTCCAACGTGAACCTGGGCAAGGACCTGGGGGTCCTGGCGAAAGCCGGCCGGGTCGTCGTCATCGGCTCCCGCGGCACGGTGGAGATCAACCCGCGCGACACGATGATGCGCGACGCGGCGATCTTCGGCATGGCGCTGGCGAACGCGTCGGACGTCGAGATCGCCTCCATCCACGCGGCGCTGGGCGCGGCCTTCGAGCAGGGCACGCTGACGCCGGTGGTGCGCGAGGAGCTTCCGCTCGCCGAGGCGGCCCGGGCGCACGAGCGGGTCCTGGAGCCGGGCGCGTACGGGAAGATCGTCCTCGTCCCGTAACGTCACGCGGACCCCGCCCCGCGGATCTACCCATCGAGGTTTTTCGAGAAGCGGAGGCGTTATGAAAACTGTCCTGATCGGCGGCTTCATCGCGGCGTGGGCGGCGGCCCTGCAGCAGCAGGAGCACAAGATGCCGCAGCCCCAGAAGGAGCACCAGTGGCTGAAGCAGCTGGTGGGCGAATGGGATTCCGAGTGCGAGATGTTCATGGAGGAGGGCAAGCCCTCCAAGAAGTCGAAGGGCTCGGAAAGCGGCAAGATGATCGGCGACTTCTGGGCGGTCATGGAGAACAAGGGCGAGTTCCAGGGGAAGCCGTTCATCGGCGTGTTCACGCTCGGCTTCGACAGCGACAAGAAGCACTTCGTCGGCACCTGGTACGACAACATGAACCACTACCTGTGGCATTACCAGGGGAAGACCGACGCGGCCGGCAAGATCCTCACGCTCGAGACCGAAGGCCCCTGCCCCTCGGAAGGCGGGAAGATCGTGAAGGTCCGCGAGATCCTCGAGATCAAAACCCCCGAGCACAAGGTCTTCACCTCGATGATCGACAAGGACGGCAAGTGGGTCAAGGGGATGGTCATCAACTACCGGAAGCGCGCCGGCAACTAATCGACGCTCAAGGGGCCGGCGGTCCCTCTCCGGGGCCGCCGGCCACCGCTTTCCCCAGGACGACCAGCCGCTCGAAGTACGCCCGGGCCTCGGCCTCCAGATCCTGGCCCAGGACGTCGACGGCCCTCGCCAGCGCCTTCTTCAATTCCTCCCGCTGATCCGGCGGCAGCGCGCGCGGGATGCCGTCGGTCCGCAAGCTCGCCGTCAGCAGGGCGCCCAGGCGGGCGTCGATCGACACCCATTTCAGCGCCGAGAGGGGGAACGTCGCCTGTTGCTGGGCGCGCCAGAGGCCGGGGAGGTCGAGCATTCCTTCGGGATTTTACGCTCGGGGATCGTTTAGGTATAGTAAGGGTTCTTGCGGGAGGTGACGCGTGCTCCAGCTCTTCGCGGTTCTGGCTCTCGTCCAGGATGAGCCCATCGAGCTCAAGTGGACGGCCGAGAAGGGCGACAAGTTCGAAATCAAGTGGACCTACGACGAGGTCAGCTCGCGCGTGCCGGGCCAGGGCGAGAAGAGCGAGCTGACGGACAAGCGGGTCGTCGAGGCCGAGATGACCCCCCGGGAAGAGCCCAACCGCTTCGACGTCGCGCTGAAGAAGGTGTCCTGGACCTACTCCAACAACGAGTTCAACATCGTCCTGGTCTGGGCGGCCGGCCCCAAGCCGCCGATCACGACCGTGAAGCTGAAGGTGGACCCGAAGGCGTCGAACGCCGGGGCGGCCAAGACCTTCGCGGAGCAGCGCTCCGAGCAGATGAAGAAGCTCGTCGCCGAAGGGACCTACGTGCTCGGCTTCGACCCGGGCAGCCGCGAGACCTACATTACGCGGAACAATTCGGCCACGCGGAACACGTCGATCTTCGACGTCCTGTTCCTCCACTCGCCGCTGCCCAGCGGCACGGTGAGCAACGGCCAGACCTGGAAAGAGAACCTGGAGCGCATGCCGTTTCCGCAGCTCGTGGAAGTGAACAACATGGGCTGCAAGGTGGGGATCTCGGGCAACGCGGCGTCGGTCAAAGGCGGATTCCAGCAGCCGATCAACCGCTCCGGCGGCGCGCGCGGCGAGGTCATCACCGGCAGCTTCACGTTCGCGCGCGAGTTCACCTTCGCCCGGGACGGCTGCCTGCTCAACAGCAAGGAGGAGCAGCTGCTGAGCAAGAAAGTCGACGCCAAAGGCGAGGACGCCGATTTCTACCGCGAGAACAGCTTCCACAACATCAAGCAGGCCGTCGCCTTCAAGAAGCTCGCCCCGCCGAAGCCCAAGGAACCGGTCCCGCCGAAGAAGTAGGACCACGACCAGGTCAAGGTCAAGGTCAAGGTCAAGGTCAAGGTCAAGGACGTACGGCCGGACCCAGCTACGAAATGACGACCCCTCGAGATTCGCGGAACAGCACGGAAATCAGGTTCGCGGCGCGCGGTTGCATGACCATCATGGGGGCCAGCAGGACCCCGCCCGGCCCCGGTGGACCTCCAGCGTGGGCCGTGATCTTAATCCGGACACTCCCCCCGATTTCCACCTGAACGTAGCCGGCACCGGGGCCGTCGATCCGAAGGTCACGCGCGGCGACCGGTTGGCCGTCGAGCTCCACGCTCAGGACATTACCCGCGAGGGGGACGATCGACATCCTGGGCAACTCCGTCCCACGGCATTCGAGGGTGAGCTCCATGGCCCCGGCGGCGGGGCGGCGGACGTCGAGCCCCACCCAGACGTCCCCTCCGATCGGAACCCGGAGCGGCCATATCTCGGCCATTACTTGATCGTGAAGCCCCGGGCGACGACGAAGCCTACGAAGACGGCGGCCGAGGCGGCGGCGACCAGGAAGCCGCGCTGGATCGACGACCTTCTTGTCACGTTCCCGATCATCATCGGGATCACGGTCCATCCCACCGAGGCGAACGCGAAGAAGAAGCCGATCGCCCGGCCTTGCGCACCTTGCGGAACGCCGTGCCGTAGCGCCGTCATGAGCGCGGGGAAGATCGGACCAAACACGAGGCCGCAGGCGAGCACCAGTCCGACCGCCGTCCCGCGGCCGCGCAGCGCTGCGATGCCCAGCATCAGGGCCACGCAGACTATGGAGAGGATCTGAAGGACGACCTGTTCCTTCAGGGTCACCTTTTCCATCTGGCCGATCAGCGCCATGACGAAGCGGCTGCCCGTGAAGCAGAGCCAGAATCCAGAGAGCGCGGCGGCCGAGAGCTTCGAGCCTCCGCCCTGCGAGGAGACGATCGTCGTCGCCCAGCCGGACACGCTCGTCTCTAGGGGCGCATAAAAGAGAAACGCGAGTGCGGGGAGCCAGAAGCCCGCGCTCGTCAGTAGGTCCGAAAGGCCGCCGGAGGCCGTCGAAGGCGGCGCCGGAGGATACATGTCCGCGAAGGCGCCCATCGCGATCGGGACCGCCGAGATGGTCGCCAGCAGCAGCAGTCCGCCCGTGTACTGGAAACGCTTCAGGACGAGGGCCAGCACCACCGGCGTGAGGAAGGCTCCCAGGCCGAAGACGCAGTCGTAGGCGTTGATCGCGCCCATCAGCTTCTTAGGATCCGCCACCGACACCCACATGAGCACGTTCGCGACGTTGATCGTCGCCGACCAGCCCGCGCCCAGCAGCAGCACCCCGATCAGCGCGCCCTTGAAGGCCCGGGTCGTCGCGAGCATGTAGATCGCGACGACCACCATGACCGCGCCGGCCATGAAGACGGGCTTGCGGCCCAGGGAGTCGGTCAGGAAGCCGCAGGCGAGGATGGTCGGGCCGACCATCATGCCGAAGCCGCTGACGAGCCGACCGACCTGCGCCTCGTCGAGAGCCGCCCGTTCCGCCAGCGTGAGCTTGATGCCGCCCAGGAGCGCGTACACGAGCCCCATGAGCGGCAGGCCGATCACGAGGAACAGCTGCAGGTAAGTCACTTATCCTCCCTCTGAGGTACCAGGTACCGGGTACCAGGTACCAGGCGGGACGGGGGGCGTCCGCCCGGTACCCGGTACCTGGTCCCCGGTACCTGACTAGGCAAAGTCGATCTTCACGTCGTCGGCCACCGAGCCCAGGATGTGGTAGCCGCAGTTGGTCTCCTGCAGGATGGAGCCGGGCACGAGCGTGTTCACCGGGCCGTGGGCGACGAGGCGGGCGATGAAGCGCTGCCACGACATCCCGCCGATCCCGCAGTCGCCGTCGAGCCAGAAGCTGCGGTCGCGGGCCCCGAGGATCTCGCGCGGGCCGATGCTCGCGGCCTTCGGCGGCACCCACGACCAGTCGCCGCCGAACGTGTGCAGCGCGTTCTGCATGATCGTCATCGGGTTGAGCTCGACGATCTTCCCGTGCGCCTTCTTGTAGGCCGCGAGGTCGTCGCCGAACTCCAGGCCCAGGTGGCTCTCCCAGAACGCGATGTGCCCGCACCAGCCGATGCCGCCGTAGCAGCAGTCGGCCCCGCCGGCGTCCTCGATCAGCTTGTGGTAGTCCTCGATGTTCCGGTCGGTGGGAAAGTGGATGTTCTTCTCGAGCGGCCGCAGGTCCTCGCGGATCTTCCCGAAGAAGGACTGGCGCATCGACGTCGCGAACGAGCCGACCCAGTCCGCCGGGGCCGTCTTGCCCCGCTCGTCGGCGTACTCGTCCATGTTGAACGTGGTCACGTGCCTGCACGACAGGTTGAGCCGGTTGATCATCTCGGCCGCGATCGCGTACTGCGGCACCGGGCCGACCGGCAGGATCAGGACGAGGCTCTTGCCCGCCGACTTCTGGATCCGCTCCACGAGGTCGATCGCGAACCGCGAGTAGAACTGGACCTTGTCCTCGATCACTTCGATCCGGAACTTCTTATTGGCGTGCTTGACGATGTCCTTCTTGGTGACCGCCCGCGCCTTCGCGCAGGCCTTCTCGTCGCGGAACGGGATCCACTTCGAGAGCGAGTAGCTGAAGGCCATGGTCCCTCCGACGGAGGCATTAGGCAATAGGCAGTAGGCCATAGGGGATCCCCCCTCCCCCCAGGGGGGGGACGTCCTATTGCCTATTGCCTAATGCCCATTGCCTTCCAAACTAGTGGCTCCGCAATCCCTGTTTATCGCCGCGTCTTCACTTTTTTGCCGAGCGCGTCGCCCAGGACGTCGGCCTTCGAAAAGGCGTGCCCCAGGTGCTGGTTGAAGCCTTCGGCGTATTTCACGGTCCGACGTCCGAAGTCCTTCGCCCGGTCCGCGCACCAGCCCTTCATGTAGCGCAGGTAGTCGTCCTCGCCGTGCTGGTCCTGGAGCCAGCTTTTCTGCGAGGCGTGGCAGGCCAGCATTTTCTCCTTCAGGGGCATCGACGCCGTGATGTCCACCACCTGGCGGGCGGGCATCCGACGTCCGAAGTGGTCCGTGAGGTCGATGGGGTCCGCGTAGATCACGGCCGGCATGGCCTTGAGGGGCGTCGACGCCCCCGCGATCCAGTTCGGGATGGTGCTGGCGAAGGCCGCCTCGCGCGCGATCCGGGAGGTCTCCTCGTGGTCGGCCATGTAGTCGACGGGCGCGTGGGTGAAGACGACGTCGGCGCCGACGTCCCGCATCAGCGCGCTGACGCGGCGCTTGGGCTCCGGCCCGTAGCCGAGCTGGAGGTCTTCGAAGCCCAGGCAGGCGTAGCTCGCGCCGAGCAGGGCCGCGGAGGCGGCCGCCTCCTTGCGGCGGACGTCGGAGATCTGCTCCCGCGAGAGCGTCATCGTACCGAGGTCGCCGGCCGTCATCGTGGCGAGATGGATCTTCCAGCCCGCGTCCTTGAGCAGGGCGAGAGTCCCCGCGCAGAGCATCTCGATGTCGTCGGGATGGGCGAAGACGGCCAGCGCCGAGGGCACTACTTCAGCTCCGACATCTTCACGGGCCGGCCCTTCTCCGCGGAGAGGTCGGCCGCGAACACGACGCGGTGCGACTCGAGGGCGCTGTCGATGTCGGTGAGCGGCATCTTCTTGCCCGCCTTCACCGCGTCGACGAAGGCCTGGAACTGGGGCTGGTAGGGGTGGTCCGCCACGTCGCCCGAGTCGATGAGGTGCGTCTCGAGCGTCGACCACTTCGTCTTGACCATGCCCTTGAGCTTCTCGGAGTAGATCTTGTTGTCGAGCAGCGAGCCGTGGCTCCCCACCAGGTGGGTGTGGAAGTAGTAGGGCTGCAGGCAGTCGATCACCGCCGCGCACTTCCCCACCTGGCCGCCCTTGAACTTCAGGATCGTCGTGGTGGTCGTGGGGTACTCGTAGGGCTTGAAGGCCTCGCCTTTCGATTTCGCCGCGTAGCTCGTGACCTCGACGACCTCGTCGTCGACGCACCAGAGGAGGGCGTCGAGCGCGTGGCAGCCGGCCGTCAGCAGGGCCGAGCCGCCCATGTCCTTCTTGATGTTCCAGCCGTACTGGCCATACCAGGGCCCGATGCCGTGGTAGTAGTCGACCTCGGCGTAATGGACGTCGCCCAGCAGCCCCTGGTCGAGGACCGACTTGACGAGCTGGAAGTGGGCGCTGTAGCGGACCTCGAAGCAGACGCAGACCTGGACCTTGGCCTTTTTCGCGGCGTCGCGGATCGCCTTGGCGTCGGCCCAGGTGAGCGCGATGGGCTTCTCGATGATGATGTGCTTGCCCGCCCGGGCCGCCGCGATGGCCTGCGCCGGGTGCTGCGGGTGCTGCGTGCAGATGTCGATCGCGTCGATGTCCTTGTCCGCGAGCATCGCGTCGTAGTCGCGGTAGACCTTCAACGGGAGGCCGTACTTCTTCTCGACCTCCTTCGGGTCCTGCTCGCGGCGGCTGCAGACCGCCGTCACCTTCGCGCCCGCGACCGACTTGAACGTCTCGATGTGTGCCCCGGCCACCCAGCCCAGCCCCACCACGCCCACGCGCAGATCGCCCATATCGCGCCCTCCGAGATATTTTCTTTTGAAATTAAATACCCTCTCCCTCTACGGGTCAAGCGTAGTGTTAGTTGCAAATGAAAGAAAACGACGCCCCCCGTTCCCTGGCCAAGCACCGCGCCGAGGTGCTCGCGCGGCTGCGCCCGGGACGTCCGGCCTACCGCAACGAGCTCGCCCGGGAGACGGGGCTCTCCCCCGCCACCGTCTCGCGCATCGCCCGGTCGCTCCTGCGCGGCCGCGTGCTGCGCGAGGTGCCCGCGCCGTCCCCGGCCGTCGGACGTCCCGTGCGCGGCCTCGAGATCAACGGCGACGCCGGCTGGGTCATGGGCCTCAGCGGCCTCTATCCGGCCGTGCGCGTGGCGGTGATGAACCTGAGGGGCGACGTCCTCCGCGAGGAGGCCGCGCCCTTCGACAGCGCCGTCGGCGCGCGGGGGATGCTCGATCTCCTGAAGAGGACGGCGAAGGACGTCCTGCGCCGCTCCAAGCGCTTCCTCGGCGTGGGCCTGGCGCTGCCGGGCCAGTGGAGCCGCGACGAGGGCGTCTCCATCCGCTATCCGCGCGTGCCGGACTGGAAGGACGTCCCGATCCGCCGCCTCCTGGAGGAGTGGACGGGCGGGCCGGCGACGCTGATCGGCTACGCGCCGGCGCTGGCGGTGGCGGAGCAGGCGCGGGGCGGGTCCGAGCCGCGCAACCTGCTCTGCGCCGAGGTGGCCGAGAACATCGCGATGGGCGTGATCGCCAACGGCGCCGTGCTCGAGGGCGCCTCCGGCAACGCGGGCGAGCTGGGCCACATCCTGGTCGACCCCAAGGGCCCCGTCTGCTACTGCGGCAACCGGGGCTGCCTCGAAAGCTACGCCACCGGCTCGGCCGCCGCGGAGGAGGCCAAGGCGTCGACGTTCGACGTCCTGCTGAAGCGCCGCGACGAGGCCTCCGCGCGCATCCTCCGCAAGGTCGGGCGCGCGCTGGGCGCCGGCCTCTCCACCGCGCTCAACCTCTTCAATCCCGAGATCCTCGTGCTCAACGGCCGCCTCTTCGACGCGGAGGAGCTCGTGCTCCAGCCTTTGCGCGACGCGCTGAAGGAGCACGCGATCTCGAGCAGCCTGCGCGGCCTGCGCATCGAACGCTCCGCGCTCGGCCCCTCGGCCCCCGCCCTGGGCGCGGGCCTGGCCGCCATCCGCGAAGCCCTCGTCCGGTTGTGACAAAGCATCCAGTTTAATTCGTAACAAGGGGGTCCCATGAGAGCCCTGATCCCGTTGCTCCTGGTTGGCTGCGCTTCGGCGCCGCGAACCGCTCAACCCGAACCCCATCCCGGAGCCACCTGGCAGGCGCGCCTCGAAAAGGCGGCGCGGTCGCCCGAGGCCTGGCGCGCGCGCTCGGAAGACATCCGCCGCCAGATCCTCGTCTCCAGCGGGCTCTGGCCGGAGGTCGACCGCGGACCCGTCCAGGTCGAGCTCTCCGGCCGCGTCGAGCGCGACGGCTACAGCGTCGAGAAGTGCGCCCTCGAAACCCTGCCGGGCTTCAAGCTCACCGCCACCCTCTACCGGCCCCTCGGCAAGAAAGGCCCCTTCCCCGCCGTCGCCAATCCTCACGGCCATTGGAAGACCGGCCGCTTCACCGACCAGGCCGAAGCCTCCGTCCCCGGCCGCTGCATCAACTTCGCCCGCATGGGCATGGTGGCCCTCGCCTACGACATGGTCGGCTTCGGCGACCTCACCCCGCTGGGGCACAAGTTCGGCGACGTCCCCTGGGGCGTCAGCCTCCAGGGCCTCCAGCTCTGGAACTCGCTGAAGGTCGTCGACTTCCTCTGCTCGCTGCCGGAGGTCGACAAGACCCGGGTCGGCGTGACCGGCGCGTCGGGCGGCGGCACGCAGACCTTCCTGCTGGCGGCCGTCGACCAGCGCGTCACCGCGGCGGTGCCCGTGAACATGGTCGCGGCGGCCTGCCAGGGCGGCTGCCTCTGCGAGAACGGCCCGCTGCTGCGCCTCGACCTCAACAACGTCGAGATCGCCGCGTCGATCGCGCCCCGCGCGGCGCTGATGCTCGTGTCCTGCACCGGCGATTGGACGTCGGACGTCCCCAAGGTGGAAGGCCCCGCGGTCCAGAAGGCGTTCGACGCCCTGGGCGTGCCCGGGAAGTTCCGCTGGATCCAGAACAAGGCGGACCACAACTACAACAAGGACACGCGCGAGTACGTCTACGCCTTCTTCCAGGAGCACCTGCTCGGCGGGCCCAAGGTCGACAGGATCGCCGAGACGCCCTTCACCGCCGAGCCGCGGGAGTCGATGACGCTCCCGGTCGTCGGCGACCTCGTCCGGGTCGCCCAGCAGATGCGGCAGGCGGCGCCCGACCGCGTCGCGCTCCGGCACACGTTCGGCATCCGCGTCCCGGCGCCGGACGAGATCGAGCGGAAGGGCGACGTCCTCGTGTACAAGCCGTTCCCCGGCGAGATCCAGCTGACGGGCCAGGGCTCGACCCTCTGGGTGTCGAGCACCCCGGACAGCGCGCGGATGCCCCTCCCGGAGCTCCGCTGGACGCTGAGCCTGGATCCGCGGCCCCGCGAGGCGCCGTGCAACGAAGGCGTGCGCTGGACGAACGACAGCTACAAGAAGTGGATGGACCCGTATCCGTCGACGTACTACCGCACGCCGCTCGCGCGGGGCGCGCAGGACGTGCTCGCCGCGCTGGCGGCCTTGCCGGACGTCGATGTCGCCGCGCAGGGCGAGTCGGCCGTCGCCGTTCTGATCGCGCGGGCGCTCCGGCCCGGGACGTCGACGCTCGACCTGACGGGCGTCGACGACTCCAAGATCGCGCAGCCCGGCTGGCTGCGGCTCGGCGGGCTGAAGGGCGTCGCGTCCCTGCTCGCGGGCCAGCCGCTCACGCTGATCCATCCGCCGTTCGACGCCGCCCCGCTGAAGGAAGCCTGGGCGGCCGCCGGGAAACCCGAAGCCCTGAAGGTGATTCCATGATCGCGCTGCTGCTGCTCGCCCTGAGCGGAGTCGAAGGGCTCGCCGCTCTCGACCTCAAAGCCGGCTTCGGATCGGCCGACATCACGCCCGAGCCGGGCGCGCAGATGCCGGGCGGCTTCCGCAAGAACCTGTCGAAGGGGGTGCAGGACCCGCTGATGGCCGTCGCCTGCGTCGTCAGCGACGGGACCACGCCGGTGGCGCTGGTGGGCATCGACGCCCTCTTCATCGGCAAGCACACGGTGAAGGAGGCGCGCGAGATCATCGAGAAGGCGACCGGCATTCCCGGCGCGAACGTGCTGGTGGGCGCGAGCCACAGCCACACGGGCGGGCCGATCCTCAGCTGCCTCGGCAGCGACGAAGACCCCGCCTACTCGTCGCGGGTCGCCAAAGCGATCGCGAAAGCCGTCGAGGACGCCTGGAAGAGCGCGAAGGTCGTCGAGATCGCGGTGGGCGTCGGCAAGGAAGACACGATCGCGCACAACCGCCGCTTCCTCATGAAGGACGGCCGCGAGATCACGCATCCGGGCAAGCCGGGCACCAAGATGCACGACCAGATCGTGCGGCCCGCGGGGCCGGTGGATCCGGACGTCGGGGTGATCGCGGCGCGCGCGAACGGCGCCGTCACCGGGATCGTCGTCCACTACACCTGCCACGTCACCGTGATCGGCGGCGGGGGCTACTCGGCCGACTACCCGGGCTACCTCCGCAAGCACCTCAAGGCGCGCTACCCGGCGGCCGAGGTCGTGTTCCTAAACGGCTGCTGCGGCGACATCACCCAGGTGGACAACCGCTCGACGGCCCGGGAGGGCGGCCCCGAGCATTCCGAGCTCATGGGCCAGAAGCTCGCCGCGGAGGCGGTGCGCGCCATCAACCGCGCGACGTGGCTGAAGGAGGCCTCGACCGGCGCCTCGTCGGAGACGCTGAAGCTCGCGATCCGGCCGGAGCCCGATCTCGAGCGCGAGCGCCCGCCGTTCGGGCTGGGGACGGGCCAGGACGACGTCTACGAGAACGAGCGCAAGCTCGTGGGCGAGGAGCGCGCGAAGACGCCCCTCATCGACGCGGAGGTGCAGGGCCTGCGGGTCGGGCCGCTGGGGATCGCGACGACCGGGGCCGAGTGGTTCGTCGAGCACGGCCTCAAGATCAAGGCCGCCTCGCCCCACGCGTCGACGTGGGTGGTGGGGTACGCGAACGACTACATCGGCTACGTGCCGACGGCCAACGCGATGGTGGCGGGCGGCTACGAGTGCCGGACGGCCCGCAGCTCGAAGCTCGCGATCGACGCCGGCCAGCGGCTCATCGAGGCCTGTCTGAGGCAGCTGAATCGGGTGAAATGACGGAGGCGCCGCAGGCACTCACAGGCATGCGAATGCTGACGCTGCTCGTCCTGCTCGGCGGCTGCTCCGGTCCCGGCTCCCGCCTGGAGCCGTCCGGCCTCGACGTCGGCGCGGCGGAAGTGAACATCACCCCGCCCCGCCCGATGCGGCTGGCGGGCACCTTCCAGGAGCGGATCAGCACGGGCACGAAGGACCCGCTGAAGGCGAAGGCGCTCGTCTTCGCGCAGGGGGAATCGAGGGCCGCCCTGGTCTTCTGCGACCTGATCGGCGTGCCGGTCGGCGTGAGCTACCGCGCGCGGCAGCGGGCGGCCCAGGCGACCGGCATCCCGGCCGCTCACATCGCGATCGCGGCGACGCGGGGTCCGGCCGGGCCGCTCTACTACGGCGCGGTGCACAAGATCCTTCACGAGCGCGCGATGACCGCGGCGGGCGTCGATCCCCTCGACTTCGACTATGCCGGCTTCCTCGTGGGACGCATCGCGGAGGCCGTCGAAAAGGCCGCGCGCGCCCGGCGTCCCGCGCGGCTGGAGGCGAGCGCCGGGCAGCTGCTCGCCCGGGACGCGAGCGGCCCCTACGCGTCGCTGACGGTCCTGAACCGCCGCCAGGAGCCGGCCGGCACGCGCTTCTCGGCGGGCTTCGCGGGCGCGATCGAGGCGGCGCTTCGGGAGGGGCTCCGCCCGGAGCTGATCTCCTGCGTCGGGTCGGGCCCCTCGGACGACGCGTTCGCCGCGGAGGACGTCGGGGACAAGCTCGCCGCGTCCGCGCTGGCGGCGGCGCCGCGGCTGGATCCGGCGGGACCGGCGGGGCTGGCGGTGGCGAACGAGAGGGTCGACCTCCTCCTTCAGCGCTATCCGCTGGAGCAGGTGGACCACGCGCGCCAGAACGCCGGGAAGATCGGCACGAAGGAGTTGCCGACGGCCGACCAGGCGCGGATCTGCTCGATCCTGCACCTGCAGGAGATGCCGGCGGTGCTGCCGTTGGAGGTGCAGGTGTTCCGCTTCAGCGCGGACCTCGCGCTGGTGACGCTGCCGGGGGACGTCTTCGCGGAGCTCGGCCAGTCGATCCAGCGCTCGTCGCCGTTCCGCAGGACGCTGGTGGTGCAGCTGGCGAACGACCATCCCGGCGCGATCCCGCCTCGCGACGCGTTCGCGGCGGGCCGCGGCCGCGTCGCCCACGCGCGGATCGAAGCCGGCGGCGGCGAGAAGCTGGTCGAAGCCGCCCTCCGCCTGCTGGGGGAGCTGAAGCCGTGACCCGGACCCGGACCAGGGACGGCCGGACCCCTTGGATAGGGGCGGGGGAGCCTACGGAAAGTCATAGAAGAGCTACGAAAATTCGTAAGCCTTGAGGACTTAGGATCTCGCCATGATGCTGAGCCTGCTCCTGCTGCTCCAGCCCTCGCCGGAGGAGATCCGGAAGGGGCTCAAGATCGACGCCGGCCTGCGCGTCGAGCTCGCGGCGGCGGAACCCGAGGTCCAGAGCCCCGTCGCCCTCGCGTTCGACGAGCGCGGACGGATGTGGGTCGCGGAGATGCTCGACTACCCCAACCCCGTCAAGGACAAGGGCCCCCAGGGGCGCGTCAAGCTCCTCGAGGACAAGGACGGCGACGGCCGCTGGGAGACGGCGACGGTCTTCGCCGACGGCCTGCTGATGGTCAACGGCGTCCTGCCCTGGGACGGCGGCGTCGTGGTCACGATGGCCGGCACGCTGCTGTATCTCAAGGACACGGACGGGGACGGGAAGGCCGACGTCCGGCGCCCGATGTTCACCGGCTTCGCCGAGCAGAACCCGCAGCTCCGCGCCAGCTTCCCCACGCTCGGCCTCGACGGCTGGATCTACGTCGCCAACGGCCAGCGCGGCGGCAAGATCAAGCCCGGCGACCGCGAGGGGGCGGCCGTCGACATCACCGCGCAGGACTTCCGCTTCGATCCGGTCGGCGGCGGCTACGAAGCGGTCACCGGCTTCGGGCAGTTCGGGCTGACGTTCGACGACTGGGGCCGCCGCTTCGTCTGCACCAACCGCAATCACCTCATCCATCTCGTCACGCCCAACCGCTACTTCGCGCGCAACCCCTTCGTCGCGGCGCCCCCGCCGAAAGGCGACGACAACTCCAACGCGAACGGGGCCGCCCGCGTCTTCCCCATCAGCGCGAACAAGACCCTCGCCGCCCGCCACGCCGGCCGCTTCACCGCCAGCTGCGGCGTGACGGTGTACACCGGCGACGCCCTCCCCGCCCCCTACCGCGGCGCGGTCTTCACGTGCGAGCCGACGGCCAACCTCGTCCACATGGAAGTCCTCACGCCGACCGGCGGCAGCTTCGACGCCCGCCCCGCGAAGGAGGGCGTCGAGTTCCTCGCCTCCCCCGACGCCTGGTTCCGCCCCGTCAGCCTCCAGGCCGGCCCCGACGGCGCCTTCTACGTCGTCGACATGTGCCGGTCGGAAGTCGAGCACCCCGAGTGGGTCCCCGCCGACCAGCGCCACCGCTACGACTTCGACGGCCCCCGCACCAACGGCCGGATCTGGCGGATCGCGCCGGAGGGCTGGACGCGGAAGATGTCGAAGGTCGACCTCGACTCCCCCAACGGCTGGGCGCGCGCGACGGCCCAGCGCCTGCACCTCGAGAAGAAGACCAAGCCCGACGAGCCGAAGACGCCCGAGGGCCGGGCGCGCTGGGCCTGGCTGGGCGGGGATATCGAGAAGCTCCTCGACGACCCTCATCCCGGCGTGCGCGAGCAGGCGCTGCAGCTGGCCGAAAAACGGCCGGAGCTCCTCGAGAAAGTCGCCGCCCGCGCGGACGACCCGGACCCGCGGGTCCGCTGGCAGGCCGCGCTGTCGCTCGGCGCCTGGAACGACGAGCGGATCCTCGCGCCGCTCGCGAAGATCGCGGACGCGAACCCGGGCGACCGCTGGACGCGCCTCGCCGTCGCCACCGCGGTCCCGACCCGCGCGGGCGCCCTGCTCGCTCTCGTGAAGGACGAGACGATGAAGCGCGAGCTCGCCTCGCTCGTCGGCGCGCGCCGCGATCCCGCCGAGCTCCAGCTCGCGCTGAAGGATCCGTCGCGCGCCGTGCTCATGGGCCTCGCGGAAGGCCTCGGACGTCGCGGCGGCCGCCTCGCCGACGTCGTCGATCCCGCGCTCCTGCGCGACGCGGCGGACGTCGCCCTCAAGACCCGGACGCCGGAGGCCATCCGCTTCCTGGCGCACGCGCCCTGGGAGTCGGCGGGCCCGGCGCTCGCCTCGCTCATGGAATCGGACCCGTCGGCGGACGTCGTGGCCGCCCTCTCCGCGCATCACCGGGGCGAGGTCTCCCCGATCCTCATGAAGGGCTGGAAGGCCTACCTGCCCGCGACGCGGCGCGAGGTGCTCGAGGCGATGGGACGTCGGGCCGAGCGCCAGGAGTTCCTGCTCGGCGAGATCGAGGCGGGGCGCATGGCGCCGGGCGAGCTCGGGGCGAACCTCGCGCGGACCCTCCTGAACGGGCCGCACAAGGAGCGCGCGCGGAAGGCGCTGCCGGCCCCCGAGGAGCGGCAGAAGGTGCTCGACCGCTACAAGCCCGCGCTCGCGATGAAGGGCGACCCGGCGCGCGGCCGCGAGATCTTCGCGAAGAATTGCGTCGCCTGCCACCGGATCGGGGCGCTCGGGACGCCGGTCGGGCCCGACATCTCCGACACCGTGTTCAAGTCGCCGGAGCAGCTGCTGATCGACATCCTGGATCCGAGCCGGGTGATCGACAACAACTACGGCGTCTACAACGTGCGGATGAAGTCGGGCAGCGTCCTCTCGGGCTTCATCGCGGAGCAGACCGCGTCGAGCCTGCGCCTGCGCCGCGGCGAGGGGCAGGAGGACGTCGTGCTCCGCTCCGACATCGACGAGATGCGCGGCAGCGGCCTCTCGCTGATGCCCGAGGGCCTGGAGAAGGCGGTGGACGTCGCCCAGTTCGCCGACCTGGTCGCGTTCCTGCGCGGCTGGCGCGAGCTCAAGTAGTCAGTCGGTGACATCGAAGCCCTTGAACTCGCCGGTGGCGGGTTCCCAGGCGACCTCGACGTCCGACACCCGCGCCGCGGGCGGTCCTTGATGGGCCCAGGCGACGAGCTCTTCGATCTTGTCCCGGGGGCCTTCGACGACCGCCTCGACGCGGCCGTCGTCGAGATTCCGCACCCAGCCGGTCAGACCGCCGATCTTCTTCGCCGCCCAGTGGGTCGACGCGCGATACCCGACGCCCTGCACGCGGCCGGAAATGAGGAGGCGCGCGCGGTCCATGCGTCCATTATAGGGCGGCGCGGAAGCGTTCGACGTCCTCCGCCTTCGCCTTCATCGGGAGCCGGAGGTGCGCGCCGCCCAGCTTGTGGTTCTGCGCGAACATCGCGCGGAAGAGCTCGCTCACCTCGACGTCCGCCAGGTTCTTGAACTCGAGGAGCACGCCGCCGTCCAGCGGCTCCAGGCGGAGCACGTTGTCGCGGGCGGTCGAGAACGCCCCGCCCAGTCCCGCGCGGCCGGACAGGCGGCCGTCGACGAGCCGCAGCTCGGCGGGGCGGACGATCGCGAGCAGCTTCACCGCCAGCAAGGCCGCGGCCGCGACGGCGGCGACGCGGATCATGAGCCGCGGGTCGCCCTGGATCCAGCGCCAGGCGAAGGCGGCCGCGACGAACAGGTTGATCGCCGCGAAGATCCAGATCCCCTTGGATCGGTTCCGCAGGACCATCATAGGGAGCGCCAGCGAAGGCCGGGAAAGCGGGCGTACGCGCGATCCGACGTGACCCATTCCCCGCCGCATTCGATGGCGAGCGCCGCGAGATAGGCGTCGGGGACGAGATTGCCTTTGGCGTTCGCGCTCCGGCACAGGTCGCGGAACAGGGTCCAGTGGCGCTCGCCCGGCTCCACCCGGACGGCGCGGGGACAGGACCTCACGTAGTCCGCGAACGCGAGGGCCCGATCGAGGGGCGAAGGGGTCACGAAGACCTTCGGATGGGTGACGACGCGGACGAAGCCGCTCAGGACGAGATCGCTGACGCCCAGCGATTCGGGGCCGGCCAGCGCCGCCTCCAGCCAGGCTTTCGCCGTCGCGTGCTGGGGAGAGTCCTCCCGATGGGCGTTGACGAGAACGTTCACGTCGGGGAGGATCACCGCCCCTCCATGAGATCCAGCAGCCCGGCGGAATCATCGAGATCGACGCCCGGTTGCAGGCCGCCCCCGCGAAACAGGGGAAGCGGAGCGGGTCTCAGGAGCGGACCGGCCTGCCGCCGGCGGGCGAGCGCTTCGCGAAGCAGCTCCTCGATGACTTCGCCGAGCGTCTTGCCGGTCTCCAAGGCCAGGCGTTTGGCTTCCTTGAGAAGCCCGTCATCCAGCCGAAGGGTCGTCCTCACGCATCAAAACATCACATATACGCATCAAGATGTCAAGCTCTACTTCTTCTTCAAGATCGAATCGAAGTAGGCGAAGGTGATGTCGGCGGTGCGCTGCAGCTCGGAACCGCCCCAGCCGTGGCCCGCGCCCAGGATGAGGTCGACGCGGCCCGGCACGCCGGCGGCCGTCAACGCGTCGGCCATCCGATAGGCCTGGTCGTGGGGGACCAGCGGATCCTTCGTCCCCTGGATCATCAGCGTCGGCGCGTCTCCCTTCGACACGTAGGTGACCGGCGAGGCCTTCCGGTACTCCTCTTTCTTTTCCTCCCGCGTCCCGCCGATCCACCTCGAGACGATCCCGCGGCTCGCGTCCGGAAACTCCACGTTGATGAAGTCGGTCGGCCCGAAAAACGCGACCACCGCGTTCACCTGGCTCGACTGGTCGGGGTTCCCGCCCTCCCCTTCCAGTCCGTCGCCCTTGCCCATCACCCCGAGCATCATCGAAAGATGCCCGCCCGCCGAGAAGCCCGTCGCGCCGATCCGCTTGGCGTCGACGCCCAGCTTCTCCGCGTTCGCGCGGACGTAGCGGACCGCGCACTTGACGTCCTCGATCTGCGCCGGGTACAGCGCCTTCGGGGCCAGCCGGTAGCCCACCGTCGCGCTCACGTAGCCGCGCTTGGCGAACTCCCACGTCAGGTTGTCGTGCCCTTCCTTGTTCCCCGCCGCCCAGCCGCCCCCGTGGATGATGAGCACGCAGGGAAGCGGGCCGGCGACGTCCTTCGGCCTGGCCAGGTTCAACGTGAGGTCTTCCCCGCCGCCCTTGCCGTAGACGACGTTCTTCTCGAAGGCCACCCCGTCGGGCACCTGCAGCAGCATCAGCAGCGCGAGCATGGTCGTCTCCTTCTATCCGGGCCCTATTATGGCCTTCGGCCCGCCAGGGTAAAGCGATGGGCGAAGTGGGTCCGGACCCGCAGCCAGGGCAGGCCGGCTTTCCGGGCCAGCTCCTCCGCCTCCGCCACGGTGAAGCCCCGGCGCACCGACTGGGGGCCGTCGGCCTTCACGTACGGGTTCGCCCAGAGCGTGAACAGGCGGATCCAGAAGAGCGCCCGCCGGTTCCGGAGGAGGTCGTTCACCACGATCCCCCGCCGCGCGATCCGGTCGAACTCCCGCAGCGCCGCCACCGCCCGCTCGTCGCTCAAGTGGTGGAAGAAGTGCGTCGAGATCACCCAGTCCACGCTCCGGTCGGCGAACGGAAGGCGGAGGGCGTCGCCCCGCACCCTCGGCAGCCCCTCCGCGAACGACAGCATCATCGCCGAGACGTCCAGGACCACCGGCCGCAGCCCCGCCGGCAGCGCGCGCGCGATGTCGCCCGCGCCGGCCGCGACGTCCAGCACGACCCCGGACTCGCCCTTCAGGTGGCCGGCCACCGCCGAGGTCCCCCCCAGCCAGCGGTTCACCCACGCGAGGTAGCCGACCACCCGCGCCATCATCTCGCGGGGAGGGGTCTCGACGTCCAGCCGCTCCGGCTCCGTCGACCGCGCCTTCATACGATGAGCCGGGCCTTCTCCACGAGCGTGAAGTCCCCCGGCGGCCGCGCGCCCGTCGCGATCTCCAGCAGCTTCGTGAAGAGGTCCGGCGACGTCCCCAGCGACTCCACCACGCGGTCGGCGATCACCGGATAGCGCGTCGCCCGCAGCAGCCAGCGCCCCATCCAGTCCGAGCCCGCGCCGAGCCGCCGCCGCTCCTTCTCGTAGGCCGCCGGCGCGCCCGCGACGACCGCTTCCGCCGCCGCCCGCGCCGAGAGCAGGGCGAGCGACATTCCCTCGCCCGTCACCGGATCGGGCGCGCCGGCCGCGTCGCCCACGAGCAGCGTCGATCCGGCCGCGACGGCCCCCACCCGCAGCCCCAGCGGCGCGCACGCGAGCACCGGCGTCGTGAGCTTGAGCCCGCGGATCCGCCCGCGCAGGACGTCGAGCGACAGCAGCGTCTCCGTCACCGGGTCGTCGCCCTTCGGCAGGTCCCGGAACAGGCAGGCGACCAGGGCCTCCCCGCCGTCCGAAGGGGCCAGGTAGATCTCGCCCGCCTCGTGGATCAGGACCTCGACGCGCTCGCGGTCGATCTCCAGCCCGAGCGCGTGCGTCGACAGCCCCACGCGGCGCGTGGCGGGCGGCGCGGCCGGAAACTCGGGGCGCCGGTGGAAGAGGGAGCGGAGGCCGTCGGCCCCGATCGTCCAGCGGCCCTCGACGCCGTCCCAGGCGCGGCCTTCGAAGGCCTCGACGCCCGGCGTGGCGGCGGCGGCGCGGAACAGCGCCTCGTCGAAACGGTCGCGACGGACGACCAGGCCGTGGCCCGCCGGGAAGTCGGCCTCCGCCGTGACGCCCGACGGCGAGACGAAGCGCAAGCCGCGCACGCGGGGGGCGTCGAAGGCGATCCCGAGCCGCTTCAGCGCCTCGACGCCGTGCGGCAGCAGCCCCTCGCCGCAGGCCTTGGGGCGCGGGAAGCGGGCTTTCTCGTAGAGCGCCACGCGCAGGCCGCGGCGAGCCAGCTCGATCGCGCAGGCCGAGCCCGCGACGCTCCCGCCGACCACGACCGCGTCCGGACAAGTCATCCCGGGATGTTTGTCCGGGGACAAACATCCCGGGAGGATTTGTCCGCGTCTAGCATCCGATGAGAACGCTCTCCAGGCCGAAGCCCGGGCCCGGCGCGGCCAGCAGGATCCGGTCGCCCGGCTTCGCCGACGGCCACAGGTCCGCCAGCACGAGGAGCGCCGAGGCGCTCGAGGTGTTGCCGACCCGCGCCAGCGAGTTCCGCGACCATGCCAGGTCGTCCGCGCTGAGGCCGAGGACGTCCGCGTAAGCTTCCAGGATCCGGCGGCCGCCCGGATGGAGCGCCCAGAACCGCGGCGTCTCGCCCCGCAGCGCCGCGTCGGCGGCTTCCCGCAGCCGCGAGCGCAGCAGCCCGCCGATCTTCTCCGACAGCACGAGGCGGGGGCCGTCGTTGCCGAACTTCCAGCCCATCAGCTCCGCGCTCCCCTCGAAGAGCAGCGAGCTCGGGCGCAGCAGGCCTTCCCCGCCGGTCACGACCGCCGCCGCCGCCCCGTCGCCGAAGAGGGCGGCGCCGAGGACGTCGACGGCCGTCGTCGCCTCGAGCGAAAACACCTGGCCGGAGATCTCGACCGACACCACGAGGGCCGTCTCCCGCCGGCCGTCGACGAGCTCGGCCGCGCGCCCCACCGCGCCGACGCCTCCGGCGCAGCCGAGGCCGAAGAGCGGCCAGCGGCGGACGTCGGACCGCAGCCCCAGCAGGGGGACGAGGAGGGCGTCGAGGCTCGGCGTCGCCAGCCCGGTGGTGGTGGCGACGATCAGGTGGTCGACGCGCTCGGGGCGGACGCCGGCCCGCTCGAGCGCCCCGCGGGCGGCCTGGGCGGCGAGCTCGACGGCCTTGCGGATGAAGTCGTCGTTGCGGGCTTCGAAGGACCGGGGCTCGAGGTAGTACTCCGGCGGGAAGCTGAAGCGGCGCGTCTGGACGCCGCAGGTGTCGAAGATCCTCAGGAGGCCCAGGAGGTCGCGGCGCCGCGCGTAGATCTTCTCGCAAAGCCGCCGGGCGTCGCCTTGCGACAGCGAAAACGCCGGCAGGGCCGTATTAATGGAGGCGAGGCGCGACATCCCCAGCATGGTAGCGCCGGGCCCGAGGAAACGTATACGCCATAACGGCGAGGGTATAATCAGGCTCAGGAACGTCATTAGTACAGGTTCCGGACGGGAAGAAGAGGAGTCACGATGACGCAGCTGCTGCTGGCGACGCTGATCGGACTCACGGCGCAGGACGCGAAGAAGCCGCAGGACGACGTTCTGCAAAAACGCGACGGGGGCTTCCTCGTCGGCAAGATCCTGAAAGTCGATTCGGTCGCCTTCGACTTCCTGGTCAACGGCGAGAAGGAGCCCCGGAAGCTGCTGTTCCGGGATCTGCAGCCCTACTCGGTCTACCGGGCGCGCCTGGACCGGATCGACCGGACCAGCGGGACGGCCCGGATGGAGCTCGCGGATTTCTGCGTGGCGCAGGGGCTGTTCTCCCAGGCCGTCCGGGAGTTCGAGGAAGCCGGCAAGCTGGACAAGACCCTCGAGGCGCAGGCGAAGAAGCGCCGCGACGAGGCGCACAACGAGGACGCCCGCTCGAAGTTCGAGGAGGCCAAGAAGTCCCACCAGAAAAAAGACTACGAGGAGGCGGTGAAGCTCCTCCACCTGCTCCTGGAAGCGCGCTACGAGGGCACGCCCTACCAGGCCGAAGCCAAGACGCTCGTCGCGAAGATCACCGAGGAGGTCAAGGCCGAGAAGGACGAGCTTCAGAAGCAGATCGCGGCGGACAAGGCGAAGAAGGAAGCCGCCAAGGAGAACGTCAAGGTGCAGCAGGAGGCCGACCTCTTCAACCGCACGGTCGCGCTCCTCGAGGAGGCCCAGAAGGCCTGGGGCGAGGCCCTCGACAACGAGCCCAAGAACCAGACGCGCGCGGAAAAAGCCTGGAGAGCCGCCGAAGTCTCGCTCCTGGGCGTCAAGCGCAACGTCGACGCCATGATCAAGACGAACGACGTCGAGCTCATCAAGAAGGCCCGGGAGCTCGACAAGCAGGCCGACCTCTGGCTCGTCCGCACCTACTTCCGCCTCGGCCGCCTCTTCGCCTCGGATCTGAACTACCCGACGGCCCTCGAGTGGCTCAACAAGGCCATGAAGCTGCCGCACGACGAGCAGACCGACCGCATGATCAACGAGATCCTGCTCACCATCACCAACCTGAAGATGCGCGAGCGGGCCGCGGGGCGGGGGTACTAACGGGAATCCGGAATCCAGAATCCGGAAGCCAGGGGAATCCGGAAGATGGAATCCGGAAGACGGGGGAAGACGGAAGACGGGGGAAGACGGAAGACGGGGCGTTCAGTAGAATCCGGGAATGTCGCGCCGCTTGATCCTCGTCGACGACCTCGACCGCCCGCTCGGTTTCGCCTCGAAGAAAGTCTGCCACACCGGCAAGGGACGTCGACATCGCGCCTACCTGGTGCTGATCCTGAACCGGAAAGGCGAGCTCTGCCTCGCGCGGCGACATCCCTCCAAGTGGCTCTGGCCCGGCGTCTGGGACGGCACCGTCGCGGGGCATGTCGAGGAAGGCGAGACCTACGCGTCGGCCGCGCGCCGGCGGGTCTTCGAGGAAATCGGCATCCGCCCCCGGCTGAAGAAGATCGACCTCTTCCCCTACACCGCGCGCTGGAAGGGGAACGGAGAGAACGAGCTCTGCGCGATCTTCACGGCGCGGGCGGAGGAGGTCGAGCCGGATCCGATGGAAATCGACGCCCTTCGCTGGACGAAGGACCCGCGGGGCCGGCTCACGCCTTGGCTTCGGATCGCGCTGCTGCGGGGGGCGATGGAACGAGGGCGAGCAGGATCGCGCCGACCACGATGAAGGAGTCGGCCAGGTTGAAGAGCGGCCAGATGGCCCGCGTCCCGTCCGCCCGCGTGTAGTAGGCCATGATGAAGTCGCGCACCGCCCCGTAGACGATCCGGTCGAAGCCGTTCCCCGCCGCGCCCGCGAGGATCATCCCCAGGCAGATCGTGCCGACCCAGGTCGGCGTCTTGCGGAGCGCGAAAAACCCGACGATCAGCGGGACCGCCAGGACCGAGAGGATCAGCCAGAGGACCTTGGCGCCCGGCCCGAAGCTCCAGATCGTGCCCTCGTTGTAGGCGTGCCCGAAGCTGAGCCAGCCGGAGATCAGCACGCGCTCGCCGTGATGGGGGACGGCGGCGAGCACCCAGGTCTTCGTCAGCAGGTCGAGGACGACGCCCGCCAGCGACACGGCCGAAAACACGAGGGCGTGCTTTTTCATGCGCTCTTCCTACAACGACGCTCGAGGCGTCCCGTTCGTCACGAGCGTCATCCTAGTTGACGATCCGCCTTGAAGGGCCGACAATCAGGGCGTGACCGACGTCTTTCTCGTCTCCGGCGTCCGGACGCCCATCGGCAAGTTCCTCGGCGCCCTCGCGGGCGTCCGCGGCCCCGACCTGGGCGCCCTCGTCGTCCGCGAAGCCGTCCGCCGCGCCGGGCTGGCGCCGGAGGCCGTCGACGAAGTCCTCATGGGCTGCGTCCTCCAGGCCGGCCTGGGCCAGAACCCGGCCCGCCAGGCCGCGCTCAAGGGCGGGCTGCCCCCCACCGTCCCCGCCTCCACGATCAACAAGGTCTGCGGCTCCGGCCTGAAGGCCGTCATCGACGCCGCCCGCGCCATCAAGGCGGGCGACGCGGACGTCGTCGTCGCCGGCGGCATGGAGTCGATGTCCAACGCGCCGTACCTGGCGCCCGACGCCCGCCGCGGCGCCCGGCTCGGCGACGCCAAGCTCGTCGACTCGATGGTCCACGACGGCCTCTGGGACGTCTACAACGACTTCCACATGGGCACCTCGTGCGAGCTCGTGGCGGAGCGCTTCAAGGTGTCGAGAGCCGCCATGGACGAATACTCCGCGCACAGCCACGCCAAGGCGCGCGCGGCCTCGTTCAAGGCGGAGCTCCTGCCGGTGGCGGCGGACGCCAAGACGACGGTGGAGGTCGACGAGGGCCCCCGGGCCGACTCGACGGTCGAAAAGCTCGCCAAGCTCAGGCCCGCGTTCAAGCCCGACGGCGGCGTGACCGCCGGCAACGCCTCGCAGCTCTCCGACGGCGCCGCCGCGCTCGTCGTCATGTCCGAGGCCGGCCTGAAAAAGCACAAGGCGACGCCCCTCGCGCGGATCTCGGGCTGGGCGGCCGCCGGCGTCGAGCCCAAGTGGGTCCTGGTGTCGACGATCGACGCGGTGAAGGCCTTCGACGTCCGCAATCCCTGGAAGGCCGGCCAGGCCGACCTGATCGAGATCAACGAGGCCTTCGCGGCCTCGACGATCGCGGCGATCCAGGATCTGTCGCTCGATCCCTCCAAAGTCAACGTGAACGGCGGCGGCATCGCCCTCGGCCACCCCATCGGGGCGAGCGGCGCGCGGATCGTCGTCTCCCTGCTGCACGCGCTCGCCGCGCGCGGGCAGAAGCGCGGCGTCGCGACCCTCTGCATGGGCGGCGGGAACGGGCTGGCCCTGGGAGTCGAACGCCTATGAACCTGACCCAGGACGAGCTCGACGTCCAGTCGGCCGCGCGCGAATTCGCCGACGGCGAGCTCTCCAAGCGGGCGGCGGAGATCGACCGGACCCACGAGATGCCGCTCGACATCCTCAAGAAGCTGGCCGAGCTCGGCTTCATGGGCATGCTGGCGCCGGAGAAGTACGGCGGCGCGGGGATGTCGAACCTCGCCCTCGCCCTCGTGCAGGTCGAGATCAACCGGGCCTGCGCGTCGACGGGCGTCACGATGTCGGTGCACAACTCGCTGTTCCAGAGCCCGCTCCTGCGCTTCGGGAACGACGAGCAGAAAGGCCGCTACCTGCCGGGGGCGACCCGCGGCGACTGGTTCGGCGCGTACTCGCTGACCGAGCCCGGCAGCGGCACCGACGCCGCCGCGCTGCGCACGACCGCCAAGCGCGAGGGCGACCACTACGTCCTCAACGGCACCAAGAACTTCGTCACCAACGGCGGCTTCGCCAGGACCTTCATCGTCTACGCGCGCAGCGACCCCGATCCCGCCTCCCGGCACCGCGGGATCAGCGCGTTCTTCGTCGACCGCGCCGCGCCCGGCTTCTCCGTCGGCCCGCCCGAGAAGAAGATGGGCATCCGGGGGTCGTCCACGACCACCCTGACCCTCGAGAACGTCCGGGTGCCGGTCGTCGACCGCCTGGGCGCCGAGGGCGAGGGCTTCAAGATCGCGATGAGCACGCTCGACGGCGGCCGGATCGGGATCGCGGCGCAGGCCGTCGGCATCGCCCAGGCCTGCCTGGACGCGTCGATCAAGTACGCGAAGGAGCGGCAGCAGTTCGGCAAGCCGCTCGCGGAGTTCCAGGCGATCCAGTGGAAGCTGGCGGAGATGGCGACGGAGCTGGACGCGGCGACGCTGCTGATCCACCGGGCGGCGCGGCTGCGCGACGCGGGGGTGCCGCACGCGAAGGAGGCGTCGATGGCGAAGCTCTTCGCCTCGGCCCTCGCGAACAAGGCGGCCAACGAGGCGGTGCAGATCCACGGCGGCGCGGGCTACTGCCGCGACTTCCCCGTGGAGCGCTACTTCCGCGACGCCAAGATCACCGAGATCTACGAGGGCACCAGCGAAGCCCAGCGGATGATCATCGCCAAGAGCCTCCTGAAGTAGGTCACGGTCAAGGTCAAGGTCAAGGACGACGGAGCGGCTGAAGTCCGAGGACTTCCCCGAGTCCTCACGGCGAAAGCAGGTCCCCCCAGAGGGTCCTCGGGAAGGCATGGGACTTGCGTTCCTGGACCAGGACCTGTTTCCAGGACCTTGCTTGGGGGTTGGGTGTGAAGGATTCTGCGCACGTTCCGGGTCCGGGTCCGGGTCCGGTTTCGGCTCCTCTCTGGCGCAAGGTCGCGCGCTCGGCGGCCCTTACGGTCTTCCTCGTCTTCCTGCTGGGCGGAGCCTTCGTCATGATCTTCGAAGACAAGTTCATCTACTTCCCGACCAAGGAAGAACTCGGACGGAGCCCCGGGGAGGACGTCTTCCTGACGACCTCCGACGGCGTCAAAATCCACGGCTGGTACGTCCCCCACCCCGACGCCAAGGTCTCCATCCTCTACTTCCACGGCAACGCGGGGCACATCGGGGACCGGCGGGGCTACATCGACGACCTCCGCCGCCTCCCGGCGAACGTGTTCGCGCTCGACTACCGCGGCTACGGCCGCAGCGAGGGCTCCCCGAACGAGGAAGGGCTGTACCGCGACGCCCGCGCCGCCTACGACTGGCTCGCCGCGAAGACCCCGCCCGGGCGCATCGTCGTGCTCGGGAAGTCGCTCGGCGGCGGCCCCGCCTGCGAGATCGCCGCGACGTCCCCCGTCGGCGGCCTGATCGTGCAGTCGGCCTTCACCAGCGCGAAGGACATGGCGAGCCGGGTGATGCCCGTCTTCCCCGCCCGCTGGTTCATGCGGACGAACTACGACAACCTGTCGAAGGTCCGGACGATCGCCTGCCCCAAGCTCTTCATCCACAGCCGCCGCGACGAGATCGTGCCCTTCGAGATGGCCGAACGCCTCTTCGCCGCCGCCGCCGAGCCCAAGGAGAAAGCCTGGTACGACCGCGGCGATCACAACGGAATGATCGACGCCAACAGCGCCGAGTACTTCGAGACCCTCCGCCGCTTCCTCGCTACACTGGGGAAATGAGGCGCCTGCTTCCGCTCGTGCTCCTCGCCGGCTGTACGGCGGGCTCGCCCTCCGTAGCGACGTCCGAAGGACGTCGCGAAGGAGGGCCCAACGTCGTGCTCATCTTCGCCGACGACCTGGGCTTCGCCGACATCGGCGCCTACGGGGCCAAGGGCTACCGCACCCCGCACCTGGACCGGCTCGCCGCGGAAGGCACGCGCTTCGCCGACTTCTCGGTGCCGCAGGCCGTCTGCTCCGCCTCGCGCGCGGCCCTGCTCACCGGCTGCTATCCCAACCGGGTCGGCATCGCCGGCGCCCTCAACCACCGCTCCGCCGAGGGCCTGCACCCGAACGAGGTCACGATCGCCGAGGCCCTGAAAGGGCGCGGCTACGCGACGGCCGTCTACGGCAAGTGGCATCTCGGCCACCTCGCGCCGCATCTTCCCACCCGGCACGGCTTCGACGACTGGTTCGGCCTGCCCTACTCGAACGACATGTGGCCCCGACATCCCGAGACGCCCGGCGCCTATCCGGAGCTGCCGCTCATGGAGCGCGAGCGGGTCGTCGAGATCAACCCCGACCAGTCCAAGCTCACCGGCGAGTATGCGCGGCGCGGCGCCGCCTTCATCGAAGCCAACAAGGACAAGCCGTTCTTCCTCTACCTTCCCCACACCATGCCCCACGTCCCGCTCTTCGCCTCCAAGGAGTACAAGGGAAGGACGTCGAAGGGCCTCTACGGCGACGTGATCGAGGAGATCGACGCGTCCGTGGGGGTGATCCTGGGGACGCTCGACCGCCTGAACCTGACGAAGGACACGCTGGTGATCTTCACGTCGGACAACGGGCCGTGGCTGTCGTACGGCGACCACGCGGGCTCGGCGGGCCCGCTGCGCGAGGGCAAGGGGACGTCGTTCGAAGGCGGCGTGCGCGTGCCCTGCGTGATGCGCTGGCCGGGCTACGTCTCGGCCGGGGCGGTCAATCTGCGGCCCGCGATGTCGATCGACCTCTTCCCCACGATCGCCGCGCTGGCGGGCGCCCCGCTGCCGGCGCATGCGATCGACGGCAAGGATCTGCGCCCCGTCTTTCAGGGCGGGCCGTCGCCGCGCGAGGAGGCGTGGTACTACTGGAACCGGGAGCTGCAGGCGGTCCGGCTGGGCCGCTGGAAGCTGCACCTGCCCCACGAGTACCGCTCGCTCGACGGCCGGCCGGGCGGCAAGGACGGGATCCCCGTCAAGTACGTCCAGAAGCGGATCGACCTCGCGCTCTTCGACCTCGAGAAGGATCCCTCGGAATCCGAGAACCTCGCGGCGAAGCGCCCCGAGATCGTGAGCCGCCTCCTCGAGGCGGCCGAGCGCGCCCGCGTCGAGCTCGGGGACTCGGCGCTGAAGCGCGACGGCCGCGGCGTCCGCCCGCCCGGGCGGGGCTAGCGGGGATACTCTTCGGAAGGCTTGGGCGCCGGCGGCGGCTGCGTGTCTTTCTGGGGCTCCGTCTGAGGCGCCGGCCGCGTGGTGCCGCCGGGCGTGCGGCCTTCCTCGCGCTCACAACCGACGGCCGCGAATCCAAGAGCGCCCGCGGCCGCGATCAACAGTTTGCGGACCATGGAGTCTCTCCTTCCATCACCACGAGGCTGAGGCGGGCCCTCGGAACCCCGTTACGAAGTGGAGAAACCATGAATTGGACAGTGTGATTTATGGGGCGAGCGCGGACTTTTCCTGTCTCGACTTCCTCCGCCCGGAGCCGGCCGCGCTGGCCGCCCGCTTGCTCCGTCGATGGACGTAGGAGGAGTCCCCCATGCTCGTACGCGAATGGATGACGGCACCCCCGATTCTCGTCGCGCCCCGGACCTCGGCCCACGCGGCCCTCCGGCTGATGGAGCAGCGCAAAATCCGGCGCCTGCCCGTCGAGGACGAGAGCGGGCTGGTGGGCATCGTGACGAAATCGGACATCCAGTCCAAGCTGGGCCCCTTCCCGCTCTCCTGGCGGCGGCTCAACCTGCGCGTCACGGATGTCATGACGCGGGAGCCGTTCAGCGTCGGCCCCGACGACTCCCTGAGCCGCGTCGCCGGCCTGATGCTGGCCCACAAGATCTCGGGCGTGCCGGTCGTCGAGGGCGGAAAGACCGTGGGCATCGTGACCGAGTCCGACGTCTTCCGCGCCTTCTCCGAAGCCCTGGGAATCCTGGAGGGCGGCGGCACCCGCGCGGCCTGAGCGAACTATTTCCGTCACATCCCGCGAGACCGCGTTCTCAGCCTGGAGACAACCCGGTGGACGCGATGGGACGGGGAAAGGGAGGGGCCTGGTCGTTGGAGGTCGATCCTCACCCGGCGCATCGCCATTGAGCGGGGGCGAGCATGCCGCGACCTACGGACAACGGCCGGGACATCGACGTCGAGGACCTGATCCGGCAGGCGTCGAGCCGCGTCAGCCTCGCGCATCTGCTCCGGAAGGGAAAACGGGACATCGCGCTGATGTCCCGCCCGATCCTCGAGTCCCTCATCCACCAGGAAGTCCGGAGGGTCGTCCTGAAGTACCGGACGTCCCGGGTGGGCGTCGACCCCGAGCGGATCGAGCGGGAGTCGAAGCGCGCCATCGAAGCCCTGTTCCGGGCGCCGCACGGCCCGATCGCGCCCGAGGCGCCGGACGCGCCGGGGGACGGCGAGCTTTACCAGATTCCCGAGACCCCGCCGCCGGCGCAATCCTTCGACGGCCTGCCGCTGGAAGCCGGCCGCGGCCTCGACCTGGGAACGGAGAACATCCGGGCCGCCGCCCGCCGGAGCGACGACGGAGAAATCGTGCACACGCTGCAGCGGAACGTGTTCCTCGACCTCCGCCTGGACGCGTTCGCCCGCAAGATCCTGCCGAAGTTCAACGTCGACTGCTTCATCCGCGGCGAGCGCGGCTTCGTGCTCGGCGACCAGGCCTTCGAGCTCGCGCACGTCTTCGAGCGGCCGCTGCGGCATCCCATGAAGGAGGGTCGGATCTCGCCCGACGAGCCGGAGGCGCTGCCGATCGTGGGCCTCCTCGTGGAGCGGCTCCTGGGCCGGGCGCGGCAGCCCGGCGAAATCTGCGCCTACTCGCTGCCGGCCGACTCCCTGGACGCGGACCGGAACTTCATCTACCACCGCGGCGTCCTCGAGAACGTGCTCGGCGGCCTCGGCTACACTCCGCGCCTGGTGCTCGAGGGGCAGGCCGTCGTCATCGCCGAGCTCAAGGACCGGGACTTCACGGGCATCGGCGTGTCCTGCGGCGCCGGCATGTTCAACGTCAGCGTCTCGTTCAAGGGCCTGCCGGCCCTCTCGTTCTCGACGCTGAACGGCGGCGACTGGGTCGACCGCCACGTCGCCCAGGCGCTCGGCGTGCCGGCCTCGACGGTCCGCGCGACCAAGGAAGGCGGCATGGACCTCCGCAAGCCCAAGGACCGGGTGGAGGTCGCCGTCGCCATGTACTTCCGCACCCTGCTCCAGGAGACCCTGCAGGCGATCAAGCAGCGCCTCAACGACGCTCCGGAGAAGCCCACGTTCTTCGCGCCCGTCGACCTCGTGTTCGCCGGCGGCGCGGCGCAGATCGGCGGCTTCGCCGAGATGGTCCGCGAGGAGTTCGACAAGATCGACTTCCCCGCGCCGGTGGCCGACATCCGCCTCTCCCAAGAGCCCCTCACGTCGGTCCTGGAAGGCTGCCTGCACGCGGCCCTCGAGGAGGTCCGCTCCCTGACCCAGGCGCCGGTCCTGGTCGCCCCGTCCGTGCTCGACCGCGCCTCGGTCGCCGCGGTCCGCCCCGCCGACTCGGAAATCCGGCGGCGGCTCGGGCGCGCGGCCGGAGGATTTCCAATTTCCTTCAACGAAGGGAAGAAAAACGCGTCATAGTCTGGTATGACCTGGCTGCTCCTCGGGCTCTCCCTGATCCCGCAGGACCGGCTTCCCGTGCCCGAAGCCGGCGCCCAGCGCGACGCGGAGAAGTTCTTCAAGGATCTCTTCAAGGACGAGTACAAGGGCAGGTCGGACCCCGAGAAGCGCATCCTCGCCCAGAAGCTCTACACGCAGGCCCTCGAGCTCAAGGACCACCCCGCCCGCAAGTTCGTCGCCCTCCGCCAGGCCTACGACGTCGCCCTGCAGGGCAACGCCCTCGACCGCGCCGAGACCGCCCTGGCCGCCCTGCGCGAGCAATTCGCCGCCCCCGTCGCCGCCCTCAAGCTCGCCATCCTCGCCGTCCGCGCGAAAACGACGACCGAGTACAAGGCCCACGCGAACGACCACCTCGACGTGGCCGTCGAGGCCGCCGACGAGGAGGACTTCGACACCGCCGCCAAGGCCGTCAAGAGCGCCTCCGACTTCGCCCGCAAGGCCAAGGAAGCCGCCCTCGTGGGCAAGGCCGACGCCGTCGCGAAGGAGGTCGCGGACCGCAAAGCGAAGTTCGACGTCATCCGGCGCGCGAAGGACGTCCTCAAGGCCAACCCCGCCGATCCGGCGGCGAACCTGACGGTGGGGCGCCATGAGGCGCTCGCGAAGGGGCTGTGGGAGGTCGGGCTTCCCTATCTCGAAAAAAGCGCGGACGAGACGCTGAAGAAGCTGGCCCAGTGGGACCTGGCGGGCCCGACGCGGCCGGAGGACCAGCTGGCGGTGGCCGACGGCTGGTGGGACGCCGGCGAAAAGGAAGCGGAGCCCGCGAAGGCCGCGCTGCGGCGGCGGGCGGGCGCCTGGTACGCCAAGTGCGCGGCGACGGCCCCGGCGAGCGCGAAGGCGCGGGTGACGGAGCGCCTCAAAGCGGCGGGCACGGCCGTGAAGACCTCGCTCGGGCCGTTCAAGCTGGACGACGAGGGCGCGATCCGGCACTGGCTGCTGCTCGGGCCGTTCGAGAAGCCGTACAACGCGGCGATCAAGGAAGACTTCCTGGGCGGCGAGGCGAAGGCGAAGCCCGGGGCGGGCCTGGAGCAGGGCGCGTTCACCTGGACGCCCCACGCCGCCGAGTCCGGCAAGGTGGTCCTGTCGCCCGTGATCTGGCCGCCGAAGGACCACACGACCGTCTACGCGGCCTGCTGGGTCGAGGCGGAGGCGGACGTCAAGGCGGTGCTGCGGATCGGCTCGGACGACGGCTACAAGCTCTGGATCGACGGCGAGCACGTGGGCGGCGACTGGGCGCCGCGCGGCTTCAAGTGGGACCAGAACTCGCACGACGTGACGTTCAGCAAGGGCCGCCACCTGCTGCTGATGAAGATCTGCAACTGGGAGCGCGGCTTCGAGTTCGCCGTCCGCGTCACCACGAAGAACTTCGAGGTCCCTCAGGGCCTCACGATCCGGAACTAGGTCGCCCCCCTAAGGGGCCCCGCGGAAAACCCTCAACCCCCTTCCCCTCCCCTGGATTCCGCCGCTCCCGGCCTCCGCCCGGGCGTCCGGCTTCCGGATTCCGGATTCCCGCGTCCGGTCCCCTTGACGCTTCCGCCCCGCCCTTTGCCTTATGGGTTCAGGGCCGCCCCGAAGCGGCCGCGGGAGGGCAGGACCACATGGATCGGGGCTTTACGGGCCACACCCGCCAGATCGAGGCGGCCACGCCGCAGCTCACCGACGTCCTCCTCCGCGCCGCCGCCCGGCTCCCGGACAAGGTCGCTCTGGTGCGGGGCGACGAGCGGGTCACGTATGGGGAGCTCGACGCCCGCTCCAACCGGCTCGCCAACGCCCTCGCCCGGGCGGGCGTGGCCCGCGGGGACCGCGTCCTCGTCTTTCTCGAGAACGGCACGGAGGCCGTCGTCGCCTTCTGGGGCGCCCTCAAGGCCAACGCCGTCGCCTGCCTCATCAACCCGCTGACCAAGCCCGACAAGCTCGCCTATCTCCTCGCCGACTCGAAGGCCGCCGCGCTCGTCTCCGACGCCCGCCTGGCCCGGGTCGTCGAAGCCGCCGGCCCCGCGCCGGCCTGCCTCCGCGTCGCCCTCTTCACCGGGGGCGAGCCGCCGCCGGGCGCCCTCGCCTGGGACGCCGCGCTCGCGGCGGAGCGGGCCGACACGCGCCCGGAGCGGAAGAACCTCGACATCGACCTGGCCGCGATCATCTACACGTCCGGCAGCACCGGGGACGCCAAGGGCGTCATGCTCACCCACCGCAACATGATCGCCGCCTCCACGTCCATCTCCGCCTACCTCGAGCTCCGGGAGGACGAGATCATCCTCGGCGTCCTCCCCCTCGCCTTCGACTACGGCCTCTACCAGATGATCATGGCCTTCCAGGCGGGCGCCCGGCTCGTCCTCGAGCGCTCCTTCGCCTATCCCGCCCAGGTCCTGCGGAAGGCCGTCGACGAAGGCGTCACCGGCTTCCCCGGCGTCCCCACGATCTTCGCCATCCTGGCCGAGATGCGCAGCCGCGCGGACTTCGACTTCTCCCGCGTGCGCTACGTCACCAACACGGCCGCCGCGCTGCCGACGAAGCACATCGACGTCCTTCGCGAGTTCTTCCCGAACGCCCGCGTCTACTCGATGTACGGCCTCACGGAGTGCAAGCGCTGCTCCTACCTGCCGCCCGAGGACCTCGAGCGCAAGCCCACCAGCGTCGGCCTGGCGATCCCGAACACGGAGCTGTGGGTCGTCGACGACCAGGGCCGCCGCCTCGGTCCGAACGAGGTCGGGCAGCTCGTCGTCCGCGGCGCGACGGTGATGAAGGGCTACTGGGAGAAGCCGGAGGCGACGGCCGAGAAGCTCCGGCCGGGCCCCCTCCCCGGTGAGCGGGTCCTCTACACCGGCGACTACTGCCGCTTCGACGAGGAAGGCTACCTCTACTTCGTCGGGCGGATGGACGACATCATCAAGTCGCGCGGCGAAAAGGTGCCGCCGAAGGAAGTCGAAGGCGTCCTCCTGAACCTGCCCGGGGTGAAGGAGGCGGCGGTGGTGGGGGTGCCCGATCCGATCCTCGGCCAGGCGGTGAAGGCCTTCGTGGTGCTGGAGCAGACGGCCTCACTGACCGACAAGCAGATCCGCCACGAATGCCAGAGCCGGCTCGAGGCCTACATGGTGCCGCGGGAGATCGTGTTCGTCTCCGACCTCCCCAAGACCCACACCGGGAAGATCCAGAAGACCGGCCTGGTCGAAGGAGAGCCCCGCCGTGGGACCTGAAGCCCTGGCGCTGGATCCGGCGGCGGAAGTCGAACGCGTCTGCGAAAGCCTCCGGGAGATCGTCCTGCGCCGCTTCCGGCGGCGGGGCGCCGTCCTCGGGCTGTCCGGGGGCGTCGACAGCTCCGTCTGCGCGGCCCTCTGCGCGCGGGCCTTCGGGCCCGACCGCGTCCTGGCCCTGTTCATGCCCGAGCGGGACAGCTCCGGCGACTCCCTCCGCCTCGGCCGCGCGGTGGCGGAGGCGTTCCGGATCCCCTCCCTGCTGGAGGACCTCGAGCCGTCGCTCCGCGCGCTGGGCTGCTACGAGCGGCAGATCGAGGCCATCCGCCGGGTGGTGCCGGAGTACGGCGACGGCTGGAAGTGCAAGCTGGTGCTGCCGTCGGTCGTCGAACGTGAAAGACTGAACGTCACGCTTCTGTCCGTCCAGGATCCATCGGGAGAGGCGCGCACGCTGCGGTTGACGTCCGAGGCCTATCTCCAGCTGGTCGCGGCGACCAACTACAAGCAGCGGGCCCGGAAGATGACCGAGTACTACCACGCGGACCGCCTGAATTACGTCGTCTGCGGGACGCCGAACCGCCTGGAGTACGACCTGGGCTTCTTCGTGAAGCAGGGCGACGGGGCGGCGGACGTCAAGCCGATCGCCCACCTCTACAAGACCCAGGTCTACCAGCTGGCGGAGCACCTGGGCGTTCCCGACGAGATCCTCCGGCGGCCGCCGACGACCGACACCTTCTCGATGCCGCAGACGCAGGACGAGTTCTACTTCGCCCTGCCCTACGACCGGATGGACCTCTGCCTCTACGCCTACGACCGCGGCCTGTCCTCGGCCGAGGCGGCCCCCGCCGCGCGGCTGAGCCCCGCGCAGATGGACCGGGTCTACAGGGATATCACCGCCAAGCGCCGCGCCGCCGCCTACCTCCATGCCCCGCCCGCCGTGGTGTAAGGATGTGCGGCATCGCCGGGATCGTCTCGCTCGCGCCGGGCCTCGCGCCCCCCTCGCGGGAGGCCCTCGAGCGCATGGCCGGCGCTCTGCGCCACCGCGGCCCCGACGAGGCCGGGATCTACCGCGACGCCCGCGCCGGCCTCGCCCACGCCCGCCTCTCCATCATCGACCTCGCCCACGGCCGCCAGCCGCTCTGCAACGAGGACCAGACCCTCTGGATCACCTTCAACGGCGAGCTCTTCAACTACGTCGAGCTCCGCGCCGAGCTCGCGGCGGCCGGCCACGTCTTCCGCACCCGCGGCGACACCGAAGTCGTCGTCCACGCCTGGGAGGAGTGGAAGCTCGACGCCTTCCGCCGCTTCAACGGCCAGTGGGCCCTCGCCCTCTGGGACGCCCGCGACCGCGCCCTCATCCTCTCCCGCGACCCCCTGGGCATCCTCCCCCTCTACGTCCGCGAGGAGCCGGGCCGCGTCCGCTTCGCCAGCGAGGTCAAGGCGCTGTTCAGCGATCGCGACGTCCCCCGCGCGCTCGACCCCCTCGGCCTCGCCCAGGTCTTCACCTTCTGGTCCACCCTCGCCCCCCGCACCGTCTTCCGGGACGTCGCCGAGCTCCGCCCCGGCCACACCCGCGTCTACCGCGGCGGCCGGGTCGTCGAAACGTCCCACGCCGGGCGCCGCTTCACGCCGCGCTTCGCCGGCTCGATCGAGGAGGCGACGTCCGAGGTCCGCCGCCTCCTCGAGCACGCCGCCGCGCTGCGGCTCACCCGCTCCGACGTCCCCGTCGGCAGCTATCTTTCCGGAGGCCTCGATTCCTCGCTCGTGGCCGCCCTCGGGCGCGAGCACGCGGGACGCCGCTTCGCCACCTTCTCCGTGCGCTTCGAGGACGAGGAGTACGACGAGACGCGCTTCCAGCGGCTCGTGGCGGAGCGCCTTCGGACCGACCACCGGGAGCTCGTGGTCCGGCGGCGGGACATCGCCGAGGCCTTCCCCGACGTCGTCCGCCACGCCGAGCGCCCGTTCCTGCGGACGGCGCCGGCGCCGCTCTTCCTGCTGTCGAAGCTCGTCCGCGAGAGCGGCACCAAGGTCGTCCTCACCGGGGAGGGCGCCGACGAGATGTTCGCAGGCTACGACCTCTTCCGGGAAGCGCGCGTCCGCCGCTTCTGGGCCCGCGACCCGGGCTCGCGGACGCGCCCGCGGCTCCTGGAGCGCCTCTACCCCTGGCTCGCGCGCTCGCCCGTCGCCCGGAGCGCCATGGCGCGGCGCTTCTTCGGGCGGAACCTCGAGCGGGCGGGCGAGCCCGGCTTCGGCCACGAGCCGCGCTGGAGCGTGACGGCCGCCCTCCAGCGGCTGTTCTCGCCGGCCCTCCGCGAGACCCTCCGCGGGAGCGATCCGGTCGCCGACTTCCTGGGCGGGCTCGACCTGCGCGGCCTTTCGCCGCTCGCGGGGGACCAGGTCGTCGAGGCCCGCACCCTCCTCTCCGGCTACCTGCTGTCCGTGCAGGGCGACCGCATGCTGATGGCGCACGGCGTCGAGGGCCGCTTCCCCTTCCTCGATCCCGAGCTGATCGCGTTCGCCGACGCGCTGCCCGACGGCCACAAGCTGAGCGGGCTGGACGAGAAGCACGTGCTGAAGCGGGTCGGGCTGGGCGTGATCCCCGACGAGATCCTCCGGCGGACGAAGCAGCCGTACCGGGCGCCGGACGCGGCGGCCTTCGCGGGCGACGACGCGCCGGACTGGGTCGACGCCTGCCTGAGCCCGGAGGCGGTCGAAGCCGCCGGTGTCTTTCTTCCGGAAGGGGTGGCGGCGCTGCGGCGGAAGCTGCGGGACCGCGGGGGGGACGCCCCGTTCTCGAACGCCGACAACATGGCGACGGTGGGGGTGCTGTCGACCCAGCTGCTCCACCGCCAGTTCCTGGCCGGGGCGCCGCCGGCGCCGCCGCCGGCGCCCCTGACGGTCCGGGTGGACCGGCTCGAGGAGGCGCGATCCGGGTCGGAGAGGAAGGAGGCGTGACATGCGGGCCGAGCCGAAAGATCTCGACGTCCGGGGCCGGATCCGGGAGTTCGTGCTGTCGAACTTCTACGTGCCCGCCGGCGACGCGATCGCCGACGAGACGTCGCTGTTCGAGGGCGGCTACGTCGACTCGACGGGCGTCCTCGAGCTGATCGTCTTCATCGAGAGCGCGTTCGGCGTGGCGGTGGCCGACGCCGAGACCGTGCCGGAGAACCTGGACTCCATCGCGCGCATCGCGTCGTTCATCGAGCGCAAGCGAGGGGCCTAGCGAGAATCACGAATCAAGAATCAAGAATCACGGAGGGTTCCCCCGGGAGACGGAGCGAAGCTCGCCATGTAGGCGGCGGCCCAGCGGCCGGCGCCCCGGACGACGGCCTCGAGGCCGTCCCCCCACGTGAAGAGATGGTTGCTGCCCTCGATCATCAGGTCGGTCACGGCGCGGCGGCGGTAGAGGGGAAGCTCGTCGAGAATCCGCCGGCAGGGGTGCTCCCGGTCGCCCGACCGGGCCATCGCGACGAACGTGGGCACGCGGCGGCCCAGCGTCCGGCGCCAGCACGCCACGAGCTCCGGATCCAGATCCCGCGGCAGCGAGTGGCCGCCCTCGAAGGCGAGGCAGCGGAACAGCAGGGGCCGGAGCGGGCGCAGGACGCGGCTCATCGTGAGATACAGCAGGCCCCGGCGGAGCAGGCGCGGCTCGACGGCCAGCGGGGCCCGCGGCTCCGGCTCGCGGCGGAAGCTGGGCTCCAGCAGCAGCAGGCCCGAGAACACGCGCGGATCGCGGTCGGCCGCCCGGATCGAGGTGATCGCCCCCGCGCAGAGGCCTCCCGCCACCAGCCCCCGCAGGCCGTAGGCCTCCTTGAGCTCCCGGCCCAGCTCGAGGGCGGGCTCGTCGTTGCGTCCCCGCTGCACGTCCCGCCAGAAGACGGACGTCCGCTCCGGCAGCTCGCCGGCGGAATCGCCCAGGCCGGGGAGGTCGAAGCGGAAGGCGTACGCTCCCAGGGCGGCGAGCCGGTCGCCCAGGCGCGCGGAGAGGTCGCTGTTGCCCGAGCGCGGCGCGGGCCCGGCGTTGAGCAGCAGGAAGCCGATCCTTCCCGGCCCCGCGTCCGCGGGCGCGTGGACGGTGCCCGCCAGCTCGCGCAGCGTCAACAGCGAGCGGGTCACGGTCCGCGCCTCAGTCCGGCGAGCCAGGCCTCCGACGCCTCGAACAGGGCGGCCGTGTCGGGCACCAGGCGCGGGCCGCTCTCCCAGAAGCGCGACGAATGGTCGAAGCGCCGCCAGGGCCGCGGCTCCTCCGCCGCCGGCAGGCGCAACGCCAACGCGCCCGCCTCCTGCCAGAGCTCCCGCGTCCAGACGTAGCCGTCGACGACCACCCGGCCGCCCGCCTCCAGCTCCGCCGCCCAGGCCTCGCGGGTCTTCGGCTTCCCGCTCGGACGGACCACCATCTCGGTGATGACGTTCCGCCGCAGCAGCTCCCAGAGGTGCTCCCGCGCCGACGCCGGCGGCGCCCAGAGCAGGAGGCCGTCGCCCAGCCCCTCCGCGAAGAGGTCGGCGGCGAGCAGGCCGCCCATCCGCAGGCCGTGGAGGATCAGCGGCGCCTCCGCGTCCCGCCGCCGCAGGACCCGGGCCGTCGCCGCCACGTCCTTCTTCCACGCGGCCAACGACATCGCGGCGAAGTCGCCCGTGCTCTCGCCGAGCCCGCGGTAGTCGAAGCGGAGGACGTCGACTCCCTCCGCGGCCAGCCGGCGGGCCCACTGAACGGAGGTCAGGTACGCGCGCTCGCGCTCGGCGCCGAACGGCCCCGCGACCAGGAGCAGCGCGCGGCGGGCGCCCCGCGCCGGATGGAGGACGGTGTACAGGCGCTGGCCCTCGTGCTCGAGGTACGCGGGAACTTCGACGGCCCGCCCGGCCTGGGTCGTCGATTCGCCCATACCGCATCGAGCCTACCGCTTCGGGCGCCCTATCGTGAAGAGGGCCGCGGGCGTAACGGAGCCCGGCGCCCGGTCATCCCTTTAAGTGGTCCCATGAGAATCGCCCAAGTGGCGCCGCTCCACGAGAGCGTGCCTCCGCCCCGCTACGGCGGCACCGAGCGGATCGTGTCCTATCTCACGGAGGAGCTCGTCCGCGCCGGGCACGACGTGACGCTGTTCGCGAGCGGCGACTCCGTGACCCGCGCGCGCCTGGTCCCCTGCTCCCCCCGCGCCCTCCGCGGGGCCGGCTGCCGCGACACCCTCGCCGTCCACTTCCGCATGCTGGAGCGCGTCGCCGCCGCCGCGCGGGACTTCGACGTCATCCACTTCCACGTCGACTACATGCACTTCCCCATGACCCGGCGCCTCCGCTTCCCGCACCTCACGACCCTCCACGGGCGGCTCGACTACCCGGAGGTCGCGAGCCTCTACAACGAGTTCCGCGAGATGCCCGTCGTCTCGATCTCCGACGCCCAGCGCGAGCCGGTCCCCGCCCTCAACTGGGTGGGCACGGTCCATCACGGCCTGCCCGCCGACCTGTACCGCTTCACCCCGGCGCCCGGCGGCTACCTCGCGTTCCTCGGCCGCCTCTCCCCCGAGAAGCGCTGCGACCGGGCCATCGAGATCGCCCGCCGCGCCGGCCTGCCGCTCAAGATCGCCGGCAAGGTCGACGTGAACGACCGCGACTACTTCCGCTCCGTCGTCGAGCCCCTGCTGGGGAAGGCGGACGTCGAATTCGTCGGCGAGATCGGGGACGAGAGGAAATCCGACTTCCTGGGCGACGCCCTGGCGCTGCTCTTCCCGATCGACTGGCCGGAGCCCTTCGGCCTCGTGATGGTGGAATCCTTCGCCTGCGGCACGCCGGTCGTCGCCTGGCGGAACGGCTCGGTCCCCGAGGTCATGGCGGAGGGCGTCACCGGCTACATGGTCGACACCGTGGACGAGGCGGTCCAGGCCGTCCAGCGCGTCGCGTCGCTCGACCGCCGGGCGTGCCGGGCGGTCTTCGACGCGCGCTTCACGGTCCCGCGGATGCTCTCGGGGTATCTGGCCCTCTACGAGGCGGCGGCGGCCCGATCGAAGCGATGGACGAAATCATCCGCATAGAGGACCGCTTCTACATCCTCGCGACCTCCTCGAAGGTCAGCGAGCGGGTCCGGGTCCTGAAGCGGGGCGACAGCTTCGCGCTCTTCGACGGCACGGGGGACGTCTTCCCCGTCGGCCTGGGCGAGCACGGGCTGTACCACGAGGGGACGCGCTTCCTCAGCCGGATGGAGTTCCGGGTGGAGGCGCGGCGGCCCTTCGTCCTGGGATCGATCCCGCGCAACCAGGGCTCCATGGTGATGGTGCACCTGACGACGCCCGACATCGACCGCCCGGGCGGGGTCGCGCTGCCCCGCGAGACCCTGCACGTGGCGCGCTCGCTCCTGCTGCGCGAGGGCGCGTGGCACCAGCGCGTCCAGTTCCGCAACTTCGGCCTCTCGCCCGTGGCGTTCGCGTTCGAGTTCGACTACGAGGCGGATTTCGCCGACATCTTCGAAGTGCGCGGCGTCCGGCGGGCGCGGCGCGGGCGGCTGCTGCCGCCCGAGCTGACGCCCGAGGGCGTGGGGATCGCCTACGAGGGCCTGGACGGCGTGACGCGGCGGACGCGCCTGGTCTTCTCGGCGGTCCCGGCGTCGGTCGGCCCCGAGCGGGTCCGCTTCGAGGCGGAGATCCCGCCGCGGCAGACGGCGGAGTACACCGTCAGCGTGCTCTGCGAGATCGGCGACCGCCGGCCGCGGGCGGAGCCCTACGCGGAGGCGGCGGAGCGGACGGCCTCCGAAGACCTCTCCCGGCGGGCCGGCGAGCCGCACCTCTCGTCGACGAACCGCCACTTCAACGGCTGGCTGGCCCGCTCGATCGGCGACCTGCGCATGCTGCTCACGCCCACGCCGCACGGCGAGTATCCCTACGCGGGCATCCCCTGGTACAACACGCCGTTCGGGCGGGACGGCCTGATCACCGCCCTCGAGTTCCTCTGGTTCCGGCCGGAGGTCGCGCGCGGGGTCCTCTCCTTCCTGGCCGCGACCCAGGCGGACCGGCTCATCCCCGAGCGGGACGCCGAGCCCGGCAAGATCATCCACGAGATGCGCCAGGGCGAGATGGCCGCCCTGGGGGAGATCCCCTTTGACCGCTACTACGGCACGGTCGACGCCACCCCGCTCTTCGTCGTGCTCGCCGGCGCCTACGAGGAGCGGACGGGCGACCTCCCCTTCATCCGCTCGATCTGGCCGAACGTCGAGCGCGCCCTCGCCTGGATCGAGCGCTACGGCGACCTCGACGGCGACGGCTTCGTCGAATACGGCCCGCACGCGGCCGGCGGCCTCTCGAACCAGGGCTGGAAGGACTCCGTCGACTCCGTCTTCCACGCCGACGGCCGGCTCGCCGAAGGCCCCATCGCGCTCTGCGAGGTCCAGGCCTACGTGTACCGCGCCAAGGTCGAGGCCGCCCGCCTCGCCGAGCGGCTGGGCGATCCGGCCCGGGCCGTCGAGCTCCGCCGCGGCGCCGAAACCCTCCGCCAGCGCTTCGAGTCGGCGTTCTGGTGCGAGGACCTGGCGAGCTACGCGCTGGCGCTCGACGGCCGCAAGAAGCCCTGCAAGGTCCGGACGTCGAACGCCGGCCACGCCCTGTTCGCGGAGATCGCCGCGCCCGCCCGGGCCCTGCGGGTCGCCCGCGCGCTGATGTCCCACGAGGGCTACTCCGGCTGGGGCATCCGCACGGTGGCCGCCACCGAGGTCCGCTACAACCCGATGTCCTACCACAACGGCTCGGTCTGGCCGCACGACAACGCCCTCATCGCCCTGGGCTTCTCGCGCTACCCCGGCCTGCCGCGGACGATCGTGGAGAAGCTCTTCTCGTCCCTGCTCGACGCGACGGGGTTCTCCGATGTCCATGGCCTCCCGGAGCTCTTCTGCGGCTTCCGCCGGCTGCCCGACGAATCTCCCATCCGCTATCCGGTCGCCTGCTCCCCGCAAGCCTGGTCGGCCGGCGCGGCCTTTCTGCTCCTCCAGGCGTCGCTGGGGCTGTCGATCGACGCCTCCCGCCGCCAGCTGCGCTTCATGCGCCCGCGGCTGCCGGAGGAGGTCGAGGAGCTTTCCATCCGGGACCTGCGGATCGGCGACGGGTCGATCGACCTGGATCTGCGCCGCTACCCGCGCAACGTGGGCGTGGACGTGGTGGGACGTCGAGGCGACATCGAAGTCTCTGTGATCAAGTAGACAGTAGACCGTAGACAGTAGACCGTAGAGTCCCCCCCCTCCGTCCCCCCCCGGGGGGCAGGGGGGGAACTCGCTGTCTACTGGCTACTGTCTACTGGCTACTGGGGGCTACGGATTGGCCTTGAGCCAAGCCTCCCAGTCGGCCTTCACCTTGCCCTTGGTGCCGTCGTTGGGCAGCGGCTGCTTCTGGCCCGTCAGGGCGTTGAGCAGCGCGACCGCCGCGCGCCCCAGGGCCGGATCCTCGTTGTCGATGTAGCGGATCAAGTGCGGGTAGGCCGGCTTTCCCAGCTTCTTCACGCGCTCGTAGTAGACCTGCTCGGGACGTCCTTCGATGTCGAACCCGCCGCCCCCGCGCAGCTGCTTGAGCGCTTCCTCCCAGTTGAACTTGGACGCCTCGTCGCCGCTCCGCGGGGCGGGCGCCGGGGCCGCGATCTCGACCGGTTCCGGCGCGGGCGGCGGAGGCGGCTTGGGCGCGACGACCGCCTTCGGCGCGGCCTTCGCGACCGGGGCGGCGGCGGGCTCGGCGGGCTTCGACGTCTTGGGCCCGCCCAGGAAGAGCACGGCGCAGGTGATGATGACCGCGAGGGCGCCGACGCCCAGGAGGACGAAGAGGCCGGCCTTCGACTTGGGGCGCGGGGCGCCGCGGGAGCGCATCCGCGTGCCGCTCTCGCGCATCTCGGAGGCCGCGACGATCCGGGTCTTCGCCTTGGTCACGCCGGTCGCGACCACCTTGGTGCTGCGGGTGCCGTGCCCGGGGCCCGCCGCGACCGGAGCTTTGACCGCGGGATTGACGCCGGTGCGGCCGGTGGGGACGCGCATCATGCCGCCGCAGTCGCTGCAGCGGACCGACGACCCCGGCGCGAAGCTGGTGACGTCCACCAGGCTCGCGCAGCGCGGGCACTTTACAGCGTTTCCCATCACCGGTCCTCGCCTATGTTACGCCGACGAAGGTTCCAACGTATCCCGATCCCGCCACAGGGCCGCCATGCCCGCCATCGAGAGCAGCGCCCCGATGTAATTATCGTGGATGAAGCGGCCGAAGAACAAGAGCGCGAAGGCCGTCACGACCGTCCAGCGCAGCACGTTCGGCCAGCCGGGGTCCTGATCCAGGCTCCGGAGGCCGTAGCGCAGGCACGGGATCAGCGCCAGCAGCTGGAAGATCCCGAACGGAAAACGCGCCTTCGGGTCCGCCCCGAGCACCAGGATCAGGTTGGCGAAGCCGTAGCCCCCCCAGCCCCGCATCTCGAAGGGGTGCGAGCCCAGGCCGGCGGGCGCGAGGAAGACGTCCTCCACGAAGGCCCCCGGCCCCCAGGCGAAGAACGGCAGGCAGGTCAGCGCCAGCGGGCCGATCGACCGCGCCGCGGCCGGACCCAGCTCCTTCCGCCGCGCCCAGAGCAGGAACGGCAGGATCGGCAGCAGCAGCGTCTTCGCCGCGATCGCCACTCCCACCCAGAGGTCGCCCCACGACGTCCTGCCCCGCGCGTAGGCGGCGCCCGCCGCGGCGACCCCGAGGAGCATGCCGACGTCGTTGCGGCCCTCGACGACGTACGGCGCGAGGAACGGATTGAGCGCGATGATGGAGACCAGGCCGACGGCGTGCGGGTGGCCCTGGAGGTCGCGGAGCAGCAGCGCCACGAAGCCCCCGAAGAGGAGCAGGATGAGGATCCGCTGGTCGTAGAAGCCGGCGGCGCGGCCGGCGGCCTCGAAGGGCGTCGAGACGAGCAGCAGCAGAGGCGGATAGACGAAGTGGTGGACGGCGGGATTGGCGTCGCCGAAAAAGCCGCGCCAGCCGTCGAGGGGCGTGCCCCGGAAGTTCTCGGCGTAGGGGTTGCGCCCCTGCCGGAGCATGCGGGCGGCCTCCTCGAACTGGATCACGGAGTCGTGGCAGAACTTCGTGGAGTCCTTCTCATGGGACCGCGCCCACATCTGGAAGGCGGCGGGGGCGAGGACGAGGCCGACGACCGCGGCGACGAGAGCCCAGGATTGCAGGCGCGGGACGAAGAGGGCGACGGCCGCCAGGGACACCGCCAGCGCGCGGATCAGCCAGAACAGGGCCGCGCCGTTTCCGCCGGGCGTCTCGACCAGGACCGAGCCGAGGGCCATCGCGCAGAGGAGAAGGAGGAGCCCGTTGACGCGTTCGGGCGTGATGTAGCGCATCGGGCGCCTATCATGCGCCACGCCGCCGTCTTTTTTCAAAAGATTCGTCGAAGCCGACGAACCCTCTTGCGCGGAGCGCCTCGGGTGGGATAAGTAACAGGCGTGCGTGGTCCATGGAAGCTCAACGCCCTGGCTGATCCGTAGATCTTCCCCCCTCCTCGCTGTCCCCTCCGCTTCCTAGACTCGAACGAAGGAGTCTTTCCATGCACAACGTCGATCTCATCCTCACGCTGACGCTCGGCTTCTCGGCGGCCCTGGTGCTGGGCTACGTCACCCAGCGGCTGGGGCTGTCGCCGATCCTCGGCTACCTGCTCGCGGGAATCGCGGCCGGCCCCTACACGCCCGGGCCGGTCGCCGACGCCCGCCTCGCGGCCCAGCTGGCGGAAGTCGGCGTCATCCTCCTCATGTTCGGCGTCGGCCTCCACTTCCATCTGAAGGACCTGCTGGCGGTGAAGGCGATCGCGATCCCGGGCGCCCTCGGCCAGAGCCTGGTCGCGACCGTCCTGGGCGCCTTCATCGCCTGGTCTTCCGGCTGGACGCTCGGCAGCGGCGTGGTCCTCGGCATCGCCATCGCGGTCGCCAGCACGGTCGTCCTCATGCGGGTGCTGGTCGACAACCGGAGCCTCGACACCCCGCACGGCCACGTCGCGGTGGGCTGGCTCATCGTCGAGGACATCCTCACGGTCCTGGTCCTGGTGCTGCTGCCGGTCGTCGCGGGCTCCGCCGCGAAGGGCGGCGGCGCGGCGGCGGTCGCCGGCTCGCTCGGCCTGGCGCTGCTGAAGATCGGCGCCCTCGTCTTCCTGGTCCTCGTCGTCGGCAGCCGCGTGATCCCCTGGATCCTCACCCAGGTCGCCCGGACCCGTTCGCGCGAGCTCTTCACGCTGGCCGTGCTCGCCCTCGCCCTGGTCGTCGCCACCGGCTCGGCCGTGGTCTTCGGGGCGTCGATGGCCCTCGGGGCCTTCCTCGCCGGCATGGTCGTGGGGCAGTCGAAGGTGAGCGAGCAGGCGGCGGCCGACGCCCTTCCCATGCGGGACGCCTTCGCCGTCCTCTTCTTCGTCTCGGTGGGCATGCTGTTCGACCCCCGCTTCCTCCTCCAGCAGCCGCTCCTGGTGCTGGCGGTGCTCGGCGTCATCCTGGTCGCCAAGCCGCTGGTCGCCCTGGCCATCGTGCTCGGCCTGGGCTATTCGGTCCGCACCGCCCTGACCGTCGCGCTCGGCCTCGCCCAGATCGGCGAGTTCTCGTTCATCCTGGCCGACCAGGCCAAGGGGATCCTCCCCCCGGCGGGCGGCAGCGTCCTCGTCGCCTGCGCCCTCCTGTCCATCAGCGTGAATCCCCTGCTCTTCCGGATGATCGGTCCGCTGGAAGCCCGGCTCCGGCGGCGCAAGAAGCTCTGGGCGCTGCTCAACCGCCGGGCCGAGGCCCGCGTCAAGGCCGCCCCGCTCGATCCCGCGCTCCACCCGCGCGCGGTGGTCGTCGGCTACGGCCCGGTCGGCCAGGTCACCCGCCGGATCCTCGAAAGCTTCGGGATCCGCTCGGTGGTCGTCGACCTCAACGTCGACACCGTCAACCGGCTCCGCGCCGAGGGCGTGCCCGCCGTGTACGGCGACGCGGCGAAGTCCGACATCCTCCAGGCCGCCGGCGTGGAGAAGGCGAAGTACCTGGTGGTCACGCTGCCCGATCTGGTGGCCCGACTTCCGGTGCTGATCTCCGCGCGGGAGCTGAATCCCGACCTCCTCATCTTCTCGCGGGCGCGCTACCTGGCCGAGCGGGGCACGCTGGAGGAGTTCGGCGTGACGGCCGTCTGCTACGAGGAGGCCGAGTCGGCCTCGGGCCTCGCGGAGTTCCTGCTGCGAGCGGAAGGCGCGCCCGAGGACCGCATCGAGAAGGAGCTCGACGGGATCGCCGCCGAGCTGGCCGTGCCCCGCCGCAGGCCGGGATAGGTCATTCCCCGATTCCGCCACTTTAGGCGTATGGTCGGCGGTCCCCAGGCTAAACCCCATATGGGCGAGCATCATGGGTGAATGGGGAGATACACCATGCGCGCATTTTCATTTTTCGCCGTCGTCGCGGCCCTCCTGCTTCCGGCCGTCGTTCTCGCCGGCACGCCGCAGGACGTCAATTTCGCCGAATCCGCCTACGCGTCCGGGCTGAGCCAGATCACGAGCCTGGCCTGGTCCTCGGACGGCCTCTTCGTGGCCCAGAAGACCGGCGCGCTGCGCGTCGTGCGCAACGGGACCCTGCAGGGCCCCAACGTGCTGTCGATCCCCGTCTTCACGAGCAGCGAGTGCGGCCTCATCGGCCTCGCCGTCCACCCGAGCTACGCCTCCAACAAGCTCCTCTACCTCTTCGCCACGATCAACTCCTCCACGCAGCGGATCTACCGCTACACGATCGGCGTCGACGGCTCGGGCAACCTCGTCGGCCAGAGCCAGACCCAGATCGGGCCCGACCTCCCCTGCCGCGGCGTCAACCACGACGGCGGCGGCCTCGCCATCGGCCCCGACGGCAACCTCTATTTCGGCGTCGGCAACCTCGGCAACGGCAACAACGTCGGCGGCGACGGACGTCCGGACGAGCTCACGTCCCTCGCCTCGAAAGTCGGCCGCATGACGCAGGCCGGCGCGGCGGTGTCGACGAACCCCTGGTACGACGCCGCCGACGGCATCACCGCCCGCGACTACATCTGGGCCAAGGGCTTCCGCAATCCGTTCGGCCTGCGCTTCCATCCCACGACCGGCGCGCTCTGGATGACGGAGGTCGGCGACGGCTGGGAGCAGATCTTCCTCGTCACCCAGGGCAGCACCCAGGGCTGGCCCACCGAGAACAACACGAGCACGACCAACGGCAAGCTCATCCCCAAGCTCGCCTACCAGACCAACGTCTCCACGTTCGGCGGCTGCATCACCCGCGGCGTCTTCTACACGGGCGCGACCTTTCCCAGCCAGTACCAGCGCAACCTCTTCTTCGTCGACTACAACTCCGGCAAGGTCATGCGCTGCGTCATGGACGCCTCCGGGAACAACATCAGCAATACCAGCGTCTTCGTGAGCGGCAACTCCAGCCTCACCGACATCGTCCAGGGCCCCGACGGCTCGCTCTACTACTCGAGCCACGGCGGCACGATCTACCGCCTCGCCTACGCGCCCCAGACGCCGCAGAACATGATCCTCTCGACGACCTCTCTCTCCGTGAACGAGACCTCCAGCGCGACGTTCACGGTGAAGCTCGCGACGGCCCCCGCCGCCAACGTGACGGTGACGGTCGCGCGCACGTCCGGGACGTCGGACGTCACCCCCACCCCGACGAGCCTCACCTTCACCCCGTCGACCTGGAATACGCCCGCGACGGTGACGGTGAGCGCGACGGACGACGTCGACCTGATCGACGAAGGCGCGACGATCACCTGCTCGTCGAGCGGCCTCGCGTCGCAGAAGGTCGTCGTCATCGCGCGCGACAACGACCGGCTCCCGTCGGCCCCGCGGGCGACGATCACGCAGCCGAAGAACGGCGACACGGTGTCGGGCGCGACGGCCGAGTTCTACGGCGACGGCACGGACGACGTCGGGGCCGTACGCGCGGAGTTCTTCGTCGACGGCGTGCTTCAGTACAACGACGTGAACTCGACCGGCCACTACCACATCGGCGGCGACCACCTGCGCTGGAACACGACGACGCTGTCGAACGGCACGCACACGCTGCGCATGACCGTCTACGACGCGGGTGGCCAGAGCGGCAGCCACGAGATCACGGTGACGGTGAGCAACGCCGTCAGCGGGAGCGGGCTGCGCGGCGACTACTACGACAACGCCGATTTCACGGCCTTCAAGCTGACGCGGACGGACGCGACGGTCAATTTCAACTGGGGCTCCGGCTCTCCGGATCCCGCGGTCGGCGCGGACACCTTCTCGGTCCGCTGGACGGGACAGGTGATGCCGCAGTTCACGGAGACGTACACGTTCTACACGACGTCCGACGACGGGGTGCGGCTCTGGGTGAACAACGTCCAGGTCATCAACAACTGGACGCTGCACGGGCCGACGGAGAACAGCGGGACGATTTCGCTGACGTCGGGGCGCTGGTACGAAATCAAGATGGAGTTCTACGAGAACGGCGGCGGGGCCGTCGCGACCCTCTCCTGGTCGAGCCCGAGCCGGCCGAAGGAGATCATCCCCTCGTCCCGCCTGGCCCCGGGGGCCTCGTTCAAGCAGGACGCGGGCGCCGACGGCCTGGCGGTGGCCGAAGCCGAGAACAACCACGCCAACATCTCGCGCAACGGGAAGTCGTGGACCTCCAATGCCACCGCCGGCTACTCCGGCACCGGCGCGCTGATCGTGGGGCCGAACACGGGCGTGAACCAGATGACGGGCTACGCGGCGAGCAGCCCGCGCCTCGACTACAAGATCAACTTCGTGAAGACGGGCGTCCACCACGTCTGGGTGCGCGGGATCGGCGCGAACGGCTCGGACGATTCCTGCCACGTGGGCCTGGACGGCGTCGAGCTCGGCACGGCCGACGCCATCTCGTCCTTCGGCACGGGCTGGACCTGGAGCCGCGCGACGATGGACGGCGCCTCGGCCACGATCAACGTGACCACCCCCGGCGTCCACACCGTCAACGTCTGGATGCGCGAGGACGGCTTCATCGTCGACAAGCTGCTGCTCAGCGTGAACGTCAACTACGCGCCGTCGGGAACAGGCCCGGCGGAGAGTCCCAAGTAGGACCAGGAGGCCGCCGCGCTTCCTGGACCTGGACCTGTCTCCTGGACCTTAGAAGCCCCGGTCTTTGTTGTACTTGTCGATCGCCTTCAGGGCGCCGCGCAGGCCCTTGGCGTCGGCGTCGTTGGCCGGGGCCTTGGCGACCAGGGCCTCGAGCCAGCGCAGGATCTCCTTCTGGTCCGTGAAGTGCCAGGCGTGCGGCTCCAGGTCGCGCAGCATCATGCCCAGGAAGACCGCGTCCGCCTCCGCCTCGATTTTCTTGAGGGCCTCCAGCGCCGCCGCCCGCGTCTCCTTGTCCCGGTCCCGCAGCAGCCGCGCCGCCTCCATGTAGCGGAACGACTTCGCCCAGTCGCCCGTCCCGAGCTCCGCCAGCGCCTTCTCCCGCAGGTTCCCGTTCGCCGAGCGCAGCCGGTCCAGCAGCCCCTCGCCCCGCGGCTTGTCCTCCACGATCAGGTCGAGGCTGCCTTTGGCCTTTCGACGTCCATCAAACACCTCGAAGGCCACCGCCGGGTACTTGCCCGCCTGGCGCGGCCCCGGCTTCCAGCGGATCACGCCCTCGTAGACGTCCAGCTCCGCCCCCTCGGGCAGGTTCGACGACGTGAAGACCAGGTTGTCGCCGTCGACGTCCACCACGTCCAGCGGCAGCTCCAGGAGCTCGCCCTCGACGACCGACCGCGCGTCCATGAGCGCCACCACCGGCTCGAAGTTCTTCTCCGACACGTCGAGGACCGCGATCTCGACGAAGCGATCGACGGCCCGGAGGCCGTCGGTCAGCACGAAGCGCGGCCGCCAGCCGCCCTGGTGGACCTTCTCGGGGGTCCACGCGAACTTCGCGCCGTCGTAGGTCGCGCCCTCCGGCGCGCAGTGGACCTCGACGCGGAAGCGCTGGGGGTCGGGATTCTCGATCTTCAGGTCGAACGTGACGGGCTGGCCGACCTTGCCCTGAACTTTCTCGGGCCCTTCCCACTTCGGCCGCTTGTGCTTGAGGACGTCGATCTTCCACCCGATCGAGCTCGAGAGCCAGCCCTCGTCGCGCCGCACGCGCTTGTTCGAGAAGTCGACGCGCAGGACGGCCTCGTGCGGCCCGGCGGCCAGCTCGGCCCCCTGCAGGGTGAGGGCGGTGGTGAGGTTCTTCGCGCTGGCGGAGCGCGGCTTGCCGTCGACGTACCAGAAGCCCTCGAACTTGCCGATCGAGGCGCCGCCGGAGGCCATCGTGCGGATGGCGTCGCCCTCGAAGACGGCGGTCTCGTCGCCCCAGAGGCCGACGAGCGGCTTGCGGGGGCGGGCGTCGTCGATCGGCGCGATGAGGCGGTAGAAGCGCTTCTCGACGTGCTCGAAGCAGACGACGCAGTACTTGTCGCCCATCCGCATCAGGCACTCGGCCTCGGGGCGGAACACGCCCTTGCTCTGGTAGGCGGCGCCCTCGAAGGCGCCCACCTTGTGGCCGGCGGGAAGCCGGTTCATCTCGTGGGCGGCCGGCCACAGGTCCAGCGTCCAGTAGTGCCACTTGCTCAGCCGCGGGTTGGCCTGGGACGTCACGTTCGTCAGCCAGGGATCGTTCTCGTCCTCCTCGAAGGGCCGGCCCGGCGCCAGGCCCGCGTCGACGTACTCGTCCGAGAGCGAGGCGAAGGCGTGCCCCATCTCGTGGAGGAACGTGCGGCCGATGTCGAGGTCCGCGTCGATCGTGATGAACGGCGGGCCGCCGGTCGCGCGGACCTTGGTCACGTTGCAGAGCACCACCACGAGGTCGTAGCTCGGCGCGAACTTCGCGTACTGGGCCGCCTTGCCGTAGTCGCAGGTGAGGATGTCGGTCTCCACCCGGAACGGGATCCGGGCCTGCGCGTGCGTCCCCTTGTCGTCCACGTTGATCCGGTGGAAGTTGATGTAGTCGGGGTAGTTCTGGAAGGGATCGACTTTCAGCAGGGCGGCCTTGAGGGCGTCGGCCATCTGGTTCACCTTCCTCGCGTCCGACTTGGGGAAGCCGGAGGAGACGATGACGATGTCGACGCGGCGGGCGACGTCCCCCTTGTCCGCGATCGTGGTCACGTCGTAGACGCCGTACTCCTTCTCCAGGCCCGCCAGCCACTCGGCGCGCTTGGCGGCGGCCGCCTTGGCCGCGCCCTTGCGGTCCTTCTTCACCTCGCCGGCGAGCTCTGCCTGCTTCTTCTGCTTCTCCGCGTCCGCCAGCCCGCCCGGCTTGTACTCGCCGGCCCGCGGGGCCCGCGCGAGCATCTTCAGGCCCGGCACCGCCGCCGTCTCCGTCTTCCGCTCCGGCGCGGGCTCGGGCGCGGAGATGACAGCGGGCTCGACGCCCTTCGGCTTCAGCGCCTCCACGCGCTTCCGCAGCGCCTCGCCCGCTTCCGTGCGCGCGTAGTCGACGGGGAATTTCGCGAGCAGCGCCTGGGCCTCGTCCCCCTTCTTCTCGCGCTCCATCCGGGCCAGCTCCGGCTCCAGCTTCGCGAGCTCGGCCTTGGCGCGGTCCTCGAGGACCTTGCGGAGGTCGACGGCCTCCGCCGGGCTCGGCGGCGCGAAGGCCGCGGCGTCCTGGCGGGCCCGCGCTTCGAGGGCGGCGACGCCCCAGCCCGCGGCGTCGAGGACCTTCTGCCGCGCGGCCTCGGGCTTGCCGGACGTCGACAGCGCCTTCGCCTCCTTGAGCAGCTCCTCGTACTTCGCGGGGGCGCGCTCGGCGACGCGGGCCTGGAGGCCGTCGAGGAAGCGGCGGAGGCCGGGGGACGTCGACGCCTCGCCGAGATACGCCTTCACGAGCTGGGCGGCGCCGCGGAGCTCGTCGCGGTCGACGAGCGCCTTCACGTCGGCGGCGATCTTCTCCTCGCCGGGCTTGAGCGCCAGGGCGCGGAGCTCGTCCAGGGCTTTTTGGACGGGGGCTTCGAGCTCGCCGCCCTTGGCGAGGTCGAGGAGCTTTTCCAGGAGCGGGAGGACGCGGGCGGCCGCGAGGGGGTCGCGGCGGGCGGTCTCGACGTCCTCCTTGAGCTTGGTCCATTCCGCGAGCAGGGCCGCGCGGCGCGCCTTTTCGGGATCCGGGGCCGGCGCGGCGGCGCTCTTGGCGGCCGCGGGCTCGGGGGTGGGCGCCGGGTTCCCCGACAGCGCGACGATGAGGACGACGATCAGCAGAAGGAGGCCGGCGCCGCCGCCCGCGGCGAGGAGGACGAGGCGCTTCTTGCGGGCGGCCGGATCGGGGGGCGCCGGCTCGGCTTTCTTGGCGCGCCGGGTGTTCGTGCGCGGCCGCGGGGCGTTGACGACGCGCTCGGCCGCGTAAGCCAGCTCGACCTTGCAGGTCGGGCACATCCAGCCCGTCGGCGGGGCGTCGCCCAGCGCCTCGGACCGCTCCCCGCACTTGGGGCAGGCCATGGAGAACGAAGCCATGCCCCAACACTACCCCATGGGGGAAACGACGTAAGGGAAAACCTGAACTAAGGTTTGCGGAAGCCGCGGGGCTTGTAGGCGCGGACGTACTCGATCAGGTCCTGGTAGATGTCGTGGTAGCCGAAGGCCTGCATCTCCTCGATCGCCTCGGCGTTGCTCCAGCCGTCGACCTCGATCCGCCAGAGCGCGCCGAGCGTGCCGGTCCGGTCCTTGCCGTGCGCGCAATGGAAGAAGACCGGCTGCTTCGCCGGGTCCAGCGTGGTGTCGAAGAAGAGCTTGAGCTGCTCGTCGGTCGGCGGGGTGGAGCCGAAGACGTCCGCCTGCACCGGGATCTGCACGGCGGCCATGCCGGCGGCTTCGACGTCCTTCTTCTCCGTGTGGTAGCTCCGGAAGGAGATGACCGTCTTCACGCCCAGCTCTTTCAGGACCTTGAAGCCCGCCGCGTCCGGCTGGGCGCCGCGGTAGAGCGTCGCGTTGATCCGGGCGAGGTTTTCGACGCCCGACAGCCGCTGCGCGAACGGCTTGCCGGTGGATGTCGCGATCCCCGGCGCCGGCTTCTCCGCGGAGCAGCAGGCGCCCAGGAGCAGGATGAGCGGGGCGTATCTCATGTCTTATTCCTTTGACGATGGACCTCCGCCATCGCTACCGCCGCGGCCTGAGAAAGGGAGAGCGACGAGGCGCCGGGGACGGTCGGGATCGTGACGAAGGTCTTGCAGCGGTCGCGGACGGCCGCCGAGAGGCCGCGCTTCTCGCCGCCGATCGCGAGGGCCGTGGGAGGTCGAAGATCCTCGTCATAGAGGCTCTTCCCCGCCTCGGACAGGCAGGCGACCAGGCGGAGCGACGCGGGGACGTGGTCGCCCAGGATGACGGGCAGGCGCTCGTAGGCGCCGGAGGAGGAGCGGGAGACGTCGCCGCCGTCGAAGTCCATCGCGCGCTTGCGGAGGAAGACGGCCTGGGCCCCGAAGGCCTCGGCGGAGCGGATCGCGTAGCCGAGGTTGCGGGCGTCGTCGACCCCGTCCAGCAGCACCGCGAAGTCCATCGACGCGGGCACGGGGGCGGACGGGAGCGGGAGGGCGACGGCGACGATGCCGCCGTGCGACTTCCCGTGCGCGCGCGCGGCGAGGGCCTCCTCGCGGACGCGCTGGATCTTGATGCCGATCGCCTCGGCGGCCTGGAGGAGCTCGGCGATCGACTCGTCGGTGATGCCGAGGCGCACGAGGACGGCCTCGAAGGTCCGCCGCTTGGCCTTGAGGGCGGCGGTGACGCAGACGCGGCCTTCGAGAATGTCCATTTCAGCTCAGCGTCACCTGTTCGGCGGCGCGGACGACCTCCACGACGGCGGCTTTGGAATCGGCCTGGCGGAGCCGCTCGCCGACGTACTCGCTGCCGATGATGGCGGCGACGCGGGCGAGGAGGCGGACCTGCATGCGGGGCTGGCCGGCGGGCGTGAGCAGGATGAAGAGCAGGTGGGCCTTGTCCTCGCGGCCCTTCACGGGGATGCCGGGCGTCGAGCGCGCGAAGACGATGGCCGGCTTCTCCAGGCCCTCGAGGCGCGCGTGGGGCACGGCGAGGGCGTTGCCCAGGTAGGTGCTCATCGCGCGCTCGCGGTCGAGGACGGCGGGGACGATCTTCTCCTTGGGGAGCGGCAGGTCGGACTGCTCGATCCGGCCGAAGGCCTGGCCGATGGCTTCTTCCAGGCTGTCGGCCTCGACGTCCAGCACGACGCGGCCGGCCGAGAGGGCGTCGGAGAGGTGGATCTGCGGCTCGGTCTCGAACTCGTCCTCGATGGTGCCGGTGATCTCCTCGACGATGTCCTCGAGGCTGATGACGCCGGTCCACTTTCCGTCCGCGTTCTTCACGATCGCGAGGTGGACGCGGCTCTTCTGGAGCTCGCCGAGGAGGGCCTCGAGCGGGGCGTCCTCGAGGGCGGTCACGAACGGCCGCGCGATCTTGCGGAGGTCGGGCTGCCCCCCCGCGTAAAAGAGGTCCTTCACGTGGATGACGCCGATCGGCTGGCCCGCGTCGTCGACGAGCGGAAAGCGCGAGAGCTTGGAGTCGCGGACGATCTTGAGGCTCTCCTCCCAGGCGGCGCTGAGGCGGAGGGTCTTGGCGGCGTCGCGGGAGCGCATGGCGTCGCGGACCTTCAGCTCGGAGAGGTCGAAGATGTTCTCGAGGAGGAGGAGGCGGCGGAACGACATGAGGCCGGCGGTCTGGGACTTGGCGAGGATGATGCGGAGCTCCTCCTCGCTGTGGTCGACTTCCTTCGATTCCCCGCGGATGCCGAAGGGGCGCAGGCAGACGCGGGTGGCGGCGCTGAGGACCTTGAGAGGGACGTAGAGCACGAGGCGGAAGACCTGCAGCGGGCGGGCGATCCAGAGCGCGGAGACCTGGGGGCGGTGGATCGCCAGAAGCTTCGGCACCTGCTCGCCGAGGACCACGTGCAGGGAGGAGGCCAGGATGACCGCGAAGGCCGTCGCGAAACCGTGGGCCACCCGGGACGTCGCCCCCGTCAGCCGCTCCACGAGGCTCGCGAAGGCGGGCTCGGCGGTGGCGCCCAGGCCGATGCTCGCGAAGGTGATGCCGACCTGGCAGACCGCCAGGTACTCGTCCAGGTTCGCCTGGATGTGCTGGACCAGCTTGGCCCCCGGGTGCCCTTCCGAGACCAGCTGCTCGACCCTGCTGCCCCGCATCTTGATGGCCGCGAACTCGGCGAGGACGAAGAAGGCGTTGAGCGCCAGCAGGATAACCGCCAGGCACAGATAGATCAGGATGGTCGCCACGGGCTACTCTTGTACCTGAAACGACCGTTTCTTGCTATCCTCCGCCCATGCTCAAGGTCGGGATCGCTCAGCCCCCCGTCGTGATGGGCGACAAGAAGGCCAACGTCGCCGCCCTCCTGGCGGCCGTCGACCAGGCCGGCCGCGCCCGCTGCGACGCCGTCGTCCTCCCCGAGTGCGGGCTGGCGGGATGGCTGTCGACCTCCGCCGCCCGCGCCGCCGAGCCCGTCCCCGGGCCGTTCACGCGGAAGCTCGCCGGCCTCGCGCGGCGCTGGAAGCTGATCGTCGCCGCCGGCCTCGAAGAGCGGTCCGACGGGAAGATCTACAACAGCGCGGTGCTGATCGACGCCGCGGGCCGCCTCCGGCTCCACCATCGAAAGATCAACGAGCTCGACCTCGGGCTCCGCGTCTATTCGCGCGGCGACCGGCTGGCGGTGACGGACATCGACGGCCTCCGGCTCGGCCTGGACATCTGCGCGGACAGCTGGACGCCGGCGGTGACGGACGCGCTGCACCTCATGGGCGCCCGCGTGATTCTGTCTCCGTGCGCGTGGGCCGTCGAGCCCGGCGGCGAGGCGACGAACATCGCCTGGATCACGGAGACCTACCGAGCGCGGACGGCGAAGCGCGCGCTGAGCATCGCCGCGTCGAACGGCGTCGGGCCCGTCACGCAAGGCCCGTGGAAGGGCCGGATCCTGCAGGGCAACGGCCTGGTCATGGGCCCCGACGGCAAGCGCCTGGCGCTGCTCGACGCCAACCGCCCGTCCTTCCTGGCCGTCGACCTGCCGGTGTAGACAAACCAGCCAGGCTGGTTTGTCTACTTCGAGAGCTCCTTGAAGACGTGCTCGATGTTTTCGGAGCTCATTTTGGACTGGCCGGTCCACTTCTTCCAGTCGGGCAGGTCGACCGCCTTCTTCGCCTCGTCGAGCGACTTCCCTTCCTTCACGAGCTTGCCCACGGCGTCGCGGAGCTGGACGAAGTAGCTCTTCTGGGTCTCCAGGAGGGCGCCGTCGGCGGCGGGGCCGTGGCCGGGGCCGATCTTCTCGGCGCCGAAGGCCTGGGCTTTCGACAGGACGTCGATCCAGCTCTTCGTATCGCTGTCGCCGGTGTAGTTGAAGGGTCCGTTGACGCAGGCATCGCCGGTAAAGAGGACCTTCTCCTTGGGCAGCCAGGTCCAGACGCAGCCGGTGGTGTGGGCGTGGCCGAGGAAGTGGATCTCGGCGCGGCGGTCGCCGTCGTCGAGGATCAGCTTGTCGGTGAACGTCATCGCGGGCGCGTAGACGCCGGCGCGCGCGTAGCTCTGGTCGCGCTCGGCCTGCTTCTTGAAGTTCTCGACGTTCTTCTCCAGGTACTGCTTCCGCGCGTTCTCGTGGGCGATGATCGTCGCGCCTTCCTTGGCGAAGACGCCGGTGCCGAAGGAGTGGTCGGCGTGATAGTGCGTGACGATGGCGTACTTGATCGGCTTGTTGTTCGTCGACGCCTTGATGTGCGCGAGCGACTCCTCCGCGCCCAGCGGGAAAGCGGTGTCGATCACGGCCACCCAGTCCTTGAACTCGATCCAGCCGATGTTGCAGCCGTACTTGCCGATGTCGTTCGACGTCCGGATCCACGCGCCGGGGGCCAGTTGGACCGGCTTCTCGAGGGGCGGCTTGTCGCCCTGCTGGGCCGCGAGGGCGGCGACGCCGCCGAAGAAGAGAAGGGCCGCGAGCGCTCGTTTCATCATGAAGTGTTGATAAACGGACGCGGTCATTTCGTCAACACTTAGGGACAGGGGGGAGGAGCGAGCCACGTCCGCGCCAGGGTGCAGCGTCCGGTGTCCAGGCAGCGGGGGCAGGCCTTCGACGGCCGGGTGGGGTCGTAATCGTGGCACAACTCGGTCAGCAGAACGCACCAGCGATGGCCCGAGCCATGGACGCAGTCGAAAAGCGGGACGAAGGCGAGGGCAAGAACGACGGCCAGCACGGCGAGCGCGATCAGAACGCCCAGCTTCCCCATGGCTTGAGGACGCGGGTGTTGACGAAATGACCGCGTCAGAACGTCAACACGTTACTGGGGGCGCAGGGAGGACTTCGGGTTCTCGCCGGCGCGGAGGGAGATGGCGGCGCCCTCTTCCCCGAGCGTGAGGCACTCGAAGAAGTTGCGGATGGCCTGGCCCAGGCGGTCGTGCCCCACCTTGGCGGCCTCGATCTCGTCGACGATCTGCCGCGCGAGGGCGGCGGCCTCGTCGGCGACCCGCTTGGCCTCCTCGGGCGGCGGATTGTCCTCCCGCTCGCGGTAGGGGTCGAGCAGGTGGACGAGCTTCCGGGTGGACTCGTCGGCCGCCCCCTGCCGGTGGTAGCGGATCCGCGCCGAGATCGTCGCCGCGTGCGGCAGGTTCAGCGGCACCCGGAAGAACGGGGGCATATCAACGCGCGGCGGCCGTCGCCTGCAGCGCGTATTTCTCCAGCTTCTGGGCGTCGGCGTGGAACTTGCGGATGCCGTCGGCGAGCTTGTCGGTCGCCATCGCGTCCTCGTTGTGCATCCAGCGGAAGGTCTTCTCGTCCAGGGTGATCCGCTTCACGTCGGCCGCTTTGGCCGCCTCGACCGTCAGCGCGCGGGGGACGTCGCCCGGCGCCGCCTCGAGCTTCGCCAGCAGGTCCGGGCTGATGGTGAGCAGATCCGAGCCGGCCAGCAGCAGGATCTGCTCGACCTTGCGGAAGCTCGCGCCCATCACCTGAGTCTTGTAGTCGTACTTCTTGTAATAGGTGTAGATCTTCGTCACCGACGCCACGCCCGGATCCTCGGCGGGCGGGATCTCCGCCCCCTTGTTCGCGGCCTTGTAGTAGTCGTAGATCCGCCCGACGAACGGCGAGATCAGCGTGACTTTCGCCTCGGCGCACGCCACCGCCTGCGCGAAACTGAACAGCAGCGTCAGGTTGCAGTGAATCCCCTCTTTCTCCAGGACCTCCGCCGCGCGGATGCCCTCCCAGGTCGACGCGATCTTGATCAGGATCCGCTCCCGATCCACGCCGGCCTTCTTGTAGAGCTCGATCAGCCGCCGCGCCTTCGCCAGCGTGGCCGGCGTGTCGAAGCTCAGGTTCGCGTCGACCTCCGTCGACACCCGCCCCGGAATGATCTTCAGGATCTCCCGGCCGAAATTCACGCCGAGCTGCTCCATGAAGGCCTCGGGCTTGCCGCCCGACGTCCCCAGCGCCGCGTCCACCAGCGGCCGGTACTCCGCCTTCTGCGCCGCCTGGAACAGCAGCGACGGGTTCGTCGTCGCGTCCTGCGGCTTGTATTTGCCGATCGATTCGACGTCCCCCGTGTCGGCGACGACGACCGTGTGCTTCTTCAGGCCTTCGAGCTGGTTCATGGCGTTCCCCTTTTGTTCGCGGCGAGGTGTTCGAGGATCAGTTCCGCGTGTTCGACCTCCTCCGGCGCGGGCTTCCCGCCCGCGAGGAGCTTCTTCTGGAGCTCGAGGATCTTGGCGGCCGCCTTCTTGCCCGCCTCGACGCCCGGCTGGTGGTAGGCGTTGACGCCGATCAGCGACGCGTAATAGCCGACGGCCCGCTCGAAGAGCGCGATGAGCGCGCCCATCGTCCGGGCGTCGACGCGCCGCACGGTGATCATCATCGAGGCCCGGCCCTTCTCCGCCAGCGCCGCCCGGGTGCCGAGCAGGAAGCCGTGGAGGTAGTCGCCGGCCGTCACGCCCGGCTCGACCTCGAGGGGCGCCCCGCCGTCCTCGAGCACGCGGATGAAGGTCGCGAAGAAGTCGTTCGTGCCGTCGCGCAGCTGCTGCACGTAGGCGTGCTGGTCGGTCGAGCCCTTGTTGCCGTAGACCGCGAGGCCGTGCCCGTCCTTGCCGAGCGACTCCATGATCAGCTGCTGCAGGTAGCGGCTGAAGAGCAGCAGGCGGTCCTTGTACGGCAGGACCACCATCGTCTTGCTCGCCGCGTGATGCCACATCAGCGCCATCAGCGCCGCCGGATTCTCGGCCGTGACGGGACGTCGCGTCGCCTCGTCGCAGGCGGCGGCGCCGGCGAGGAGGGCGTCGACGTCCACCCCCTGCATCGCGGCGGGGAGCAGACCGACGACCGACAGCTCGCTGGTGCGGCCCCCGATCCAGTCGAACATCGGGAAGCGCGCCAGCCAGCCCTGGGCTTCCTTGTCGAGCGACGACCCCGGCATCGTGACGGCGACGCCGCGCTTGGCGAAGTCGACGCCCGCCGCCTTCGCGAGCAGCATGCCGTTCCGCGTTTCGGGGGTGCCGCCGCTCTTCGAGATGACGATCGTCAGCGTCTTCGCCAGGTCGAGGGAGCCCAGCACGCGGGCGACGCCGTCCGGGTCGGTGTTGTCGAGGAAGTGGATGTGACGCGGGTCGCCCAGGGCGTCGGCCACCAGCTGCGGGCCGAGCGCGGAGCCGCCGATCCCGACGACCAGGACCTCCGGGAAGCGGGCCCGGTTCTCGGCGGCGAAGCGCTTGATGTCGGCGACGCTCTTCTCGATCGCGGCGCCCAGGCCGTCGGGCGCCAGCTTCGGCGCGCGCAGCCAGTAATGGCCGACGCGGCGGTTCTCGTCGGGGTTGGCGATCGCGCCTTTCTCGAGCGCGGCCATGGCCGGGTAGGCCTTGGCGAGGAGCGGCTCCAGGCGCGCGAAGAAGGCGTCATCGGCGCCCATGCGGCCGTAGTCGAGAGTGAGGTCCACGCTCGGCACGTGGCAGCGCTGCTTCAAGCTCATCGGGATTCGCAGTGTACGGAATTCGCCGTTCCCAAGCAACGGTGCGCGTCGCGAGTGTTAATGTCCGAATCAGATTGGAACGTTAACACCTGCCGTTTACGACAAACCTCGCGCGGCCGGGGAGATTTCCCCGCCGCCGGACGCGACGCCCCCGGCGAACGCGCTGGCCCTCCGCTTGCGGTGTATGCGGCGGAGGCGGCGATGTTCTCGCGGATCCTGGTTCCGGTCGACGGCTCCCCGCGCGCGGAGATGATCCTGCCGCAGCTCGGCCGCATCCTCCGTCACGAGGACGCGGAGATCCTGCTCCTGCGCGCCGTCCACGTTCCTCCGGTGCCGGCCGAGTGGGCCGCGTCGGCGGTCGAGCTGCGCCGCCGAGAACGCGCGGAGGCCCAGACGTACCTGCACGACCTCGCGCGCCGGTTCGCCGGACGCGGCGCGAAAGTCCACGCCCGCCTCGTGGCCGGCCCGCCGGCGGAGGCGATCCTCCAGGCGGCCGACGACGAGGAGTCGACCCTCATCGCCATGGCCACGCACGGGCGGACCGGCCTCGCCCGCTTCGCGCTCGGCAGCGTCGCGGAAAAGGTTCTTCGCGCGAGCCGGGTCCCCGTCCTCGTCGTGCGCTCGTTCCGCGCCACCCTCCAGGGCGACCTCGAGCCCATGCCGCCCGAGGAGCTCCCGTTCCGCAAGATCCTGGTCCCGGTCGACGGCCCTCCCTCGGCCGCCGCCATCCGTCCCGCCCTGAAGTTCGCCCAGCTCTTCAACGCCAAGGGCGTCTTCCTCCACGTCGTACCGCCCTACGTTCCGTTCGGCTCCCGCGAGCTCCCCCCGCCGGATTCGGCGCGGGATGCCGCGACGGCCAAAGCCGCCCGGCGCTTTGAGGCCGTCGACCTCAAAACCGTCCGTCGGACGGTCGTCGGCGATCCGGCCTCGGCGATCCTCGACC
>DASVNH010000237.1:0-3268 GCA_036383955.1 Planctomycetota bacterium | reverse complement strand
CCCGCCGCTCCGACGGCCGTCGCGCCCCCCGTCCCGGGCCCGGCCCCGGACGTCGCCCCTCCCCCCGGCGTTCCGCGTCCCCCCGACGCGAACGACCGCTACGAGCGGGTGAAGCGGGAGGAAGTGTTCCTCTCGAAGCTCCAGGAACTGACCATGGCCGATCTCCTCAAGTACGCCCGCCAGGAGGGCATCAAGGAGATCATGGGCCTGAAGAAGCAGGAGATCATCTACAAGATCATCCAGGAGAAGGCCAAGCAGAACGGCCTCCTCTTCGGCGAAGGCGTGCTGGAGGTCCTGCCCGAGGGCTTCGGCTTCCTGCGCAGCCCCAAGTACAACTACCTGCCCTGCCCGGACGACATCTACGTCTCGCCCTCGCAGATCCGCCGCTTCGGCATGCGCTCGGGCAACATCATCAGCGGCCAGATCCGCCCGCCCAAGGACGGCGAGAAGTACTTCGCCCTCCTCAAGGTCGAGGCGATCAACCAGGAAAACCCCGAGCAGGCCCAGGCCATCGTCCCCTTCGAGAGCCTGACGCCCCAGCACCCCAACGAGCGCATCCGCATCGAGACCGACTCCGGCGAGCTCTCCATGCGCGTCATGGACATGATCGCGCCGATCGGCAAGGGCCAGCGCGGCCTCATCGTCGCCGCGCCCCGCACCGGCAAGACCGTCCTCCTGCAGAAGATCGCCAACTCGGTCATCAAGAACCATCCCGACATGACCCTCATCGTCCTCCTCATCGACGAGCGCCCGGAGGAAGTCACCGACTTCAAGCGCAACCTCAAGGGCGACGCCGAAGTGGTCGCCTCCTGCTTCGACGAGCCGCCCAGCCGCCACATCCAGGTCACCGAGATGGTCCTCGAGAAGGCCAAGCGCCTCGTCGAGCACAAGAAGGACGTCCTCATCCTCGTCGACTCCATCACCCGCATGACCCGCGCCTACAACACCGAGGCCCCCCACTCCGGCCGCATCCTGTCCGGCGGCATCGACTCGACGGCCTTCCAGGGCCCCAAGCGCTTCTTCGGCGCCGCCCGCAAGACCGAGGAAGGCGGCTCGCTCACCATCATCGGCTCCTGCCTCATCGACACGGGCTCCCGCATGGACGAGGTCATCTTCGAGGAGTTCAAGGGCACCGGCAACAGCGAGCTCCATCTGGTCCGCGAGCTCGCCGACCGCCGCATCTACCCCTCGTTCGACCTCACCCGCTCCGGCACGCGCCGCGAGGAACTGCTCCTCCACAAGGACGAGATCTCCCGCATCTGGATGCTCCGCAAGGTCCTCGCCGACATGAAGCTCATCGAGGCCATGGAAACCCTGCTCGACCGCATCAAGAAGACCAAGACCAACGCCGAGTTCCTCATGAGCCTCGGACGCTCCGAATGGTCGTAGCCGGGACCCGGAGACAGGTCCAGGTTCAGGACCCGTCCCCCGCCCCCCGCCTTCGCGGGCCGAAGCCCCGCCCGCTCCCGCGGGCGAAGGCCCGGGGGGGACGACGGGGGGACGTCTCCCGGACCTGGACCTGTTTCCTGGACCTGCCATGGCGCTGACCGTCTTCGGGCGCACGCTTCAGCGCGTCGCCGTGGTCGGGTCCGGCAACCTGGGACCCGACCTCGCGCTCTACCTCTCCCGCGCCCTCGCCCCCTTCGACGTCCCCGTCGTCCTCCACGACGTCTTCAGCGGCGCCCTCGAGGCCGGCCGCGAGCGCGTCGTCCGCAAGCTCGGCCGCGCCACCGAAAGCGGCGTGTTCAACTTCGCCGAGGCCCAGGAGATCCTCTCGAACCTGTCCTTCACGCTCGACAAGTCCCTCCTCCACGGCTGCGGCCTGGTCGTCGAGGCCGCCGTCGAGCGCCTCGACGTCAAGCAGGCCATCTTCGAGGACCTCGAGCGCATCGCCGCCCCCGGCGCCATCCTGGCCTCCAGCTCCTCCCATTTCGAGCCCGAGCGGATCTTCGCGCGCCTCCGACGTCCCGAGCGCGCGATGATCCAGCACTTCTTCTATCCGGCCGAGCGCAACCCGCTCGTGGAGCTGGTCGGCGCCCCCGGCTGCCAGGTCGTCGATTGGAGCGCCCGCTTCTACGAGTTCATCGGCAAGGTCCCCGTCCGCGTCAAGAGCCGCTTCGGCTACGCCGTCGGCCCGGTCTTCGAAGGGCTCGCGCAAGCCGCCCTCCTCCTCGAGGACGAGGGCTTCAGCCCGCCCATCATCGACGCCATCGCCTGCCGCACCCTCGGCCTCACCGCCGGCCCCTTCGGCGTGATGAACGCCCTCGGCGGCGCCCCCGCCCTCCAGGCCGCCCTCGACGAATTCGGCCGCGCCATCATGCCCTGGTTCAAGGCCCCCGACTCCCTCGTCCAGCGCGCGACCGCCGGCGTGCCCTGGCGCACCGCCGACAAGGGCGAAACGGCCAGCTACTCCAGCGCCATGTTCGAACGCATCTCGTCGCGGATCCTCGGCGCCTACTTCGGCCTCGTCCTCGAAGTCCTCGAGAGCGGCATCGCCACGCTCGGCGACCTCAGCCTGGCCGTCGAGCTCGGCCTCGCCATCAAGCCCCCCTTCTCCCTCATGAACGAGCTCGGCTTCAAGAAGGTCCGCGAGCTCACGCAAGCCTACGCGGAGGACCACGCCGGCTTCCGCGTGCCCAAGGACTGCGGCCCCTGGGACGTCCCCCAGCTCACCCGCGAAGACCGCGACGACGTGGCCGTCGTCAAGATCCGGCGGCCCCGCGCGCTGAATCAGCTGACGTCCGACGTCTACCGCCAGCTCGACCGCGAGTTCGCCGCCATCAAGGCCGATCCGCGCCTCCGCGGCGCCGTCCTCACCGGTTTCGGCACCAAGGCCTTCTCGACGGGCGGCGACATCGAAGCCCTGGCCGCCTTCCCGACCGCCGAGGACGCCCGGAAGCACGCCGAATTCGCCTCCGGCGTCCTGCGCCGGATCGAGACGCTCGGCAAGCCCGTCATCTGCGCGCTCAACGGCCTGGCCGTCGGCGCCGGCAGCGAGCTCGCCTACGCCTGCACCGCGCGCGTCGCCCGGAAGGGCATCCCCCTCCTCTTCGGCCAGCCCGAGGCGCGGCTCGGCGTCATCCCCTCGTCCGGCGCCACCCAGCGGCTCCCCCGCCTCATCGACTTCTCCACCGCCTGGCGCGTGCTCCGCTCCGGCGGCCACCTCTCGGGCGAGGACGCCCACCGCCTCGGCCTCGTGCGGGAGGAGGTCGACGGCGACCTCGTCGGCCGCGCCGTCGAGCTCGCCCGCTCCCTCCCCCCCGCCCCG
>DASVNH010000236.1:0-46657 GCA_036383955.1 Planctomycetota bacterium | reverse complement strand
CGCTTCTGCTCGCCGAGGCTCAGCGCGTCCCAGCGCCGCTCGACATCCAGCCCGCCGGCCCGCGCGAGGGTCGGCCCCAGGTCCAGCGCGTGCAGGTCGGCCAGGATCCGTTCGTCGGAGACCGCGTGCTCGCGTCCCGCGCGGGTCAGGACCTCCCGCAGGGTGGCGGGCGGCAGGTACGGCCGCTCCGCGACGAAGAGCATCCGATCGTCCCCGGGCCGGACGACGCGGCCGGCGCCCGTCTCCCAGGTGCCGGCCGTCGACCGGAAGAGCGCCGACTTCGCCTCCTCGTTCGAGCCCAGGACCAGGAGGCGCGCGCCGGCGCCGATCGATCCGGCGAGCTCCTTCGTCAGCACGCGGCCGTCGGCGGGGGCCAGCAGGGTCAGGCGGTCGTAGACGACCCCGTCCGCCTCGGGATCCTTGACGAGCTCGATCACCGACGCGGGCAGGGCGCGGTCGGCGCAGAGGGGGCAGGTCTCCGTGCGGGCGTGATGGGGGCAGACTTCGCTGGCGGGCACGGCCCGCGATCCCGCCAGCTCGATCCCCTCGTCGAGCACGCCCAGGCGCGTGACGACGGCCGCGTAGGAGGAGATGGACTGGAACTGGGTGATGATCAGCGAGAAGGCGCCCACCAGCTGCGCGAAGGCCATGGCGGACTGGGTGACGACCCCGAACTCCACCGTCCCCCGGAAGAACAGGGGGGCGACGATGAGCGCCGGGATGATCTGGATCAGATAGTTGTAGCCGGTGGTGAAGAGCCCCACGCCCCGGTTCACGCGGATGATCCGCCGCAGGTTCGCCGCCCACGCGTCGACGCGGAGGGAGAGGCGGGCCCGCAGCCGGTCCTCGCGGCCCGCGATCGCCAGCGGCTCGGCGTTCTCGCGCACGTGGATCAGCTCGGCGCGGAAGTCGGCCTCCTTGTCGAGCTGCGCCGCGTTCAGCTTCACCAGCGAGCTTCCGCGCGCGATCGTCAGCAGGGAGCCCGCGAGCGCGTAGCAGATCGTGACGAGGAAGAGCAGGGGGCTGATCGACCACATGACGCCGGAGAACGCCAGGATGGTGAAGCCGCCGTTCAGGAACAGGATCAGCAGCGAGAGCGTCATGGTCGTGAACGAGCGCACGTCGTCGGAGATCCGCTGGTCCGGGTTGGCCACCTCGCCGCGGGCGATGAGCCGGTCGTTCAGGCGGAGGTACACGGGGGGCCGGAGGTAATGCCGGACCGCCCAGCGCGACAGCCATTCCCGCCAGGTCAGCGCCAGCGTCTCCTCGGTGAAGCGGAGCGTGACGAGCGTCAGCGTGGAGAGGCCGAACACGCCGACGTAGAGGAGCGCCTGCCGGACGAACGTCGGCGCCGCGCGCCGCTCGAGCGCCGTGAAGAAGTCGCGGCCGACGTAGCTGTTGACGACGTTGAGGCCGTTCATCGCCACCAGCAGGAAGAGGAGGCCGGCGAAGAGCCAGCGCGCCTTCCCGCCCGCCTCGGAGGCCGAAAACCTCCGCAGCATCCGGACGAGCCGGTCCCACGTCCGCCCCTCCGGCCGGTTCCGACGGGAACGGATGGTCGTCATAGCTCCGCCGGGCCCCTATTCTGGCGGAACCGTCGGGAGGCCGTCGGTTACGGCGACCGCAGAAGCTCGACCCGGAAGTGGGTCCGCGAGTCCACCGACTGGGTCACCCAGCCGCCCAGCTTGTCCTTCCCGTTCTGGCGCTGCGAGGCCGACACCGCCGCCGAAGCCCGGATGAAGCGCCCTTCCGCGGGGTCGAAGTAGCCCACCGACCGACCCCGCAGCAGCCGGCGCCCGCCGGGCGTCGGCCCCGCGAACTCCATCTCCGTCTCCAGCCGGACGCACTCGTTCCGCCCCACCTTCCGGCGGCCGGCGATCCGCGTCGTCACCGTCGCGCCGCCCTCCGCCGTCCGGCTCCCCTCCCGCAGCGCGAGCAGGAGGTCGAAGAACAGCTGCGCGTCGGAGCCTTCCCCCAGCCGCTTGATCGTCGCCGCGCCGTCCTCCCGCAGCTCCGCTTCGAACTTCGACGGCCCCTTCTGCCGCGACTCCTCGACCGACACCGCCTTGTCGTCGCGGAACGCCTCCCGGCTCTCGATCGAGACCAGCACGCCCGCCGTCCCCGACCCGCGGCCCACGACCTCGAACGTCCCGCCGTTCCGGTCCCGCCCGTTCATCGACCCCGACCGCTCGCCCTGCGCGGCCGTCGTCACCTGCCGCACCGTCTGGTCGAAGGCGTAGCCGAAGCGGCGCCCCTCGGGAAAGCCCCAGCGGAGCGGTTCCGCGGCGCCGGCGGGGAGCGCGGGATGGTGTTCCGGCTCGACCTCCTCCCAGGCGGGGAAGGCGACGTCCGCCAGCGGCGGCAGCGGCGGCTCGGGGACCTGGGGCGGCGGCGGCGGCGCGGGCGGGGAGGGCGGCGGCTCCGGCTCGCAGGCGGCCAGCAGAAGGAGCAGGGCCCACGCTGCGGTTCGTCCCCCCCGGGGGGCGGGGGGGATCCCTTGGGATTTGGGAGTTGGGGTTTGGGATTTACGTTCGGCGCGCCGCATCCATCAGACCTTTCATCTCGCGCACGGCCTTCTCGAAACCGACGAGCAGGGCGCGCGACACGATGGAGTGGCCGATGTTGAGCTCCTCGATCTCCGGGACGGCGGCGACGTCCTTCACGTTCTCGTAGTCGAGCCCGTGGCCGGCCGCGACCACGAGGCCGTCGCGGCGCGCGGCCCGGGCGGCGGCGACGATCTTCCGCAGCTCCCAGGTCCGGGCCTTCCGGCCCTTCGCGTTGGCGTAGGCGCCGGTGTGAAGCTCGATGATCGTCGCCCCGGTGCGCCGCGCCGCGGAGACCTGGCGGAGGTCGGGATCGATGAAGAGGCTGACGTCGATGTCCTTCGCCTGGAAGCGCGCCGCGGCCGCGCGGACCGCGGCGAGACGGCCCCGGACGTCGAGCCCTCCCTCGGTCGTCAGCTCCTGGCGGCGCTCGGGCACGAGCGTCACCTGGCGGGGCCGGGAGGCGAGCGCGACGCCGAGGATGTCGGCGGAGAGGCCCATCTCGAGGTTGACGTAGGTGCGGCAGCGTTTGAGCAGCGCGGCGAGGTCGCGGTCCTGGATGTGGCGGCGGTCCTCGCGCAGGTGGCAGACGATCGCGGCGGCGCCGGCTTTTTCCGACGCGAGGGCGGCGTCGACGGGATCCGGCCGCTCGGCGCGGCGCGCCTGGCGGACCGTGGCCACGTGGTCCACGTTCACGCCCAGCCGGATCGGCGTCACGCCAGCGCCTCCTTCACCGCGTCGGCGACCGCGCGGGAGGTGCGTTCGACGTCCTCCCGTTTCGCCCCTTCCACCATGACGCGGCAGAGGTTTTCGGTTCCGGAGTAGCGGACGAGCACGCGCCCCTCGCCGCCGAGCGAGGCCTCGGCGCTCTTGATCGCGGCCTGGACGGGCGCGACGTGCTCCAGGGGCGGCTTGCGGCCGACGTTGACGTTGATGAGGGTCTGGGGGTACTTCTCCATCAGCGCGGCGGCCTTCGAGAAGGGTTCGCCGCGGTCGACCAGCGTGCCGAGGACGCGGAGCATGGTCAGCATCCCGTCGCCGGCCGGGGCGGCGTCGTAGAACAGGACGTGGCCCGACTGCTCCCCGCCGAGCGTCGCGCCGCTCCGCAGCATCTCCTCGGCGACGTAGCGGTCGCCCACCTTGGTGCGGCGCAGGGAGATGCCGCGCCGGGCCAGCGCGCGCTCGAGGCCGAGGTTCGCCATGACGGTCGAGACGACGATCTTGCCCGGGAGCTTCTTCTTCTCGGAGAGGTGGGCGCCGCACATCGCGAGCACGTGGTCGCCGTCGCGGACCCCGCCCTTCTCGTCGACGAAGATCGCCCGGTCGGCGTCGCCGTCGAAGGCCACGCCCGCGTCCGCCTTTTCCCGGACGACCACCTTCGCCAGGCTCTCGGGGTGGAGCGCGCCGCAGCCGGCGTTGATGTTCCGGCCGTCGGGCGACGCGTTCGTCACGATCGGCTTCGCGCCGAGGCGTTTCAGCAGCGCGCCCGCGAAGGCCGACGCCGCCCCGTGGGCGCAGTCGACCGCGATCTTCAGGCCCTTGAGCTTCGGCGCGGCCGCTTCCAGGACGTCGAGGTAGTCCCCCGTCTCATCCGAGGCGTCGGTCGTCGCCGTGGGCCGCGGCGGCGCGAGCTTGGGCTCGGGGCCTTCGAGGAGGGCCTCGATGGCGGTCTCCGCCCCGTCGGGGATCTTGAAGCCCTGGGGCGAGATGAGCTTGATGCCGTTGTCCTCGGCCGGGTTGTGGGACGCGGAGATGACGACGCCCAGCGCGCAGGCCCAGCGGCGGGTCAGGGTGGCGACGCCGGGCGTGGGGATCACGCCGGCGATCACGGTGCCGACGCCCGCGTTCGCGAAGCCTTCGACGAGCCAGGCCTCGAGGTCCGGACCGGACGCGCGGGTGTCGCGGCCGATGAGGACGCTGCCCTTGCCCGCGCCCGCCTCGCGGCGGCCCTTGGCGAGATGCTTGAAGCCCTTCGGCACCGGGGTCCGGAAGAGGGTCGGCCGCTCGCGCAGCAACAGCCCCGTCGCGAGCGCCAGGCGCTTCACGCGCTCCGGCGCGAGCCATCCCTCGCCCGCGCGGTCGCGGACGCCGTCGGTGCCGAAAATCTCGCCCATCGGATCGCCAAGTATCGGGAATCAGGCGGCAAGACGCAAGGGACTACTTGGGGAGGACTTTGATCTTGACCGTGCGGTTGGCGGGAGGGATGTCCGCCATCGGGACGACGGTGAAGCCGCGGTACTTGGGGTCGAGGACGTGGCAGCCGATCTCGGTGAGGTTCTGCGGGCCGGCCGTCTGGACGTCCCGCTCCGTCACCACCACGAACGGCGCGAAGGCCGACTCGGGGGCCTCCTTCACCAGATCCTCGGGGCCCTGGATCTCCAGCAGGATCGACTTCGTCTCGAGCTCGACGCGGCGGAGGACGTCGGGCCGGCCCGACATCCCCAGGTCGACGGTGATCCGGCGGGGCACGACGTCCGGCACGATCCGCACCTCGACGCGGAAGGTCTCGACGGGCTTGACGCGGCGCTGGCGGTCGGCGGCCGCGATTTCCCACTCGAGGGTGAAGGACTCCTGCTTGCCGCTGACGGGGACGGTGCGGATGCGCACCTGGCGGATGTCGTCGCCCCGGTCGGCGGGGACGCGGCACTTGAGGCGGGGGATGCTGGGCGTGACGGACTCGACGCGGAAGCCGCGGAGGGGGCTGCCGTCGACGTCGAAGCGCGACGCGGAGAGCTCGACGGTGCGCTCGACGAACTTGACGTAGTGGACGGTGATCTGGGCGCCGCCGGGGAGCAGGGGCTGGATCCGCATGTTGCCGGCTTCGGGGATCGTGAAGTGGCTGCGGTCGAGCGTGAGCTTGAGGGTGCCCATGTCCTCGGAGAGGTCCTTGGGGTCGACGGCCAGCTCGCAGCGGAAAGTGCGGGGCGGGCGCAGCTCGATCGAACGGACGTCGCCCTTGGGGCCGTCGACGCGCACCTTGAACGTGCCGCCGGGGGTCAGGGTCTCGCCGGAGGCGGTCCGGTATTCGATCAGCGCGAAGGTGTCGGGGTCGAGGGGGGCGGGCTGGAACTCGACGACGACTTCGCCCGGCCCGATGCCCTGGGTGAACAGATAGGTCCAGGTCACGAGGGCCAGCAGCAGGGCCATCGCGAAGGTGCCCAGGTTGCCGAGGACGTACTGCTTCACGGCCGGTCCTCCTCCTTGCCGAGGAATTCCCGGATGTGGGTGCCGCTGCCGGGCCGCTTCGGCGCGTCCTCGCGCCCGTTGCCGGACGTCGGTTCCGCCGCTCCCGGCGGCGGGGCGGGACGGGTGACGGCCTTGGTGTCGATCTCGACGGCGATGTCGAGGGGCGGGAGGGACGCGCCGGGCTGGGAGGAGCGCGAGGCGAGCTCGCCGAGGAGCTTGACGAGCTGGTCGCGGGTGAGGTCGACGGTCAGGCGGCCGTCGACCGCGACCGAGATGCGGCCCGTCTCTTCCGACACGACCACCGCCACCGCGTCGGTCTCCTCGGAAATGCCGAGGGCGGCGCGGTGGCGGGTGCCGATGGACTTGGAGAGCGACATGTCGTCGGTGAGCGGGAAAAGGCAGCCGGCCGCCGCCACGCGGTCGCCGCGGACGACGATCGCGCCGTCGTGGAGGGCCGAGCCGGGGAAGAAGATCGTCTCGAGCAGGTCGCTGGTGAGGGCGGCGTCGATGCGGCAGCCCTTCTCGACGTACTCGTTCAGGCCCACGTCGCGCTCGATCGCGAGCAGGGCGCCGATGCGGCTTTTCGACAGCTTCACGGCCGCGTTGGCGATCTCGCTCACGGCGGCCGTCGAGGCCGGCCGCAGCAGGGGCAGCAGGAGCGGGGACTGGGCGACGTGCTGCATGGCGCGGCGGAGCTCCGGCGCGAAGATGATCAGCAGCGCGATCGCCGAGCCGGAGAGGATCCACTGCAGGAGCAGCTTCAGGTGGGGCAGGCCCAGGACGTCGGCCAGGTACATGAACCCGAGGAAGGCGACGATGAAGACGACGACCAGCCCCTTGAGGACGGGGGCTCCGCGGGTGCCGCGGATGAAGGTGAGGACGGCGTAATAGGCCACCGCGAGCACCAGGATCTCGACCCAGGCGTTCGGGTGGCGGAACTGCTCGATCATCTCATCAAGTCGGACACGCGGACCACGTCCGACATCTCCCGCACGTCGTGAACCCGGACGATGGCGGCGCCTCGCAGAACGGCGGCCGCCACCGTGGCGGCGGTTCCGAACACCCGGTCGTCCGGCGCCCGGCCTCCGAGGGCGCGCCCGATGAAGCTCTTGCGCGAGGTTCCGACCAGGAGCGGAAAGCCGAGCCCCCTGAATTCTTCGAGACGCCGGAGGATCTCCACGTTGTGCTCCGGCGTTTTGCCGAATCCGATCCCCGGGTCCAGAAAAATCTTATCACGCGCGATTCCCTGCCTCAACGCGAAAGTCAGGCGTTTCCGGAAAAAAGAGGAAATGTCCGCGACCACGTCCGCGTAGCGCGGCGCCCGCTGCATCGTCCGCGGCGTGCCCTTCATGTGCATGAGGACGACGTCCGCCGCCGCCCGGGCGCAGACGCGCCCCATCCCCGGGTCGCCCCGCAGCGCCGTCACGTCGTTGACCATCGTCGCGCCCGCCCGCAGCGCGGCCTCCGCGACGGCGGCCTTGGAGGTGTCGATCGACACCCGGATCCCCCCGGCGGCCAGGGCCTCGACGACCGGCACGACGCGGCGGAGCTCCTCCTTGACGGAGACGGCCCGGGCGCCGGGGCGGGTGGATTCGCCCCCGACGTCGATGAGATCGGCGCCCCGCCGGGCCATCGCCCGGCCGTGCCGGAGGGCGCGCCGGGGGTCGAGCCAGCGGCCGCCGTCGGAGAACGAGTCCGGGGTGACGTTGAGGACGCCCATGACGAGGGTGCGGCTCATGCGCCCCGAGATTACCCGAAGCGGGCGTCGAACGGATCCCGAGATTTCGGGTTCCGGGTTCCGGTCGTCGGGTTCCGGCGTCAGGCTTGCTGCGGACCGGGGAGAGGGCCGGGCTTCCAGCCGGGTTCGGGCCGCGCGGTCTTCTCGTCGTGGTCGGCGCGCTCGCGGCGGGCCTGGTCCTCGGCGAGCTCGCGCTCCTTGAGCTCGTCGATCTTCTCGCCGCGGAGGAGCATCATGACCTCCTCGCCGGTGACCGACTCGTACTTCAGGAGCGACTGGGCGATCAGCTCGAGCTTGTCGCGGTTCTGGGAGATGATCGCCTTGGCCCGTTCCTTCGCCTCGTCGATGAGGCGGCGGACCTCGGAGTCGATCAGCTTCGACGTGTCCTCGCTGTGGCGCTGCGTGCGCGCGATCTCGCGGCCGAGGAAGAGATGCTCCTCCTCGTCGGAGTAGGAGATCGGCCCGAGCTTTTCGCTCATCCCGAACTGGCAGACCATGCGGCGGGCCAGCTCCGTGGCCTGCTGGATGTCGTTGGCGGCTCCCGTGGTCATCTCGTTGAAGACCAGCTCCTCGGCGACGCGGCCGCCGAAGGCCTTCGCGAGGATGGCCTCGAGCTCCTTGCGGTTGTGGCCGTACTTGTCGTTCTCGGGCAGGGAGAACGTGGCGCCCAGCGCGCGGCCGCGCGGGATGATCGTCACCTTGTGGATCGGATCGGACTCGGGGATCAGCGCCCCCACCAGCGTGTGGCCGGCCTCGTGGTAGGCCGTGATCTTCTTTTCCTTCTCCAGCATGACGCGCGACTTCTTCTGCCGCCCCCAGAGGACCTTGTCGCGCGCCTCCTCGAGGTCGGCGTGCTCGACGGCGTCCTTCCGGTGCATCGTCGCCATGATCGCCGCCTCGTTGATGAGGGAGGCGAGGTCGGCGCCCGAGAACATCGGCGTCGCCTTGGCGATCTTCTTGAGGTCGACGTCCCGTCCCAGCTTGATCTTCTTCGCGTGGATCCGGAGGATTTCCTCGCGGCCCTTGGCGTCGGGCAGGTCCACCATGACCTGGCGGTCGAAGCGCCCGGGACGCAGCAGCGCGGGGTCCAGCACGTCCTGGCGGTTCGTCGCCGCCATGACGATGATCCCCTCGTCGGTGTCGAAGCCGTCCATCTCGACGAGGATCTGGTTCAGGGTCTGCTCGCGCTCGTCATGGCCGCCGCCCAGGCCCGTGCCGCGGCGACGTCCCACGGCGTCGATCTCGTCCAGGAAGATGATGCAGGGGGAGTTTTCCTTCGCCTGGCGGAAGAGGTCGCGCACGCGCGACGCGCCCACGCCGACGAACATCTCCACGAAGTCCGAGCCCGAGATGGACAGGAAGGGCACGCCCGCCTCGCCGGCGATGGCCTTGGCGAGGAGCGTCTTGCCCGTGCCCGGCGGGCCGATCAGGAGCACGCCGTGGGGGATCCGGCCGCCCAGGCGCGTGAACTTCTGGGGATTCTTGAGGAACTCGACGATCTCGCTGACTTCCTCCTTGGCTTCCTCGACGCCCGCCACGTCCGAGAAGGTCGTCTTGACCTTGTCGGCCGTGATGAAGCGCGCCCGGCTCTTGCCGAACGAGAGGATGTTGCCGGGGCCGCCCGACGCCCTCAGCTGCCGGAAGAAGAAATAGAAGATCAGCAGGAACAGGATGATGACGGGGATGGACGGGGCGATGAACTGCGTGACGAAGTTGTTGGGCGGGGAGTCGGTGACGTTTTCCAGGTCCGCGATCAGGGCCTTCCGGCCCTCGTAGTCGAGCAGGTAGGCCGGCGGGATGTTGACCTTGATCCGCTTGTAGTCCTTGCCTTCCTTGGTGTACCCGTCGTGCATCTCGGCGGTCAGGGCGTCGCCCTCGATGCGGACCGCCTTGACCATCTTGTTCTTGTTGAGGCGGATGAACTCCTCGACCGAAACCTCGGCCACCCGGCCCCCGCCGAGGGTGTTCCGGCCCATCATCACGATCATGACGATGGCCAGGACCACCACGAGAATGAGGAGGAAACTGCGGGGACGGCGGGTCCGGGCCTCGTCCTTGCGGGGCGTTTCGTCGTCGAAATCCATCGGAGCTTTCATCCTACACCAAAACGCGCGAGCGCTACCACTCCTTTTCAAAATGCGAAACGACCCAGCGCGCCAGGCGGTGGAAGGCCTCCCGCCGCGCCGTTTCGAAGCCTTCCGCCCGGGAGGGCGTGAAAGTCACGCGCTCGATCCGCTCGTCGCGCCAGCGCTCGCGGCCGTCGGCGTCCGCCAGCGCGATTTCCAGGCGCACCGTGAGGGAGCCCACCAGCAGCTGGTCGGTGTCCACCTGGTCGACCACCGAGGGGGTCCGCATGTCGAGGATCCGCCCCCGCAGGACCAGGGGGGCCGCCGCGCCGTTCACCCGGAAGCCCCGCGACATCAGCTCGCGGACCACCGAGCCCGTCAGCTCGAATTCGTGCGTCCGGCGCTCGGAGATGTTGTCGAAGGTCTCGATCCGGACGTCGCGCTCGGGGTATAGCCCGCCGACCTGGTAGCCGCAGGCGCCGAGGGCCGACAGCAGGAGCGCCAAGAGGGCGCGCGGGCTCACTTCCCGGCGTCCTCCGCCAGGCGGGCCCGGGCCTGAAGCACCGCCTCGTGGACCGGGTAGTCCCGGGGGTCGGGCAGCACGCGGCGGTAGGAGGCCTCGTCCTTGAGGATGGTCCGGTAATAGACGGCGCTCGCCCGCGGGAAGTCCTTCCAGTCGTAGTACACGGCCGTCCTGAGGTGCTTCTCCAGCAGCAGGCCGTAGATCCGCGCCAGCCGCGCCTTCACGGCCGGCACCAGCTCGTCCACCCAGCGCGGCGCCGGGTCGGGCAGCCGCCGCATCTTGTCCGCCTCCTCGAGGAAGCGTTCGTGCAGCCGGCGGGCCTCTTTCACGGGCTTCAGGTCCCGCTCGACCCCGTCGAAGCGCTGCTCGGCCGTCAGCGCCAGCATGTAGAGGGCCAGGACCGACTCCGGCGACTCGGCGTACTGGTCCAGCACCGTCTGGAACTCGAGCGCGCTCGCGTCCCATTCGCCCTTGCGGTAGTAGAACATCCCCAGCTTCTGGGTGAAGTCCGCCGCGAACTCCTCCCGCGGGTAGCGGCGGAGGGAGTCGCGCAGGTACTCCACTCCCGTGGCGGAGGAGGAGAAGAGCCGCAGGCCCAGCGTGCTCGGCGCGTGGCCCGTCTTGGCCAGCTCGAGGCCGGAGGCCATCTCCAGGCGCTTGGCCTCCGACGCCCGGGGGGACTGGGGATAGCGGAGGACGAACTCGCGGTAGGCGTGGTAGGCCTCGAAGTGCTCGCCGGCCGCGCTCCGGGCCCGGGCGCGCTCCCAGAGCGCGTCCTCGCCGCCGGAGGCGGGAATCTGCTGGAGGGCCGCCAGAAGCAGCGCGATCACGGGCGCATTCTAGCGGAAGGGGATCCGAAAAGGGAACCCTAAGGAGTCCCCGGGGGCCCCCGTTCCCCCCCGAGGGGGGGGAGGGGGGCGACCCCTTGGGATTTGGGAGTTCGTCCTCTAGGCCTTGGGCGCCCGGAGCGTCTCCAGCATCCGCAGCAGCCCGCCCACCAGGCCGGCCAGGGCGTCCTGGCCGCCGATCGAGATCGACTTGAGCTCGGCCGGCTTCGGCATCTTGTCGGCGATCGCCGGCAGCGACTCGATCAGCTTCAGCTGGACCGCGCCCTCCGTGATCTCGTTGGCGATCTTGCGCCGCAGCGCCTCGATCTCCAGGTCCTTGTGCCGCTGCCGGTTCTGCGCCTCCAGGCGCATGCCCTGCTCGATGAGCTCCTGCTCGATGCCCAGGCGCCGCATCTCGGCGTCCGCCCGCGACTTCTCCTTCTCGTGCGCCAGCGTCGCCTCCAGCGTCTGCGCCTCCGCCCGGGCCCGGCGGACCCGCTCGGCCTGGCCGCGGTCGAAGGTCTCCGCCTCCGCCTCGGCCTGGCGGCGCGCCACCTCCGACTCCACCGCGATCCGCTCGGCCTCGCTTTCCTGCCGGGCCTCGCCCTCGCGGGTCCGGACCAGCGCCTCCTGCGTCAGCTCCGCCAGCCGCGCCTCCTTCGAGCGCTCCGCGCGGAACGGCCGCTGCAGCATCTCCCACACCGTCGGGGAGCTCACCACCGCTTCCTTGATCTGCACCGTCACGATGCGCAGGCCCAGGCCCTTGTTGTCGCCCTCGCCCTCCGCCACGTGCCGCAGCCGCGCGGTCAGCTCCTTGATGATCGGCTGCTTGTCCGAGAGCACGCTGTCGATGCCCATCGTCGCGACCACGTCCTTGATCGCCGCCTCCGCCTGCTCCCGCAGCTGGATGTTCACCAGCCGCATCGGGTCGAGCGCGTCCGTGAAATCGAGCTTCCGGTACGCCGTCTTGAAGTCGTCGATGATCCACTGCACGTAGCCCTGCACCAGCACGCCCTGCCGCTCCTTGCAGATGCAGTTCGCGTTGATCAGGATCGTCTGCATCGCCGACGGCACCACCAGGAACGCGTCGGTCACGGGGTCGTAGCGGAACGACACCCCGAGCCCCAGGTGCAGCGGCTCGGCGTGCCCGCGGCGCGTGTGCACCACGTAGGCGTTCGGCGGCACCACCACGTTCTTCCAGCGCCAGACGCCGGTGATCCGGACTTCGACGCCGTTGGAGCCCGTCGACGGCGCGTCGACGCGCCGGAGCGCCACGTCGTCGAAGGCGGCCAGCCCCTGCCCCTGGGCGGGCTCGGCGCTGACGGGGGTCGAATTCGACATCATCTTGGCCCGGCGGGGCCGCAGGTCCTGCTCGAGCTGGCGGCCCTGCTGGGCGACCTGCTCCAGATAGCTGTTCTTCATCGCGGTGGTCATGGCGATCTCCTTACCCTCAGCTTTCCGGAGAAGCGCCGGCCCCGCGGGGTTACATACAATCCCGTTGACTTCCCCCCGGGCACGCCTATGATGGCCCCCACACAGGTGCCCGCGAGGGCTGAAATGGGAACCCCGTGAGATCCGGGGGCGGTCCCGCCGCTGTAACCGGCAGAGACGTACGCCCGCGCCACTGGAAACGGGAAGGCGCGGACGGGAGAGCCGGGAGCCAGAAGACCTGCCTGTGAGGAACGGTGGAACCCCGGCAGAGGGCGGCCACCGGCCGGGAACGGAGTGGACGGGGTGCCGTTTCCCGCGCGGTGGAAGCCAGCGCCATGCGCCTCGTCCTCGTCCGGCACGGTGAATCCGTCCTCGGCCGCCAGCGCCGCTACGCCGGACATACCGACACCCCCCTGCACCCGTCCGCCCGCCGCTCCCTCGGCGACGTCCGCCGCCGCCTCGCCCGCTTGAAGCCCGACCGCGTGTTCTCGAGTGACCTCCTCCGCTGCCGCGAGACCGCGGAGGCCGTCGCTCCGGACCGCGACGTCCGCCTGAGCTCGCGCCTCCGCGAGCTCGATTTCGGCCGCTGGGAAGGCCTCACCGCCGACGAATGCCGCGCCCGGCACCCCCGTCTTTTCGCGCGCTGGACGGCCGACCCGCTCCGGCACGCCCCGCCCGGGGGCGAGTCGCTCCGCCGGCTCCGGACCCGCGTGCGCGCGTTCGTGGCCCGGCTCGCGCGGCGTTTCCCCGGCCGGACCGTCGCCCTGATCACGCACGGAGGGCCCATCCGGACCCTCCTGGCCTCGCGCCCCGAGGAGTTCTGGACGTCGAACGTCCCTCCCGGGTCGCTGCACGTCGTCGAGTGGAAGGAGGTGAGCCGGCGCCCTTCGTGACATTGGACTGCTCCGGTTGACGGGAAGGAGGTGAGACGCCTCCGCCGCCCCGCGACTGTAATCGGGACGACGCCGCACAACGCCACTGTCCTTCGGGGCGGGAAGGCGCGGACGTCGGATGAACGAGAGCCAGGAGACCGGGCCGGAGCGATGAACGGACACCCTCCTCGCGGGAGGAGATGAAAGGAAAGGTTTATGCTCGCGCTCGTTTTCGCCGCCCTGAGCTTCGTCGAAGCGTTACAGGATCCCCCCAAGCCGCCGCCGCCCCAGGACCCGCATTCCCCGGACGCCATCATCACCGCCTCGCGCCTCGTCGAGAATCCCCAGGAGGTCGGCAGCTCCACCTCCGTCATCCAGGACCGGGACCTCGAGATCGCCCAGCGGCGCTTCGTGCTCGACGCCCTTCGCGAGGTGCCGGGGCTGGACGTCGTGACGAACGGCCCCTTCGGCGGCACCGCCTCCGTCTTCATCCGCGGCGCCAATTCGGAGCACACGCTCCTGCTGATCGACGGCATCGAAGTGCACGACGCCGCGTCGGCGGGCCGCGCCTTCGACTTCGGCCATCTCACGACCGATCAGATCGACCGGATCGAGGTCATCCGCGGGCCCCAGAGCGTCCTTTACGGGTCCGACGCCATCGGCGGGGTGATCCACGTCATCTCGCCGTACGGCCACGGCGAGCCCCGCTTCCTCCTCATGGCCGAGGCCGGCTCCTACGCGAGCTACCGGGCGGCCGCCTCCGTCTCGGGCGGCAACGACCGCGTGCACTATTCGATCGGAGGCTCCCGCCTCCAGACCGGCGGCTTCTCCGCCGCGGGCGACGAGCTCGACGGCAACGACGAGGACGACGGCTACCGCGGCAGCACCCTCGCCGCGAAGGTCGGAATCACGCCCTCGAAGATCTTCCAGATGGACCTCGTCATCCGCACGGAGGAATCCCGGGCCGAGATCGACAACTTCGGCGGCGCCTTCGGCGACGACCCCAACAACACGAACGAGTTCAGCCAGTGGGCCTTCAAGGTCGAGCCGCGCCTCACGCTCTTCGACGGCTTCTGGGAGCAGGCGCTGGCGATCAAGTTCACGGAGATCCGCCGCCAGAACGACAACTTGCCCGACGCGGCCAGCATCGAGCGGAGCTTCAGCTCCTTCGACTCCCGGATCGCCGACGTCGACTGGCAGCACAACTTCATCATCCATCCCAACGACGTCGTCACCGTCGGCGCCGAGATCGAGGAGGATCAGGCCTCGACGTCTTTCTTCTCCGACGGCTTCGGCCCCCCCTTCGCGAGCGTCCTGCGCAAGGTGGACGCCTGGACCCGCGGGGCCTACCTGCAGAACCGCCTGCACCTGGGGGAGGTCTTCACGACGACCGCCGGCGTCCGCGCGGACACCCACGAGGAGTTCGGCTCGCACGCCACCTGGCGCCTGACCGGAGCCCTTCTCCCGGTCGCGGGCACGAAGCTCCGCGGGAGCGTCGGCACCGGCTTCAAGGCGCCCTCGATCTTCCAGCTCTACTCCTCGTTCGGCAACCTCGACCTGGAGCCCGAGGAGAGCCTGGGCTGGGACGTCGGCGTCGACCAGGCGGTCGGCGACACGCTCGCCTTCAGCGCCACCTACTTCCGGAACGAGTTCGAGGATCTCATCCTCTTCGACAGCCCGTCCAACCGCTACGTCAACATCGGGCGCGCCGATACCGAGGGCGCGGAGTTCGCGGCCCGCCTGCGCGTCCACGCCGCGGCCGAGCTCTCCGCCAGCTACACCGTCACCCGCACGGAGGACAAGACCATCGACGAGGAGCTGCTGCGGCGCCCCCGGCACAAGGGCAGCCTCCGGGCGACGATCACTCCCGAGGAGTCGTTCCACGCCTCGCTCGGCGTCGTCTACGTCGGCTCCCGCGACGACCTGGATTTTTCGACCTTCCCGGCGGCGACGCGGGTGAAGCTGGACGACTACTGGCTGGGACAGCTGGCGCTGTCCTGGACCGCCATGAAAGAGCTGGAGCTCTTCGCCCGCGTGGACAATCTCTTCGACCAGGAGTACGTTGAGGTCACCGGCTTCGGCGTGGCCGAGCTCTCGGCCTACGCCGGCGCTTCCCTCCGCTTTTAAGGTGTCGCCAAGTTGAGCCGACGGTTCTGGATTCTCAGTCTCCTGGTCGGGGGGGCGCTCGTCGCGAGCGCCCTCCTCCGGCGGTCGCGCCCCGCTCCGGAGGCGCTCGCCGGCGTCGCCGCGCGCGTCGTGTCCCTCGCGCCCAGCACCACCGAGGTGATCTGCGCCCTCGGCCTCGTCGACCGCCTCGTGGGCGTCTGCGAGTTCTGCGAGTATCCGCCCGAGGCCCGCGCCAAGCCCCGCATGGGCGGGTACTACACTCCCAACTTCGAGGTCCTCTCCGAGACCCGCCCTGACCTGGTCGTTGTCCTCCCCGAACACGGCCCGATTCTCGACCGCCTCCGCGACCTCCGCCTGCCCGTGTTGGAGGTCGATCATCGCACGGTCGCCGGCATCCTCGACTCCTTCCTCGCCGTCAGCCGCGCCTGCGGCGTGCCGGAGCGGGGCGTCGCGCTGCGCGCGGAGCTCGAGGCGCGCCTGGCGAAGATCAAGGAGGCGGCAAAGGGACGTCGACGTCCCCGCGTGCTCATCTCCGTGGGCCGGGCGATGAACGAGGGGAGCGCGTTGCGGATCGCCACCTGCGGCCGGGGCGGCTTCTACGACGAGCTGCTCGAAATGGTGGGCGCGGAGAACGCCTACGAGGGGAGGGTGCCCTATCCGTCGCTCTCGCCCGAAGGGGTGCTGGCCCTCAAGCCCGACGTCATCCTCGAGATCATGCCGGACCTGAAGGAGAAGGGCGTGAGCGAGGAGGGGCTGCTCAAGGACTGGGCGGCGATCCCCGGGGTGGCCGGGATGCGCGTGAAGGTGATCGCCCGGGACTACGCCGTCATCCCCGGCCCCAGGTTCGTGCGGCTGCTGGAAGACCTGGCCGAGGCGGTGCGGCTTGACTGAGCCTCTGCTGGAGCTCGGCGACTACTCGATCGACCTGGGGGACCGGCCGATCCTCCGCGGCCTCGCCTTCGCCCTCGCGCGCGGGGAGCGCGTCGCCCTCGTCGGCCCCAACGGCGCCGGCAAGAGCACGCTGCTCAAGTGCCTTACCCGGATCCTGCCGGGCGCCCGCGGGCGGGCGACGCTGGCCGGACGTCCCCTCGCCGACTACCGCCAGGACGAGCTCGCGCGCCGCGTCGCCTACGTGCCCCAGGCCGCCGGCGTCTCGATTCCCTACACGGTGGAGGAGTTCCTCTTCATGGGACGCTACCCGCATCTCGGCCCGTTCGCCGCCGCCGGCGAGCGCGACCGCGGCGCGGTCGAGCGCGCCCTCCGCGACACGGGGACGGCGGTCCTCGCGGAGCGCTACCTCGACACCCTCAGCGGCGGCGAGCGGCAGAAGGTCTTCCTCGCCGCCGCCCTCGCGCAAGAAACAGAGCTCCTGCTGCTGGACGAGCACACGGCCTTCCTCGACCCCGCGCACCAGGTCGAAATCCAGCGCCTGCTCGGCCGCGTCCACGACGAGCGCGGCACCACCCTGCTCGCCGTCACCCACGACCTCAACGGCGCCCTCGCGCATTTCGACCGCGTCCTGGCCCTGAGAGAGGGGGAGATCCGCTTCGACGGCCCCGCGTCGAAGCTCGCGGATCCCGGGGTCCTGCGCGACGTCTTCCGGCACGACTTCGTGATCCTGCGGCACCCGACGGCGGACCGCGCGGTGGTGCTGCCCGAATGAACGCGCGGCGGCGCTGGGTCCTGGCGGCGATGGCGGCGGCGGGCGTCGTGGCCCTGGCCCTCGCGCCGCTGGTGGGCGCGGCGCCTCTCGGAAGCACCGTGGTGCGCGAGATCCGGCTGCCGCGCGTGCTGCTGGCGTTCCTCGCCGGCGCGGGGCTCTCCCTGGCGGGCATGACCTTCCAGGCCCTCTTCCGGAATCCGCTCGCGTCGCCGTTCACGCTGGGGGTGTCGAGCGGCGCCGCGCTGGGCGCCGCGCTGGCGATCCGGCTGGGGCTGACCTTTTCCGTGCTCGGCATCTCCGGGATCTCCCTCTCCGCCTTCGGCGGCGCGCTGGGCGCGCTGCTGCTCGTCTACGGGATCGGCACGGCCCGCCGCGGGCTGGGGCCGGCGGTGATGCTGCTGGCGGGCGTCGCGGCCAGCTACTTCTTCTCGAGCGTGCTGCTGCTGGTGCAGAACCTCAGCGGCTTCTCCGACTCCCTCCGCATCGTGCGCTGGCTGATGGGCGGTCTGGAGACGGTCGGCTACGGACCGGTGATCGACCTCCTGCCGTTCGCCGTCTTCGGCGTGGCGGTCGTGTTCCTGCACGCGCGGGAGCTCAACCTGCTTTCCCTGGGCGACGAGCTGGCGGTCAGCCGCGGCGTGCGGGTGGCGCGCGTCCGCGCCGTGCTCTTCGTGGCGGCGACGCTCATGGTCGGCGGCGTGGTGGCCGTCTGCGGGCCCATCGGCTTCGTCGGCATGGTGGCCCCGCACATCGCGCGGCTCCTGATCGGATCCGAGCATCGACACCTCACCCCCGCGTCGTTTCTGATGGGGGGGATCTTCCTCGTCGTCTGCGACGCGATCGGCCGCACCGTCATCGCGCCGGCCGAGATTCCCGTGGGGGTCGTCACGGCGCTGCCGGGCGGCCCGTTCTTCGTCTGGCTTCTGCTCCGGCGCTCGTCGCCGGGCCATCTCATGTCGTAGGAGGTCGCATGCGGATCACGCGCGTCTACACCGGCGTGGGCGACAAGGGCACCACGCGCCTCGGCGACGGATCCCAGGTCCCCAAGGACCATCCCCGCGTCGTCGCGTACGGGGAAGTCGATCTCGCGAACTCCGCGATCGGGACCGCGCGGACGCAGCTCAAGGATGCGGAGCTCGACGCGATGCTGGAGGACATCCAGCACCGCCTCTTCGACCTGGGCGGGATCCTCTGCGTGCCCGGCGCCGACGAGACGGCCTTCACGAAGCTCCTCCAGGAGCGGATCGGCGCGATGGAGAAGACGATGGACGCCTGGATGGACGTCCAGGGCCCCCTCAAGGAGTTCATCCTCCCCGGCGGCGCGCCCGCCGCCGCCACCCTCCATCAGGCCCGCTGCCTCGTCCGCCGCGCCGAGCAGCACGTCGTCGCGCTGCACCGCGCCGAGCCCGTCAACGCCGCCGCCCTCGTGTATATCAACCGCCTGAGCGACCTCCTCTTTGTCATGGCCCGCGAGGTCAACCGCCGGGCCGGCGTGCCGGACGTCGTCTGGAAGCCCGCGGGGAAGGCGTGAAGCGGATCCTCGTCGGCGGGGGCGCGCGCAGCGGCAAGAGCGCCTTCGCCCTGCGCCGGGCCCGCGAGCTCGGGCCCCGCCGCGCGTTCGTCGCGACGGCCGAAGCCGGCGACGCGGAAATGGCGGCGCGCATCGCGCGGCACGTCCAGGAGCGCGGACCCGCATGGCGCACGATCGAATGCCCGCTCGAGCTCGAGGCGGCCTTCGCGGGGCTGAAGGACGTCGACGTCGTCCTGCTCGACTGCCTCACCTTCTGGATCTCGAACCTGCTCTGCGGCGGCCTTTCCGAGGAGGAAGCGCTCGCGCGCGTGCGGCGCTGGGAGGAGCGCGTCCGGGAGGCGCCGTACCACCTCGTCGTCGTCACCAACGAGGTGGGGCTCGGGCTGGTTCCGGAGACGCCGCTCGGGCGGGCGTTCCGCGACGTCGCGGGCCGCGCCCACCAGCTGCTCGCCCCGCGCGCGAATGAAGTCTATTTCGGGATGATGGGACAGATCCTGCGCCTCAAGCCGGAACCGGTGGAGGTCGTGTGATTCCGATTCCGACGCCCGACGCCGCCGCGCGCGCCGACGTGAGGCGCCGCCTCGACGGCAAAACCAAGCCCCGCGGCAGCCTCGGCCGGCTCGAGGAGCTCGCGGTCGCGGTCGCGGGGATCCAGGGGACGTCGCGCCCCGACGTGCAGAAAAAGGCGGTCGTCGTCATGGCCGCCGATCACGGCGTGGCCGACGAGGGCGTGAGCGCCTATCCCGCGGACGTCACGCGGCAGATGGTGCTGAACTTCGCGTCGGGCGGCGCGGCCGTCTGCGTGCTCGCGCGGCAGGCGGGCGCGGACGTCGTGGTCGTCGACATGGGCTGCCGCGTCGCGCCGGGCGGCGTGCTCGACCGCCGCCTGGGCCCGGGCACCGCGTCGATCACGCGCGGCCCCGCGATGTCGGTCGACCAGGCCCGGCGGGGCCTCGAGGCCGGGATCGAGATCGCCCGCGGCCTGGCCGCGAAGGGCGTCCGCCTGATCGGCCTCGGCGACATGGGGATCGGCAACACGACGTCCTCCAGCGCGCTGGCGGCCGCGTTCCTGGGCGCGAGCCCGGAGGACGTCACCGGTCGCGGCACGGGCGTGGACGACGCCGGCTGGAAACGGAAGGTCGACGCCGTCCGCCGCGCGCTCGAGGTCAACCGGCCGGATCCGAGCGACGGGCTCGGCACGCTCGCGAAGCTCGGCGGCTTCGAGATCGCGGGGCTGGCGGGCGTCGCGCTCGGCGCGGCCGCGAGCCGCGTGCCGGTGGTCGTCGACGGCCTGATCGCGACGGCCGCCGCGTTCGCGGCGTTCAAGATCGCGCCGGCGCTGGCGGGGTTCCTGATCCCCTCGCACCGCTCGGTCGAGCGGGCCCATCCGGCCCTGCTCGAGGCGATGGGGCTGCGTCCGCTCTTCGACCTCGAGATGCGGCTCGGGGAGGGGACCGGGGCCGCGCTGGCGATGCACCTGGTCGAGGCGTCGATCCGGATCCTCGACGAGATGGCGACGTTCGAATCCGCGGGCGTGAGCGACACCGGGAAATGAACCTGTTCCGCGCGCTCGCGTGCGCCCTGGGCTTCCTGACGCGGATCCCCGCGCCGCGGACGACGTATACGCCCGACGTCCTGGGCCTGTCCTCGGGCTTCTTCCCGCTCGTGGGCCTGCTGCTGGGCGGGATCTGGGCGGGCGCCTTCTGGCTCCTGCGCGACCTGCCGCCGCATCCCTGGTGGACCGTCGCGCTGCTGGCCGTCCACGCGCTCGCCACCGGCGCGCTGCACCTGGACGGGCTGGCGGATCTGGTCGACGGCCTGGGCGGGAGCCGCGGCGACCGCGAGCGGGCGCTGGAGATCATGCGGGACACGCGGATCGGCAGCTTCGCGGTCGTGGCGCTGATCTTCTTCCTGGCCGCGAAGGGGATCGCCCTGCATGAAACGCTCCGGACGCCGCGCGCCTGGGTGTTCCTCCTCCTGGCGCCGCTGGTCGCCCGCGCCGCGGCAGTTCCGCTCCTGGCGTTCTTCCCCTGCGCGCGGCCCGACGGCCTGGCGCGCGCCTTTCACGAGCGCTGCGGCTGGCCCTCGCTCCTCCTGGCGGGCGCGACGGCCGGCGCCGCGCTCTGGATCGCGGGTCCCGCCCTCTGGGTGCCCTCTGCGGCCGCGGCGGGCGCGGCCCTCGCGCTCGGCGCGGCCGCGGCCGTCCGCCTCAAGGGCCTGACCGGCGACGTGATCGGCGCCGCCATCGAGACGGCCGAGCTGGCCTTCCTGTTCGCCGCCGCCGCGCCGCGCATCCTGGGAGGCGCCGCGTGAACGGCTACGAGCTCGTCGAGGACGTGTTCACGCCCGGCGAGATCGCGGGATTCCGCGTGGCCATCGGCGAGACGATCGACCGCCTGGCGCGCGGCTTCCTCACGCCGTTCGAGGCCAGCCGCCCCGAGCTGCCGGTCGACGTCCGGCTCGAGGAGATCGCCCGGCGGGACGTGGCCTACGCGTCGGCGCTGCTCCACGGCGTGCTCGCCGACGCCCACCGCGACCCGCGGATCGCGGAGCTGCACCGACACCCCCGGCTGCGCGAATTGGTCGAGGAACGGCTGCGCCCGCTCCAGGTGACCGGCACCGACCTCCGGGTCCGCGCCAACGTGCCCAGCCTCACGGGCTCGCGGCATCGCTGGCATCAGGACGTGATCGATCTCACGCCGACGGCCTACGCGTGCGAGACGGTGCGGCTCGCCTGCTGGATCCCGACGGCGGACGTCGACGCGAGCAACGGCTGCCTCGAGCTCGTGCCCGGGGGCTTCGAGGCCCCCTTCGCGCACGAGGCCGGCGACGCGGGCAGCTTCTACATCCGGGAGGAGCGCCTCGCCGCGTTTCCGAAAGTCGCCGTGCCCATGGCGCTCGGGAGCGCGCTGTTCCTCGACCGCCTGACGCCCCACCAGGCCCTGCCCAACCGCTCCGACGCGGTCCGGTGGAGCCTCGTGCTCTGGGTCAAAGCGATGTGATCCGGTCGAGGTCGACGTGCGCGCCGACATGGTCGGCGAGGCGGTCGAGCTCGCGATCCGGATCCCAGGCGGCCGACGTCTCGAGCGGCCGCCAGCCGCGCGCCGCGCGGAGCCGGTTGAGGAAGGCCCGGCGGAAGCCCGGGCGGTCGAAGAGGCCGTGCACGTACGTCCCCCAGGCCCGGCCGCCGAACGCCCGCGCGCCGTCGAAGTCCGCGCACGAGACGCCGCCGCGCTCGCTGATGCGCAACGCCGGCTCGCCGTCGGACACGGTGCGTCCCATATGGATCTCGTAGCCCTCGATCTCGGCGCCCGTGTCGAGATGCACGCCGCGCACCCGCGCGGTCACCTTGCCCGCGCTGAACGTGGTCGTGACCGGGAGCAAGCCCAGGCCGTCTTCGCCGCGCGTCGCGGACTCGACGCCCTCCGGATCGGCCACGTGGCGGCCCAGCATCTGGTAGCCGCCGCAGAGCCCGACCACCGTCCCGCCCAGGGACAGCGCGTTCCGGAGCGGCTCCGCCCAGCCCGCTTCCTTCAGGCGGCGGAGGTCGGCGATCGTGCTCTTCGTCCCCGGAAGCACGTAGGCGTCCGGCGTGGTGCCGTCGGGCGTTTCGCGGTAGCGGAGCTCGACGTCCGGCTCCGCTTCGAGCGCGTCGAAGTCCGTGAAGTTCGCCATGCGGGGCTGGAGGAGGACGTCGATCCGCAGCCGTTCGCCCCCGTTCTTCCGCTCGCGTCCGGACAGCGCGTCTTCCTCGGGAAGATGGATGCCGCGGTACCAGGGCACGACGCCGAGGACGGGGCGCGAGGTTTCGCGTTCGAGGAAGTCGAGGCCGGGCTTGAGGATCGAGAGATCGCCGCGGAACTTGTTGATGAGGAAGCCCTTCACGCGCTCCCGCTCCTTCGGCAGGAGGAGGTGCAGCGTGCCGACGAGCTGCGCGAAGACGCCCCCGACGTCGATGTCGCCGGCCAGCAGCACGGGCGCGTCGGCGAGCTCGGCGGCCGCCATGTTGACGAGGTCCCCCTCTCGCAGGTTCACCTCGGCGGGGCTGCCCGCGCCCTCGAGGATGACGAGGTCGTAGGAGCGGCGGAGGGTGTCGAGGCACTCCCGGATCACGCCGAGCAGGCGGGGCTTTTCGCGCTGGTACTCGACGGCCGACATGGCGCGGACCGGGCGGCCCATGAGGATGACCTGGGCGTCGACGTCCGTCGCCGGCTTGAGGAGGACGGGGTTCATCTCGACGGTGGGCTCGATCCCGCAGGCGAGGGCGTGGAGGGCGGTGGAGCGGCCGATCTCGCCGCCGTCGCGGCAGACGTGGGCGTTGTTCGACATGTTCTGCGCCTTGAACGGCGCGACGCGCAGCCCGCGACGTCGGAAGAGACGGCAGAGCGCGGCCACGAGCGTCGTCTTGCCGACGCCGCTGCCCGTGCCCTGGACCATGAGCGTCTTCATGGCCGTCAGGGTTTCGCGTCGGCCTCGACGACTTCCGCGGGCAGCAGGAGCTCCTCGGCGCGGCGCGCGAGATAGGGCGGGACGGTCATCAGCAGGCGCTGGCCCACGCAGTCCTCGAACTTCCAGAGCGCGCCGTCGCGGCCCTCGGGCACCGGCGCCTTGAACCAGCCCTCCTCGAGCTTCGCGAAGTCGAGCGCGACCGCCCCGCTGGGGTCGACGAGGCGGCCCGACGGCTTCGGCGCCCAGTTCGCGATCCTCGACGACCAGCCGCCCACGAGCTTCGCGCCCTTCGGCACGTAGAGGTAAAGCGTCCAGGCGCCGCGGAACTGGCTCGTGACGTGGCGGCCGTCGATCCCCGACTCGACGGTGACGGGCATGCCCTCGGGGAAGACGACGCGGCTGTGGTCGCCGCCGTCGACGGCCACCAGGCGGTGCAGGCCCGCGTGCGGGGTCTTGAGGGAGACGGCGTAGGGCTTGCCGTCCGGCTGGGGCGTCTCGTCGACCGTCACCGGATCGAGCGTGACTTCGAGCGGCGAGTAGAGGGTGAGCTTCGGCTTCCGGTTCGCCCAGACCTTCTGGACCGTGATCTCGAGCGGGATCGGGCCCTTCTCGACCCAGAGCCAGAACTCCTGGTGGTCCTGCGGCGCGGCGGGGAAGCGTCCCGGCGCGACGGCCGGCAGCTTGAGCCGCGTCGCCGGCACGAGCGTCCGGCTGTACTCGACGCCGGCGAAGCCCGGCTCGACCGGCACGTTCTTCTCGACGCCCTTGGCGATGATCCCGGCGATCTCGTCCGCCGTGAACGGCCGCTCGTCCTTGAGCGGATGTTCCTTGGCGAGCGCGGCCTGCTGGCTCGCGAGCCGGCTCCACAGACCGTAGGTGTGGACCATCATCGTCGTCCGGATCCGCCAGGCGTGGCGGAGGACCTCGTCCTTCGAGCCGCCCGCCGCGTGCGCCGTGTAGAGCTCCGCGTAGCGGACCCAGAGCGTGAGGTGGTCGAGCCGCTCGCGGACCTTGGGGTCGTCGCAGGCTTTCCGCGCGGCGTCGAGCTGCCGGTAGAGGCGGCCCAGGAGGTCGCTCGACGGCCTCCGCTGTGTGTCCTCGCCGGTCAACCGATAGAACTCGCGCATCGGTTCCTTGGCGGAGAGAAAGGCGCGGCTCAGGAAGTCGTCGACGATCTCGGGGACGCGCTGGGCGTCCGCGACGTCCCACAGCACGCGCGACGCGACGTAGTAGCCGAGGCCGCAGGGGCCCCAGCAGTCGCCCGACTCCGCGTCGTAGAAGCGCGCGCCCATGCCGTGGATCTTCGCGAGGAGGCCGGCGACGTGGGCGGGGCGGCTGCCGGCGCCGCCGCGCGGCAGGTTCCAGTCCCAGTCGACGACGCTGAGATAGTCATAGACGCCCATCGTGGCGCCCTGCTTCTGCCAGCCCTGGACGACCTGGTCGAACGTGAAGCCGCCGCCGATGAAGGCGGTGGTCGCGTTGACGATGACGCCGGGGTGGACCTTGATCGAAGGCGGCGCGGAGTGCTTGTTGTAGGCGTACATGCCGACGCGGACGGGCTGGATGGCTTCGGCGACGTCGTTCGCCAGCGTGAGGACGCGGTTGCTGACGCCGCCCATCGCGGCGCAGGGCTCGCACTGGCACCAGTGGTCGCCGTCGCTCGGGTCCATCGAGACGCTGTCGAGGCCGGGCTTCACCTGGCGCTTCGCGTGCTCGACGACGAGCTTCCGCAGGCCGGGATTCGAGACGCAGAACTTGATGTCGCCGCCGCTCGCGCGTCGCGCGCCGTTCTCGAGCGCGAGGTACTCGGGATGCTTCTCGAACTCGGCCTTGTTCTGCGCGTAGATCGCGTCGTAGGCGTGGCCGCTTTGGAGGTCGAAGCCCTTCGCCATGCGATTGCGCTCGCACCACTGGCGATAGGGCTCGTTGTTGTAGCCGAAGAGGCCCCAGTTGTACCAGACGCGCCGCGCGTGGAAGGACGGAGCGCCGCGGACGTCGAGCGCGATCTTGAGATCGCCCTTCGGCGGCAGGACCTCCCAGGCCTCGCCGGGAAAGAACTGCCGGTAGCCGAGCCGGTGGAGGAGGTCCCACACCGCGTGCGAGAGCGCGAGCGGCGTGGCGCCGGCGATCTCGAGGCCGTCGGCCGACGACTTCAGGCGGTACACCTCGCGGCTGAACTCGTCGGCGGGCTTCTCCAGCTTCAGCGAGACGCCGGGGCCGGGGCCGTCGACGACCTCGAAGCGCGCGCCGCTGAGCCGTTCGAGCTGAGTCGCGAGCTCGGCGGCGATCGGGCGCGTCTCCGCGGCGGCGCGGATCGGCAGGAGCGCGCGGCCGTCGCGGGTGATCTCGACGGCCTGCAGGCAAAGCAGGGTGAAGAGCATGGCCTACTATACGGGTTCGCGCGGGGTTAGGGTCCCGGGACGAGGCGGCGGCGGAGCAGGTGCAAGGTGTCGGGCGTGAAATGCCCCATGGGGTTGAGGATCGCCCAGTCGCTCATCATCGAGACGGGGTGGTTCTTGCGCTCGTCTTTCCGCAGCGTCGAGACCGCGTAGGGCTCGTTGGTGAGCGTCGCGTCGACGTCGTTCCCGCGCACCGCGTGGACCTGGAACCAGAGGTGCTCGCGGTCGGCGTCGGTCTCGGCGCCGTCGACGGGATAGCCGAGCTTCACGAGGAAAGCCCAGTCGTCGCGGGTCGCGTGCTCCTGCTGGAGCTGGACGAACGACGGCCAGCGGTCCTGGGCCTGCAGCGCCATCCGCTCCGTCTCCATCCGCGAGACGTAAAGCAGCGGGTTCTCCGCGAGCGTCGGCACGTGCGCGGCGGGGCTCTTGTAGCGCTTCCCGAAGAGGCCCTTCGACGGCACGAAGAGCATGCCCGAGGGGGCCGAATGGACGTCGTCGCGATCCCCGTTCCCGCCCGAGAGGCGCGTGGCGACTTTCTTCAGGCCGTCCTCCCAGGGGAGCCAGAGGAGGTCGAGGCCCTTGCCCGCCTGGAAGGTCTTGTCGGGCGGCGACGGCCCCTTCTCGATGAACATCGCGGCGACCGTGTTGACGAGCGTGGCGAGCGTGCCGGCGTCGTCGCGCGTGACGTCCATGATCTCCAGCTCGACGGAGCCGCAGCGGCGCAGGCCGTGGGTGTGCATCCAGACGGAGGACGTCGGGTCCTTCTCGTCGTAGACCGCGTGGATCACGAAGAGGCTGGTGGGGGAGGGCGGGACGATCGACGCGGCGGCGTCGCGCAGCCAGGAGGCGGGATGGGGCCGGCAGGCGGGGACGTCCATCGCGAGGACGGCCTCCGGCGCGGCGGCGGCGAGGACGCGGAGCTGGCGGTGGAAGTCGCGCAGCGGCTGGCTCGAGAACACGGTGGAGACGCCGATCGACCAGCGGCTCTTCTTGGCGGCCTCGTGCTCGGCGGGCGTGACGCCCATCCATTCCACGTGGACCTCGGAGAGCGCCTCGGTCGGCGCGGCCCAGACCCGCATCGCGGCGGGCGGCCCGTCGTGTTCGAACGTGAACGAGACCTCGAGCTCCCAGATCGAGTCCACGCGCTCGCGGCTCCGCGCCTCCCGGACGTTCGCGAGCGGAAGGGACTCGAGCAGCGCGGTCGCGTCTTCCGGCGTGGGCCGCGCGGCCTCGCCCGGCAGGTACGCGGTGATCCAGGAGGGGACCCGCCGGCGGTCCTTGAGGAAGAAGTCGTAGTCGCCCCGACCCATACGCCCTTATGATAGCCCGCGAATCGTGGACACGGCGGATCGACGTCCCATCGCGGCGCGCGAGCTCGGCGTCTTCAAGTCCCTGGCGAGCCGTCTGGCGAAGGCGGGCGTCACCGCGAACGCGATCTCGGTCGCGGGCATGGTCGCGGGCCTCCTCGCCGGCGCGGCGCTGGGGTTCACGGCCCGACGTCCCGAGCTCGCCCGGGTCCTCTGGGTCGCGGCCGCGGCGTTCATCCAGCTGCGGCTGCTGGCGAACATGCTCGACGGCATGGTCGCGATCGAAAGCGGCACGGCCTCGAAGGTCGGCGAGCTCTACAACGAAGTCCCCGACCGCGTGTCCGACACGGCGGCGCTAGTCGGGCTCGGCTACGCGGCGGGCGGGGATCCGGTCTGGGGCTGGGGGGCGGCGCTCGCCGCGATGTTCACGGCCTACGTGCGCACGACGGGGAAGGGCGCGGGCGCGAAGCACGACTTCCGCGGCCCCATGGCCAAGCAGCAGCGCATGTTCCTCGTCACGGTGACCGCGCTCTTCTGCGCGATCGCGCCCGGCCTCTACCCGCGGGCGCCGATCGTCGTCCTCGCGATCATCGTCGCCGGCTCCGTGCTCACCGCGCTCCGCCGCCTGCTCGCGATCGCGCGGGCCTTGAGGGAGTCGAAGTGACCGCCCAGCGCCTCTTCGGCTGGCGGCACGCGTTCGACCATCCGGTCGTGTTCTGGGTGACGATGGGCGTCGCCGGCCTCATCGTCCTCGCGCTGCTGGGATCCGTCCTGTTGAAGGGCGACCTCCGCCGGGAGGTCCTCAAGCGGACGCTCGCGTGGGCCGCCATGGCGCCGCTCATCCTGGGGCCGGTCCTGCTGGGCGCGGCCTGGCACTTCGCCGCGGTGACGCTCGTCTCGCTGATCTGCTACGCGGAGTTCGCGCGGGCGACGGGGCTCTTCCGGGAGAAGGTGACGAGCCTGACGGTCGTGCTCGGCATCCTGGCCGTGGGCTTCGCGGCCCTCGACAACTACTACCGGCTCTTCGTGGCGCTCTTTCCGATCGTCGTCTGCGTCGTCGCGGCGGCGTCGATCCTGCCGGACAGCCCGAAAGGCTACCTCCAGCGCGTGGCGCTCGGCGCGCTCGCGTTCATGCTCTTCGGCGCCGGCCTCGGCCACCTGTCCTTCATGGGCAACGACGCGAACTACCGGCCGATGGTCCTTCTGCTGCTCCTGGGCGCGCAGATGAACGACGTCTTCGCGTTCTGCGTCGGGAAGACGATGGGACGTCGGAAGCTCGTCCCCAACACGAGCCCGAACAAGACCGTCGCCGGCGCGGTCGGGGCCCTCGTCCTCACGACGCTCCTCGTGGCCTCGCTGGGCCGCGTGATCTTCCGGGGCACGCCCCTGGGAGGCTGGGGCGCGCTGGTCCCGCTGGGACTCCTGCTGTCGGTCGCCGGCCAGCTGGGCGACCTGACGCTCTCGTCGATCAAGCGCGACCTCGGGATCAAGGACATGGGCTCGATCATCCCCGGCCACGGCGGCGTGCTCGACCGCGCGAACAGCCTCCTCCTCTCCGCCCCCGCGGTCTTTCACTACGTGAACTACTTCGTCGGGTTCGGGCTCGACCAGCCCGCCCGGATCTTCACGCGTGGATGACTGGAGCTACCGGCCGTCGGGCGACCTCGGCCTGGGCCCCGCCGAGCGGCTCCGGAGCCTCCGGCGCGAAAGCGGGCTCGCCGAGACGGCCGGCCACCTCGCCTGGTGGACGCTGATCGGCGCGTACCTGCGGCTGGCGCATCGCTTCGACGTCCAGGGCCGCCTCCCGGCCGAGCCGCCGTTCATCCTCGTGGCCAATCACGCGAGCCATCTCGACGTCCTCGGCCTGCTCTCGCCGCTGCCCTGGCGAATCCGCGACCGCGTCTTCGCGCTGGCGGCGGGCGACACGTTCTTCGCGCGCTCGACGGCGAGCGCCTTCGCGGCGTTCGCGCTGAACGCGCTCCCGGTCTGGCGGAAGAAGTTCGACCCGGAGCACTTCGCGGAGCTGCGGCGGCGACTGACGGAGGAGCCCTGCGCCTACGCGCTCTTCCCGGAGGGGACGCGGACGCGCGACGGCCGCATGGCCCGCTTCAAGCGCGGGATCGGGATGCTCGTCGCCGGCACGGAGGTGCCCGTCTACCCCTGCCGCCTCTCCGGCGCGTTCGAGGCCTGGCCGGCCACGCGCCGCTGGCCCCGGCCCGGCCGCGTCCGCCTCCGCGTCGGCGAGCCGCTGCGCTTCCAGGGAGAGGCGAACGACGCCGACGGCTGGTCCCGTATCGCCGCCGCCCTCGAGGCGTCGGTGCGCGCGCTCTAACCCGCGTCGAGCAGGGATGCTTTCTGCGCCTTCATCTTGGGCGTCAGCTTCACGCCGCGGCCCTCGTGGTAGCGGAAGAGGGCGATCAGGCTGTGGGCCCCTTTGATCCGGCCGTCGGGCCGCACGATCTGCCAGTCCTCGACGTCCTCGCGCGGGACGTCGCGCCGGCCGTCGGGCGACTCCTTGGCGTCGTACGGCACGTTCGCGAGCGAGACGTTGAAGCGGCCGTCCTTGTAGAAGTGCACGTAGCCCCAGATGTGCTCGAGGTTGCCGCCCGGCGTCTTCAGCGGGAACTTGACGAAGGCGCCGTCGCCGCCTTTCTCGACATGCGGCAGGAACGCGCCCAGCGTGGCCCGCGCCAGCTTCACCGACTCCTCCAGCTCCGGGCACTTCAGGTCGGGCGGGGTGATCTGGTCGATGCCCTTGCCCGGGTCCCGGAGGAAGGTCCAGCCGATGAGCACGAGGACGACCGGGGCGGTGAAGGAGAAGATCCCGCGGCGCGGGAACAGCCACACCGCCAGGGCGACGGCCGCCACGATCGCCAGGACGCCCAGGACCCGCTTCACGACCACGACACGATTGTATCAGCGTTCGCGGCGGGGGGGACGTCGACGCCGCACGCCGCCGCGCTCGAAGTACGGCCCGGGCGCGTCGATCGCGAGCGGCGCGTCGCGGCGCCGCGCCTCGATCCGCAGGACCCGCAGGCGCTTGCCCGCCGCCGTCTTCTCCCGCCGGGTGCGCGGGCCGTCGGGCCAGGGGCCGTCGAGCGCCTCCGGCTCGAAATGCTTCCGCGCCGCCTCCCGCAGGTAGGTCCCGTAGCGCCGCTCGTCCGTCTGCAGAACCAGCAGCCCGCCGGGGCGGAGCGCGCGCCAGGCGCTCTCGAAGAACGCGGGCGCCAGCATGCCGAGATGGACCTCCGCCGGATCCACGTACGGCTGCGGATGATAGACGTGGATCTCGTCGAGCCCCTCGGCTCCGGCGAGCCAGGCGACCGCGTCGCCCGCGAGGAAGCGGAGGTTCGACAGCCCCCGCCGCTCCGCCTCGCGCGCCGCCCGCTCGATCACGGGGCGGAGGAGGTCGATCCCCACGTGGTCCCGCTCCGCCCGCCGGGCCGCCGCGGCGAGCAGGTAGTCGCCGTCGCCGCAGCCGACGTCCACCACGCGCGGCGCCGTCCGCGCGAACGGCCAGCTGAAGTTCACGTCAGGAAGGATAGCAGCCCGGCGAGCGCGGCGATAGCGAGGGGCCGCTCGAGGAGCGGGGCGAGGACCGCGCCCGCGACGGCCCCGGGGAGGCCCGCCACGAGGAACCCCAGGGCGGCGCCCGCCGCGGAGAGCAGGAGGTAGTAGAGCGCGTCGCCGAGGAGATACCCGAGGAGGAACGACAGGCCGAGCGGATCGAGGTCGTAGTGTCCGGCGACGGCGGCGAAGAGGACGGCGGAGGCGAGGCGGACCAGGACGCGGTATCCGCCGAACGTGAGCGGCAGGCCGAGCAGGAACGCGCCGATCGCGGACACCTCCTCCGCGCGTAGGACGTCGCGCCGCCCCCCGCGTGACAGGCGTTTGAATGACAATTACACAGTCGTCGTGTCTTTGCGGCGTCGGGGGATGTCGGGTGTATCTAAGGCCATGATGACGCTGACGCTCCTGGCCCTCCTCGCGCAGGAGGACATCCGCGTGACCACCGATCGGACGGTCGACACGCGCTCGCTCGAGACGATCGTGCGCGACGTGATCCGGCTCTCCGGGGCGAAGACGGACGACGAGAAGGCGATCGCGATCCACACCTGGCTGCACCAGGCGATCTTCCACTTCGCCTATCCGGTCGAGAAGGGATCGAGCGTCGGCCCGCTGAAGGTCCTCAACGTCTACGGCTGGGGGCTCTGCGGCGGCCAGCACACGGTCCTCAAGGCGCTCTTCGAGACCGCCGGCTGGCCGGTCCGCTACCGCGGCTGGAGCGATCCGGGGCACACCACGATCGAGGTCCAGTACGGCGGGCGCTGGCACTACTTCGACGTCTTCCTCAAGTGCTACTTCTGGATGAAGGACCGCTCGACGATCGCGGGGCAGGACGACATCATCAAGGATCCGTCGATCGTGCTCGACGCCCTCAAGGACGGCCGGGTGCCCGCGCAGCACTATCTCTGCTGCGGCGACGACGCCCCCGGCATCGTCCAGGGCTGCAAGAACTCCAAGGCCCTGCCGCCGTCGAAGCCCTCCGAAGGCTGGGCCTCGGTGACCGGCCGCGACCAGGGCTATTCGCCGGCGCTGCGCCTGCCCCACGGCGCGACGCTCCGCCTGGAATGGAAAAGCGAGCCGGGCAAACTGGCCATCGACAACAAGGGCTCCCATTCCTGCGGCAACAAGGACTTCCGGAGCGACCCCCAGCTCGGCCCGCTCCTCGAGCACTACGGGACGCGGAACCATTCCAACGGCACGCTGGTCTACGAAGCCAAGGCCGTGAAGGCCGGGGAGGTCGTCGACCTCAGCCTGCCCTATCCCTACGTGAGCGCGACGGTCGAGGGGAACGCCTCGCTCTCGACCGACGGCGGCAAGACCTGGGTCGCGGCGGCGGGGGATGTCTCGGCCCTCGTGCGGCAGCGCTACGACGTCCGGCTGCGCGCCGAGGGGACGTCGCTCCGCCTCCAGGCGGTCGTCGAGCACAACCGCTCCGTCCTGCCCTACCTGCTGCCGGGGAAGAACGCGGTGAAGGTGGAGGCGCCGCCGGGGGTGTCGGTGACCTACGCCTGGCAGGAGGCGACGGCGCCTCCGACGCGGAAGCGCTGGGACGGGCAGGGGGTGTCGTACGGCGAGCCGAAGACGTGGAGAAATGTGCCTGGCACATTTCTCCTCGACGTGGGCGGCAACACGCCGCCGAAGATGCTCTATCTGGAGTTCTCGCGCGTACCATAGGGCATGATCACACTGCTCCTCGCGTTACAGGCGACCTCCCTCTTCAACGGAAAGGACCTGAGCGGCTGGACGGCCGACGTCCCCCTGAAGGACACGAAGCCGGACGCGCCGGCCTCGTTCATCGTGCGCGACGGCAAGCTCGTGAGCCTCGGCGAGCCGAAGGGCCATCTGATCAGCGACGCGGTCTACCAGAACTACAAGCTGACGGTGGAGTACCGCTTCCCCGGCAAGGCGGGGAACTGCGGCGTGCTGGTGCACGCGTCGACGCCCCGGGCGCTCTCGAAGATGTTCCCCCAGTCGATCGAAGTGCAGATGTTCAGCGGCAACGCGGGCGACTTCTGGTGCATCCAGGAGAACATCGAGGTGCCCGACATGGACAAGCGGCGCCCGAAGAAGACGCCGGACCAGGCCTACGGCGGCGGGCCCAACGACGCCCGGCGCATCCTGAACCTCACCGACAACTCCGAGAAGCCGGTGGGCGAGTGGAACACGATGGTGATCGAGGCGAAGGGCAAGGGCATCAAGGTCTGGGTGAACGGCGACCTCGTGAACGAAGGCTCCAACTGCACGGCCGAGAAGGGCAAGATCGCGCTGCAGGCCGAAGGGACCGAGGTCGAATTCCGCAAGCTGGAGCTTCAGCCGCTCGCGCCCTGAGGTAAGATGGGCGCATGAGCAACTTTGACGCCGCGCGCGCCAAGGTCGGCCTCCAGGCCGATCAGTTCAAGGCGCTGCGCGCCTTCCTCGACGGCAAGACCTTCGGCGTCACCATCGTCTGCGACCACACCCACGCGCGGACCGAGGAGTGGGCCGGGCGCATGGGCATCGACATGGAGGCGCTCGTCGACGGCCTCAAGTCTCTGGGCGGCGACTGCGACTGCAAGGTCCTCGCCAACGTCACGCCCGCCAAGCTCGGCTGGTAATCAACGCGCTTCGGGATCCGGCACCAGGTCCGGCACGGTCACCCCGATCTCCGTCTCCCGGATCGGCAGGGCGGCTTCCCGCGCGGCTCTCTCGACGGCCCGGCGGCGCAAGGCGGCGCCGTCCAGCCGGGCGAGCTCCGGATCGATCCGCGTCTGGGCCGTGAAGAGGGCGGTGTAGTGGTCCTCCAGGTAGGCCCGCCGCAGCCCGGGTTCGCGCTGGCTCTCCCGGTTCAACGCGCTTTGCGCCGCGCGCGCGTTCAGGCGCGCCGCTTCCCGCTTCGCGGTCTGCTCGCGCATGCGGGCGTCTCCGTAGAGCTGGAGGAGCGTCTTCTTCTGCCGTTCCGCCGCCCGTTCCATGGACTCCCACTCCTGAAGCTCCTTCTTCAGCGCGCCGCGGGCCGCGTTCAGATCGCCGACCGCTTCCCGGATGGCCTGGAACGAGCGATTCCAGGGCACGTACGTCGCTCTGGACGCCGACTCGATGTTCGCGGCGTCGGCCCGCGTTAACGAAGGCGCCCGGCCCTGGCGGGCCTCGTCCAGCCCCTGATTGAACTCGTCGAAGAGCTCGCGGACCCGCTCCTTCTCGCCCGGATCGGGGTAACGGCCTTCGACGACGTCCGAGAAGAGCCGGATCGCGTGATTGCGTTCGTTCTTCGCCTGGTTGATGGTCTCCGCGTCCTTGACCATCGCGTCGACGCCCTCCACGTACTGTCCGTACATCGGTCCGATGCCGGGGACCTCGCCGGCGATCCCGTCCATCAGGCCGAGATACCTCCGGAAGGCCTTGAGCTCCCAGAGCGGATCGTTCGGGTCCGGGCTCAAGATGTACTGGGCGTCCTGGGCGAACTTGATGATCTTCCCGACCTTCTCGGCCCGGCCCAGGTTCGTTTCGAGGAACGTCTTGAAGCCCTCGAAGCGGTCCGGCAGGAGGTCGGTCAGCAGCGTCGCGACTTCCCGGGCGTCGTTCGCCGTCCACTCCTCCTGGGGTTTTTCCAGGATTTCCCGGAGCTTCAGGTGGAGGTCCGCCAGCTTCTTCCCGGCCGCCGCCGCGCCCGCCCGGCGATCGTAGCGGTCGAGCGTCAGCTCCTTCTCCGGGTTGCCGTCCTTGTCCTTGGACCCCTTGGTCCGCCTCACGACGGCCCGGTCCTTGTGGCCCGGCTTGACCTTCGGCGTCTCGGGGGCGGCGCCGAGGGCGAGATTGACGCTCCGCGGCGGGGCGGCGACGGTGAAGGGCGCGGCGTCGAGCGCGTAGGTCGGCGCCTCCCGGTCGTGGAGTCGGAGTTCGTAAGCGCCGGGCGCCGCCGGCGCCTTGAACCGCACCACGCCGACTCCCGCCGCGTCCGGCTTGACCCAGAAGCGCTCCTGGCCGTGCTCGGCCACGAGCGCGCCGCCGCGGGTCTTGAAGCCCTGCCGGACGACATAGACGCAGGGCCAGTCGTAGAAGCGACCCGCCGGGAGGCGGATCGTCGCCGTCATGTCCTGGCCCGCAGCGACCTCCGCCGCGTCCAGCGCGATCGCCCCGGGAACGGGCGTGGCGGCTACGCTGAACTCCAGCTCGTCCAGGAGATGGGATTCGTCATTCCGGTCGAAGAGGCGCATCACGTAGGCGCCGGCAAAAAGGGGCGCCCGCACCTTGCACGTGCCGTCGGCCCCCACGTACAGCCATTCCAGCCGGTCCGGCCGCCGCGCGGCGCCGCTCGCCGCGTCCGGGGCCTTCGTGTAGATCCCCACCCGGGGCCAGTCCCGGAACCGGTTCTCGGGAATCCGGACCGTCACCTCCATCGGCTCCCCGGTCAGGACCTCGGTCTTCGGCATCGTCAGCGCGCCCGGGGCCGGCGTCGCGATCGCGGTGAACGCCAGCTCGTCCAAGATGAATCCCGCATAGTGCCGATCGTACAGCCGCAGCCGGTAGGCGCCCGCCGTCCTCGGGCCCGGGATCACCACCTGGCCGTCGCTGACCCGAGCCCAGACATGGGTCTGTCGGTATTCGGGTCCGCCGTCGTCCTCCTGGAGCCCCACCCAGGGGAGATTCAGGTAGCGGTCCTTCGGGAGCCGCACGGCTACCGTGATCGGAAGGCCGATGGGCGCCTTCCGGTTCTCCATGACGAGGGCGCCGGGGGCGCGGTCCACCACGACCTCGAAGGTCAGCGCGTCGATCTGGTACTGCCACCCATCGCGGTCGAAGAGCCTGAACTCGTAGCTTCCGGGCTCGGGCGGCGCGGTCAGCTTGAGCGGCTCGGCTCCGAAGCGCCACCACTCGCTCATCCGCCAGCCGACGGCCGCGCCGCCGTGGGCCAGCCGGCCGGGGGTGAACAGGCCGACCCACGGGAGATCATAAAAGCGTCCTTCCGGCAGCTTCACCGTGAGGACGAGGGGCTGGCCCGCCTGGTAGATCCGGCGGTCGGTCTTGATTGCCCCGGGCGTGGGCGTCACCTCCACGGCGAGGCGCGCGGACGCGAGGACCTTCTTGTCCGCCGTCAGCCGAACTTCGTAGTCCCCGGGAGCCTTGGGCGCCGGGCACGCGAGGGTCCCCGCCGGGCGGTCTCCCACGACCTTCGTCCAGACCTCCGCTCCGTTCGACAGGTCCACCACGGCCGCGTCGATCCTCCGGTCCGCGGGCGTGTTTCCCGCGCGGTAGTCGATCCGAAGCGGGCCTCCGACCACCGAGAGGGGTTTGTCGACGGTGACGACCGCGTCCTGGAGGGCGGACAGCGCGCAGAGGAGGAGTGTCGCGAGGGAAGTCATGCCGGCGCTCCTTATGGGGAAGACGTGATGCCCGAAGAAGGATAGGGCCTGAACGGTTACGACGCAACCGCTACGGCGTGCGTTTCTTGAGGCGCACGACGGCGAAGCGCTCGCAGGGCTCGCAGCGCTCGAAGCCGGGCAGGGGCTCCTCGCAGCCCGGACACGCGAACTCAAGCCAGTCGGGCATGCGCTTGGCCGCGTCCTTGTCCGCGTCGGAGCGGCGGGGACCCGCGAGCGCGGCCTGGTCGGGCGCCTTCCGGCGGAACTCCTGGGCGAGCTGCTGCGCGGCCGCCTGGAAGTCCTCTTTCCCCAGCTTGCAGGTCTCCAGCGCCTTGCGGTTCGCGTACCAGGCGTGCGCCCACTCGGCCGGCTTGATCTCCGCGGCCGCTTTCGCCTTGCCCGGCTTTCCGTCTTCGGCGCCCAGATTCTTCTTCTCTTCCTTCAGGGCGGCGGACGCCGTCGTCGGAGCGGCCGTCACGACCGGGGCCGGGGTGGGAAGCGGAGCGGCGGGCTTGGCGGCAAAGGTGGGCGCGGCCGGCGCTTTCTCCCGCTCTCGGGCTCCACCCCCCCGGAGCTGCTCCCGCCGCTTCGCGTCTTCCGGCTCGCCGGCCGCCGCGATCGAAGGCGCGACCTCGCCGAGCAGGGCCTTCGCCACCGCCGCCGCGGCCGTGTCGACGAGGCCGAACAGGTCGCCCTCGGGACGCTCGAACGACAGCTCGGGGAAGAGCGGCGAGTTCTCGGGGAGCCGATAGCCCGTCAGCGTGAGGCGGATCCGCCCGCTTTGCACATAGTAGTTTCCGCTCAGGTAGGCCCGCGCGCCCAGCTCGCTCGTCAGCACCCGACGGTGGTCCTCCGACGCCTTCCCGGCCAGCTCCATCTGCTTGAGCGTCCAGAGCAGCGTGTCGCGCGTCGGGACGTCCAGCTTCGGCTTGTTCGACAGCGCCGCGATCAGCAGGTCCGACAGCGCGATCGAGTACCAGGCCGACTCCGGCTTCGGGATCCCGTTCTTCAGGTCGAACACGACCAGGCGCGTCCGGCCCGACGGCGGGAGAGGGTCGACGACCGCCGGAGCCGGCCGCAGGAACAGCCATCCGGCCGCCAGCAGGACGAGCGCCGCGGCGGCGCCCGCGATCAGCGGACGGCGGGACGTCGTCACGACCGGCTTCGGCGCGTCGAGCGCCGCGACGACCTCCTCCGCCGTCGCGAAGCGTTCCTCCGCGCGCTTGGCCATCATCTTCTCGACGACCGCCGCCACGCCGGGCGGGACGTCGGGGTTGAGCGAGCGCACGGTCGCGGGCGCTTCCAGGAGGATCTTCTTCAGGAGCTGGACGGGCGTGTCCCCCGTGTGGGGCCGCTTGCCCGTGAGCATCTCGTAGAAGACGGCGCCCAGCGAGTAGAGGTCCGAGCGGCCGTCGAGCTCGCCGCTGTCGCACTGCTCCGGGGACGCGTACTGCGGCGTCCCGTAGAACACGCCGGTCTCCGTGATGGCGTCCGCGTCGCGCCACGAGCGCATCAGGCCGAAGTCCATGATCTTCACGCGGCCCGCGTCGTCGATCATGATATTGTGCGGCTTGATGTCGCGGTGCACGAGCGACGCGGCGTGCGCCGCCCCGAGGCCGCGCGCGGCCTGGCGGACGATGTCGACGGCCTCCGCCACCGGCAGGCGTCCGCGGGCCTTCAGGTGGGCGTCGAGCGTGCGCCCCTTCACGAAGCCCATGGCCATGTAGAGGAGGTCGCCGTCGCGCCCCGCCGTGTAGACCGGGACGACGTTGGGATGCTCGAGCTTGGCGGACGTCCGGGCCTCGCGGATGAAGCGGGCTTCGAATTCGGGGTCGCTCGCCAGGTCGGGCTGGAGGACCTTGATGGCGACGTCCCGCTGCAGGGCCGCGTCGTGGGCCAGATAGACGACGCCCATCCCGCCGCGGCCGAGCTCGCGGATCACCTGGTAGTCGCCGACCTTGCGGCCGGCGAGGCTCGGGCCGGTCGACGACGCCGCCGAGCCCGAGCGGTCGGGCACGGTCGGGGCGTTGGGGTCGAAGTCGGCGGCCATTCGATTCACACTATAAGACGCGGTGAGCCCATCCGGGGTTCGCCAGGAACTATACCCCGAACCGGCGAGGGGCCGCGTCTATGCCGCGGTTTGGCTACTTCGGCTCGAGGTCGCCGTTGATGGGGATCTCGTCGCCCTGGCAGGTGAGGGTGACGGCGTCGATCCAGGCCGTTCCGGCCGACGAATCGTGGTGGAAGGACAGCTCGACCTTGTCCGCGCCCGGCGGGCACTCGAGCTTGCCTTCGACGAGGGTCCAGACGGGGGTGTCCGGCGGGAACAGGAACGCGGCCTCGCGGATCGCCTTGCCGTCCGCTCCCCAGAAGATGATCCAGACGCCGTTGTTGGCGCCCGACAATTTCTCCGTCAGCGCCCGCACCGAGACGCGGTACTCCGCGCCGATCACGACCGGCAGCTTGGGCGAGCTGAAGTTCGTCCAGGCCTTCGGGTCGCTCGTCCGGTTCGCGGGCATCAGCTTGACCGAGCGCTCGCCGGACCAGGCCAAGGTCGGATCCCAGGCGTACTTCGACGGCCCGCCGATGTTCCACGGAGGCGGAGCGGATTCCGCGGGCTTCCCGCCCTTCGGCGAGGCCAGCAGCGCCAGGAGCCGCGTCCGGAGCCGGTCCTTCGTCAGCGGGTCCTCCTTCTCCCAGGCTTTGCGCAGCCACTCGCAGCCCCGCTCCAGGACCACCACCCTCGGCAGCCTCGGATCCGCGGCGAGCTTCATCCAGGCCTCGCCGACGCGCAGGGGGTCGAAGCCTTCCAGGTCCAGCTTTGCCGCTTCGCTCAGCCGCTTGTCCGACCCTTTCGCCAGGTACGGCAGGCCTTCCTTCGGCCGGCCCTTCTCGAAGGCCAGCCAGCGGCCGACCGTCAGGTTCGCCTTCGCGTCGTCCGGCGCGCCGGCCAGCTTCGCCCGCGCTTCCTCCACATCGGCCAGGTCTTTCTTGGCCGCGGCGAGGAGCCGGGCTTCCTCGGCGATCGGTTTCGACAGCGCCGCGTCCTTCGCGCCCTTCGCCGCCGCTTCCGCCTCCTTGAGGGCCCGCTGGGCCGCGTCGAGCCGGTCCGCCCCGCGCGCCTCCCGCGCCGTGCGGATCCCCGCCGCCGCGACTCTCGCCAGCGCGTCGGTCCGGCGCGCGGCCTTGCGCGCCGCGGCCAGCGCGTCGACCTTGAGGCCGAACGGTTCCACGTCGAAGTGGACGGCCAGGCGGTCGATGGCCGCGAACGCGGTCCCGAAGTCCTCGGCCTGGGCGGCGATGTCCGACGCCTCGCGGAGCATGACGTACAGGGCGGGAGGATCCGACTCGGACTTGGCCGACGACCCGAGGAGCTTCCGCGCGAGGGTCCGCCGGTCCGCGGGATCGCTCGATTTGTAGTCCGCCTTGAGGACTTCGCGCAGCTCGGTCTCCGTCTTCTTCAGCGTCGCTTCGTCGGGCACGGGCGCCTTCGGCGTCGGATCCTGCGCGCCCGCCCCCGCGGCGAGCAGCAGAACGGCCGCCCAGCTCCGGCTCAGATGTCGCATCCGGGCAGTATAGCCGGGCGGGTTCAAGAAATCTGAGGCTTTCCCTGAAGCTCGCCTTCTAGGTCGCCGTCGCGAGCTTCCGCAGCGCCGCGAGGCCGGCGGCGGTCCGCCGGGAGCCCGGCACCACGTGGCTGCGCGCGTCCGAGCCGGCGCGGATCATTTCGTCGAGCGCCCCGGAGGGCTTGAGGCCGCGCCTCTTCGCGTCCATGAGCATCCTGGCCCAGCGGGCCGCGAGGTTCCAGGCCTCGGAGTCCGCCTCGGCGCGCGCCACCCAGCCGGCCGCGTCGTCGTCATCGTTGGCGTAGATGTAGCCGATCACGACGTCCCGAGCGTCCGCGAGCGTGATGTGCTCGACCGGCTTGTCCGTCCTGGACGTGTACTTCGGCGGTCCGGAGACGACGCGGAGCTCGAGATCCTCGGAAAAGGGGCCGGGGCGACGGTCTTCGTCCATGTCCTTGAGGAGGATAGCACGGTTCAGGGCAACAGGAACTAAGACCCGGAACGCGGGGGGTTTAGGCCTTGGATATCGGCTTGAGGGCGGCGCGCTGATTCTGGAGCTGCTGGGCCAGGTCGCGCTGGAAGGCCTGGCGGGCGGCCGTGACGGCCTGCGCGCCCTCGATGATGCTGTCGAAGTTCTGGTGGAAGTCCCAGAGCTCCATGTAGAACTCGGCGTCGCGCGTCTCGACGGCCGTCAGCTGCCCGCCGCTTTCCGTGTAGGCCCGGCCCGTGTCGCCCCAGGGATTCCGGAGCTTTACGTAGAGACGGCCGGCGTCGTCGCGCTTGGTGCCGAGAACGCCGTACGCGTGCTTCCCCGCCAGGCCCTTGCTGATGGGCTCGCCGGCGCTGCGGCCGATGCCGCTCGGCGTCCCGATGTTCTTGATGGTCCCGGCCGCGATGGGGATCCGCAGCGCGAGCAGACGCTGGATCCGCATGAAGAAGTCGATCTGCGGGGGGCTGTAGCGGCCGACCGCCCCGCCGATGGACACGACCTTGTGGGCGCCGACCCAGGTCACGACCAGGTTCCGCAGCGCCTCGTCCGCGAGGTTCTGCTTCATGAACGCCTCGAACTCCTCGAACGTCTTCCGGCTGAGGTTCAGCTGCTCCTTCCGGGCCTTGGTGTACCAGGTCATCCACTGCGTCAGCAGCGCTTCGCTGCCCCCGAAGACCGCGGGCAGCACGCTTTGCCGGAAATTGTCCCTCATCATGGGGATCTTGTAGAGCATCGAGTCGGAGTAGGTGTTGCAGAGGTTGGCCCACACGTCGACGTCGGCCTGGGTGGCCGCCAGGGACGAGCTGAAGCTGACCGCCTTCGACTCCCCCCCGAGCAGGGCCACCAGGGCCTCCCCCTCGTGCCCGCCGGACACCTTGTTGTACGCGCCCTCCGCAAGAAACTTGATGAACGCCTTCTCGAGGATGCCCAGCCAGAGCGCCCCCGTGGCGTGCAGCACCTTCGTGCTGAAGAACTCGTATACCAGCGACTTGTCCACCGACAGGTAATGGAACTGCCCCTCGGCTTTCTTGAAGAGCCGCACCGTCACCGTGCCGTTCAAGTTGTCCTTCATGAGAGTTTCGATGATCTCCGGCCCGTCCGGCGACTCCAGGACCGCCAGGACGGCGGCCAGGAAGTAGCAGTCGCCGAGGTTGCCCTGCACGACGTCGTCCACCGACGGGATCGTCGGGAAGAGCTTGCCGCTCTGCTTGAAGTGGGTCTGCAGCTTCGACGTCCCGGGGTTCGACAGCGCGACGACCGCGCTCTTCGGAGGGACGACGAGCAGGCCGTCGGGGTGGTGGGCCACGCCGAAGTATAGCGCGCGAAGCCCGATTGAGGACGCCGGGCTCGACGCCCGACGGCCGCGCCTTCGAACGATGGATCCGCCGCTGGTCCGATTCGCTCGCGTCGGGTAATCTCAGAGCCCGCATGGCGACGCTCTACCACCTGGAGATCGAGCTCGCGGACGTCGACCGCGGCGTCTACGATTCTCTCGATCTCCGGCTCGCCCGGCATCCGTCCGAATCGATGCCCTATCTGCTGACGCGGACGATCGCCTACGCGCTGCTCTATGAAGAGGGCCTCGCGTTCTCCAAGGGCGGCCTTTCGTCGGCGGAGGAGCCGCCCCTCACGGTCCACGATCCGCAAGGCATCCTCCGCGTCTGGATCGAGATCGGCGCTCCGTCGCCGGACCGCCTGCACAAGGCCAGCAAGGCCAGCCCGCGGGTCGTCGTGTTCGCGCATCAGCACCCGCGCCACTGGCTCGCCCAGACGGGGATGCGCGACATCCACAAGGCGGAGCGGATCGAGATCTACGCGCTGGACCCCAAGTTCCTCGACCAGCTCGGCGAGCTCACCGATCGCAACGCCCGGTGGACGCTGCTGCGCAACGACGGCGTCCTCTACGTCACCATCGGCGACAAGAGCGTCTCCGGCCCGGTCACGAAGCACGCGCTCTCCCCGGGAGAGTGAGCTCAGCCGGCGCGGCTTCCCGCGCGCCGCGCCAGGCTCCGGATCGCGAGGAACGCGGCGGCGAGGGCGATCAGGACGCAGGCGCCTCCGAGCGACGCGGATCCCCGGTACGCGACGCCGCTCCCGTCCGTGCAGATGAGATAGATCACCTCATCCAGGACCATGGCGCTCGAAAAGCCGAGCAGCGCCAGGGCCAGCTTCTTCCGCCACGGGGTCCGGATCCCCAGGCTCAGCGTGAAGGATGTCGGGATCAGGACCAGGATCCCCCAGAAGAGATGATGGACCAGATAGCCGGCGACGAACACGTGCGTGTCCGGATGGCTGTGATGCAGGACCGTCCGCTGGATCGCGAAGGTCAGCAACATCGGGAGCAGGATGTACAGCGGAGTAGGGCCCGGCTCCTCCTCGGGGTTCGCCATGCCGGTGGTCTCCTAAGAGGTCGTTGGCTCAGCGCAGGACGCCGAGCTCGACGCCCGACGGCCGCGACGTCGAGCGGTACACGCGCTGCGTCGCTTTCCGGAAGTCCGAGGCCTTCGCCGCGTAGATGTCCGTGAACGTCTGCGGGTTGCGGTCCACCAGCGGGAACCACGAGCTCTGGATCTGCACCATGATCCGGTGGCCCTTCCGGAACGTGTGGAGGACGTCGGGCATCGCGTACTCGACGACCTCCGCCTTCCCGGGCTCGAAGGGCTCCGGCGCCGCGAGGCTCTTCCGGAACTTGCCCCGCATGCACTCGCCGCGCAGCAGCTGCTGGTAGCCCGCCATCTTCACGCCCGTCGGATTCGGATCGGGATCGGGGAAGCTGTCGGGATAGACGTCGATCACCTTCACCACCCAGTCCGCGTCCGTGCCGGACGTCGAGACGTGGATCCGCGGCCGGAGCGGCCCCGCCACCGTGACGTCCCGCTCGAGCGGTTCGCTCCGGTACACGAGGACGTCGGGCCGCGTCGCCGCGAAGCGCTGGTCGTCGACCATGTGCTCCCGCGTCATCCCGCCGGCCGTGCCCGCGGTGAACGGCACCGGCTTCGCGGGGTCGCTGACGTATTCGTCGACGCCCTCCGTCTCCGGCGGGGCCTCGAAGCTGAGGCGGCCGCCCTCCCGCAGGTAGATCGTCTTCGCCTCGGTCTTCGGCGGCCACGCGGAGAAGCTCCGCCATTCGTTCGTCCCGGTCTGGAACACGGTGGCTTCCGGCAGGTCCCGGCCGGCGCCCTTGAGGACGCGGGCGAAGAAGGCGGCCTCGATCTCGTCCCGGTAGTGGACGGCGGTCTTCGCGCCGAAGCGGACGTGGCCGAGAAAGCTGCCGTCCGAGGTGGCCCAGCCGCCGTGGTACCACGGGCCCATCACGAGGACGTTGGAGCTGCCCGGGTTCTGGCGTTCGACGGCCCCGTAGACCTCGAGCGCGCCGTAGAGGTTCTCCGCGTCGAACCAGCCGCCCACGGTCATGACCGCCGGCTTGATCTTCGTCAGGCGCGGCCGCAGGTCGCGCGCCTTCCAGAACTCGTCGTACGCGCCGTGGGCCATCAGCTCGTTCCAGAAGGGGATCTCGCCCTTGAGCGCCGTCCGGTTCAGCTCGGCGAGCGTGCCCTTCTCGAGGTAGAACGCGTAGGCGTCGGTGAAGAGCTTCGGCGCGGGCGGCAGCGGGAGCGTGGGATTCTTCTGCGTGCGGCCGGCCGTCGAGAACCAGCCGAACGCGTGCGCGACGTAGAACGCGCCGTTGTGGTGCCAGTCGTCGCCGCCGAACCAGTTCGAGACCGGCGCCTGCGGCGAGACGGCCAGCAGCGCGGGATGCGCGTCGATCATCCCCGCCGCCGCGTAGAAGCCGGGATACGAGATGCCCCAGAGCCCGACCTTGCCCGCGTTCTTCGGGACGTTCTTCAGCAGCCAGTCGATCGTGTCCCAGGTGTCGGTGCTTTCGTCGACCTCCCCGCGCGGCCGCACGTGGACGAACTCGCCCTCCGACATGTGGCGGCCCCGGACGTCCTGGAAGACGAAGATGTAGCCCTCCTTCTCCATCTTCTCGGAGTAGGCCAGCTTGGCCTTGTAGGCGTCGACCCCGTACGGCGCGCATCCGTAGGGCGTCCGCGTCAGCAGGATCGGATAGCCGCCCTCGGCCTTCGGAACGTAGACCGCCGTGAACAGCTTCTTGCCGTCGCGCATCGGGATCTCGTGCTCGTACTTCGTGAAGGCGGCGCGGACGGCGTCGACGTCCTGAGGCAGCAGGAGGAGGAAGGCGATCATCTCGAGAATCATAGCCAAATCGCGCGATCCTTTCGCGCCGCGCCACGTTCATCTCCCCTGTGAAGCGGGCTCTCCTGCTGTCGTTTCTCTTCCTCGTCGCCCTCCGGGTCCGTACGGGCGCGCCCGAGGCCCCCCCGAACGTCCGCCGTTCCGCGAAGCCGGTGCCGGCCGTCGACGTCCCGCTCGATCTGCCCGCGGACGTCCCGCTTTCCGCCGACGAGCCGATCGCCGACCGCGTCGTGGAGTCGGTCGAGAGGGAAGTCGAGAGCGCCTGCCCCGCGCCGCTGCGCTGGCTGCTGAACAGTCAAAACCCCGACGGGAGCTGGGGCGACGGCGTGACGTCCCTCGACGGCGTCCTCATCGGCAAGCCCGGGCTCACCGGACTGGCCCTGCTCTCGTTCCTGGGCGTCGGGTACTCGCATCTCTCGAAGGACCGCTACGACGGCCTGTGCATGGGCGACGTCGTCCGCGACGGCCTGCGCCTGCTGCAAGACGACCAGCGGGAAGACGGCCTGTTCCGCTCGGCGCGGAGCGCGCTCGATCACGCCCTCGCCGCCCTCGCCCTGAGCGAGGCGTACGGCCTGACCGGCTCGAATGCCTTCAAAGACCACGCCCAGGCTTCGGTCGACGCCCTGCTGAGCCTGCAGCTCCGGGATGGATCCTGGGGGGACGGTCCTACGACCACGTGGGCGGCCGACGTCCTCAAGTCGGCGGAGCTCGGTCAGCTGGCGTTTCCTCGTTCGGCCTACGATGGGCTTCGCGCGTACTACGACCGCCGCGGCGCGCCCGACGCGCGGGAGATGATCGCGCGGATCTTCATGGACAAGAACAGGGCGGATCCGCTGCACGCGAACGTGGCGGCGATGCTGGTCGCGTCGCCGCCCACGTCGGGCCGCTCCCTGGTCGACCTCTACTTTGAGACGCGGGCGCTGTTCCAGTACGACGGCCCGGACGGTCCCTCTTTCAAGGCGTGGGCCGAGCCCTTCAAGAGGACCGTTCGGGAGCGCGAAGCGCTGCAAGGCCCGCGCGGCAGCGACAGGGTCATCCACGCCAGCCTGACCGCGCTCTGCTGGACGATCTACTACAGGTAGCGCGGCCTACGGGAGCGTGATCGACCGGCTCTCGAGGAACTGCCGGAGCCGTCCCTCGGTTTCGGCCGGGTTCTCCAGGCGGGCGCCCAGGGGATACCCCGATTCCGAGCCGTCCTGGAAATGAAGCACCAGGTAGGAGCTCCGGCCGCGGCGAAAGAGAACCGTCCGGGTTTCCAGCCGCGCCAAGTCCGACAACGGCCGGAAGGAGCGCATGCACGGGCGCCTCAGGCCCCAGCGATGGTAGATCAGCCCGCGTCCGGGATCGAAGACGAGGCCGGACACGTACGCGATGACGAACACGGCGCCCGCCAGTCCGCCGTGGGTTCCGACGACGAAGACGAGCGTGAAGAGCCCCATCGGCCCCCCGGTGTGCCAGCCCAGCCACATCGAGAGGCCGACGACCAACGACAGCAGGACAAAGAAGATGCCGCCCACGAGGCCGCGGATCCAATGCATCCTGGACAGGGGAAGCTCCCAGGTGTCGCCCGACTCCGCGGGACGCCCGCGCGAGCGGAGGGCCCGGCGCAGACCTTCCCCGACCGCCACAAGCCCGAGGAGCGCCACGGCCGCCGGAATCGGCCCCGGCGACGCGTGCCGTCGAGGCTCATAAAAGGCGTGGGTGGGATCGTTGCGATAGAAGTAGATCTGGATCTCGCCGCCGACGGGAGGTCGGGCCATGGAATCCGGAATCCGCCCCAGGTCCGCGGCGTAGGCGACTCCCTCGAACACGTGGTCCACGGTGTACCAGGCTTTCTGGTAGACGCGGGACACGGTGCCGACCGCCCCGGCGACGCGGGTGGCGTGGTGGTCGAAGACCATCCAGCCCGATCCGTACAGGATCGCCGCCGCGCCCAGCAGGAGCAGGCGTTTCGCGCGCTCCGCGTCGCGCAGACGCTCCAGGGCTCGCGGATCCGTCACCAGAGGATCCTACCCGGCGGAAGCCAGGTAGCGCGCGTAGAGCCAGTCGAGCGCTTCCTCCCAGCGGTCGCCGACCTTCTCCGTCTCCTCGTCGATGACCAGATAAGTCCGCGCGGGAATGTCGAGAACGAGGAGGCCGTCGACGTCGTCCGTCAGCCCGAGCCAGGTCTCCGGCAGCGATTCCTCGCCGTCCTGATCCTGATAGAGAATCTCGGTCGCCGGCCGGATCTCGCGCAGGGGCAGCAGCCGTCCTTCGGAGAACGTGATGCCGTTGGCGCGCTTGAGGAAGCCGAGCAGGTCGTTGGGGAGCTTCAGCGAGGGATGCCGGGCCTTCCAGCGCGCGCGCTCCGAGGGCGGGAGGGGACGCCCGAGCTGGCAGGTGCCGCGCGCCGCGTGCAGGAACTCGTCGGGCTTCATGCGAGGAAGCGCGAGAACAGATTCGACGTCATCCGCTGCACGCGCGGATCGGGGCCGGGCGGCGTGCCGCCGTGCGCGCTGGGCCGCAGGTAGCCGGGCGGGGCGCTCAGGCCGTCGGACCACCAGATCGTCGCGGCGTTGAAGACGAGGTTGCCCTTGGGGCCGGGGTGCATCGTCGAGGTGTACTCGACGTTCTGGTTCTTCTTGCCGCTGAAGACGGGGCCGCGGGCGAGGATCTCGAGGCCGGGGATCGGCGCGGGCAGGCCGTGATGCTCCCAGCCGACGAGGCCCTTGATGCGGTCGCCGTTTTTCATGCCCGTGCCGTCGAAGAGCCAGTGCTTCTCGTGGGAGCAGGTCCAGTCGGCGCTGCCGTTGTACGGGAAGGTCGAGCGCGCGCC